>JAGAMD010000026.1 GCA_017624905.1 Clostridia bacterium | reverse complement strand
TCCACTTTTACAACAATGACCGTATTCAATTAAAAACAAAACTGACACCATTAGAAAAACGATGCCAGTTTGCTTCTTAAAATTTAATATTCTACCATAGGGGGTGTTTTTTGTGCTGTCTGCACAAAATGGTTCACTTCATTAAGCCAAGGGCTTTTTATTTTGTCAAAAATATCTTATCTGCATATCGTAATATAGAAAAGTAGGGGAGAGATAGCTTATGAAAAAGTCTTTGATTTGTGTTATTTTTGGTGGCAAAAGCGGAGAATACGAGGTTTCACTGGCCTCAGCCTATTTTGTGCTTGAGTCCATAGACAAGGAAAAATATGAAATCTTAAAAATAGGCATTACAAAAGAGGGCAAGTGGTACATATTTGATGGCGAAAATGAGAGTATTTTAAATGATGGTTGGCAACAAAACACAAGGGAGCTTTTACTCGATATAAATAACGGAGCTTTTATAGTTGACAATGAAAAAATAAAGGTAGATAAAATATTACCTGTATTGCACGGCGAGTATGGTGAGGATGGCAGAATACAGTCGCTTTTCGAGGTGTGCGGAATTGAATATTCGGGCTGTGATTCGTTTTGCTCGTTTGCTTGTATGGACAAAAATTTAACAAAAATGATAGCTGAAAAAAGTGGAGTTAAGGTGGCAAAGGGATTTTCAGTCCTCAAAAGCGACGACTACGAAAAAATAAAGTGTAGGGTAAGAAAAATAGGCTACCCTGTGGTTGTAAAGCCGTCAAAAAGTGGCTCAAGTGTCGGAGTTAGCATAGCGAAAAACGAATGTGAGCTGAGAGAATCACTTATAAAAGCGTTTTTGGTATGTGATACTGTGCTGATAGAGGAAAAAATAAACGGCAAGGAAATAGAAATAGCCGTAATCGAAAAGGATACAGAGGTGCATTTTTCAACCGTGGGTGAGCTGAGCTATGATAGTGAATTTTATGATTATGATGAAAAATATAAAAACGGAAAAACCGAGTATATAATTCCTGCTAAAATATCGAAAAAATCAGAGAAGAAGCTCCGTGAATATGCAAAAATTTTATATAGTTGCTTAGGTATAAGGGGCGTTTGCCGTATGGACTTTTTTGTAACCTCATTTGGTAAGGTTTACTTCAATGAAGTAAATACAATGCCGGGCTTTACAAAAATCAGTATGCTACCCAAGCTACTCACCTATGACAAAATTTCGTACAGTGATATTATTAATTATATTTTAAATATATAAATAACCTATTGAAAAAGACTTTTTGTTAATGTATAATTAAAAGGAGATGCAAGGTGCAAGGCTCATCTTTAGTAGACCTTAGCGGCAAGACAATTTCGCTTGTTGGCTATGGCGTATCAAATCAAGCAGTGCTTGATTATTTAATAAAAAATAATGTTTATCCGATTGTCAGAAGCAAGGAAAAAGTCGAGCTGCCAAAGGGCGTAAAATGCATATTTGGGGACAGCCATTTGTATGCAAGTGAGGACATTGTTTTTCGCTCACCGTCTGTGCGAGGGGATACGTTTTTTAGTGGCTCACAATCATTTACAGAGATTAGCTATTCGCTTGAAAGAGCAAAATGCCATAAAATAGGAATAACAGGCTCGGATGGTAAGACAACCACCTCAACCCTGATAAACAAAATTTTGGAAAAGGACAATAAGAGCACTTATTTGGTTGGAAACGTCGGCACTCCGCTGATTTCGCAGCTCGATAAGATAAAAAACGATGATTTTTTAGTCTGTGAGCTATCCTCGTTTCAGCTTTATGACTACACGCCCTGTCTTGATGTAGCTGTTATAACAAGCATAAGTCCAAACCACTTGGATTGGCACACCTCAATGGCTGAATATGTCTTTTCCAAGAGAAACATTTTAAAAAAGTCAAAAAGAGCAGTGGTAAATTACACCTCACCATATCGAGATTTTTTTATGCATCAAGATATAACGTATTTTTCGCTTGAAAATATAGAAAAAATGGTTGAGAGTGGCACAAATTGTGTATATATAAAAAACGGCTGTGCTTATTATAACAAAAAACGGCTTTTTGATGTTGATATAGTCAAGCTAAAGGGAGAACACAACCTTTTAAATATTCTTGCATCAATCGGTGCAACATATGATTATGTCGACATTTATTCAATTATAGATGTGGTTTCCTCGTTTGAGGGCGTTTGTCACAGGGCAGAGCTGATATGTGTAAAAAACGGAGTTTTCTTTATTGATTCCTCGGTTGATTCAACTCCCACTCGCACAAAAGCAACGCTTAGCATATATCCTCGTGAGCGTTCAATTGTCATTTTAGGTGGCTACGACAAAAATCTATCATATAGTGAGCTAAGGGATGTAACAGATGGCATAAAATGTGCTATTTTACTTGGCGAAAACCGAGAAAAAATATACAAGGCGATAGAAAACAGTGCTAAAAAAATAATTATGGTAAATAATCTGGCTGATGCGGTTTTAGCTTCATATAAGGAAGCTAACGAGGGCGATTATGTTGTTTTGTCTCCGGCATCGGCAAGCTTTGATATGTTTAAAAATTACAAGGAAAGGGCAAAAAGGTTTAGGGACCTGGTTAAAAGCTTATAATGGAACAGATTAAAAAAATCCTAAAGGACCTATGCGACGGCTTTTCAGTTTCAGGCCATGAGCTTTATGGCAAGGAAGTAATAGAAAAGCTGGCTGGTGGTATATTTGACGAAGTAAGAACCGATAATCTTGGCAACTTTATTTTGGTTAAAAAATCAAATAAGGAAAATGCTAAAAAGCTACTGATAGATGCCCATTTTGATACGGTTGGTATGATGGTATCTCAAATCAAGGATGGCGGCTTTTTAAAATTTGTAGAGGTTGGCGGACTTGATGCAAGTGTTTTGCCATCGACCGAGGTTATAATCCACGGCAAAGAGGATGTTTATGGTATAATCACCTCAACACCGCCTCACCTAAAGGTGGCGGGAACAGGCACACCTAAGCTTGAGGACTTGATGATAGATACAGGCTACTCAAAGGAAAGACTTGAGGAGCTTGTTTGGGTTGGTGCACCTGTGTGCTTTAAAAACAATGTAGACTTTATCTATGGCAACAATGTAACAAGTGCAGGACTTGATGACAAGGCTTGTTTGTGTGCTATTTTTGATGCAGTATCAAAAATGGACAAGGACAATATGGCATATAACGTATATGTTACAGCCTCGGCACAGGAGGAGACAGGCAAATGTGGTCCTGCCCGTGCATCATTTGAAATCGAGCCTGATATTGCAATTATAACAGACGTTAACTTTGCAAAAATGGAAAAGGGCGAGGACTTTGAGTCAATTGAAATGGGCAAGGGTGCAGGAATTGATATTTCCTCACTTGTTGACCGTAAGCTCACAAGAAGCATAAGAGAGCTTTTAGATAGTAAGGGCATAAATTATCAAATCGTGTGTGAGCCAACCAGAACGGGCACAAACAATGATGCTTTGTCTATCAGTAGCTTTGGCGTTCGCACAGCTCTTATGAGCATACCGCTAAGGTCTATGCACACACCTAGTGAAACGGTTAATTTAGGCGATATAAAATCGCTGTCAAGTATTTTACTTGCGGTTGCAACTAAGGAGGAGCTATGAGAGAACTTTTAAAAAAGCTTTCACTAGCCTTTGGTCCTAGTGGCTGTGAGGACAAGGTAAGAGAAATAATTGAAAATGAAATAAAGGACAAGCTACCAAAGGGTGCTACAATGACAACCGACAACACCGGTAACTTAATTGTCCATATTCCAAACGAGGGCAAGACTAAGCTAATGGTAAACGCCCATATGGATGAGGTTGGCTTTATGGTAACGGGCATACTTGAAAATGGCATGCTTAAATTCGGCTGTGTCGGTGGAATTGACCCGGTTGTGCTTGGCTCAAAAAGAGTGATTTTTGAAAGTGGTGTTAAAGGAAACGTTGCAGTTAAGCCTGTGCACCTACTAACAAAAGAGGAATACAAGGCAGGTCCAAGGGTTAAAAATATGTCAATTGACATAGGAGCAACCACCAAGGAGGAGGCAGAGAAAATCACCTTTGTTGGCGATTATTTCACCTTTGATAGCGATTACATTGAGTATGGCGAGGGTTTTGTTAAGTGCAAGGCACTTGATGACCGTCTCGGCTGTGCTATTATGTGTCAAGTAATTAAGGATATATATGAAGAGAATATAAAGAGCGACTATGACCTTTATTTTGCATTTACCTGTCGTGAGGAGGTTGGCTATTCGGGTGCGTTTGGTGCCAGCATGAAAATAAAGCCCGACTATGCACTTGTAATTGAGTCAAAGGCAGTTGGCGATATTTATGGCTCACCTGATGAGAAAAAGGTTTCAATTCTTGGTGATGGAGTGATTATTTCCTTTGCCGACAGAGGCGCAATTTATGACCGTGATTTTGTAAGACACATAATGAGTCTTTGCGACAAGGAAAAGATAAAATATCAAACAAACAAGTATATTTCGGGTGGTAATGATTCAGCAAACATTCAAAAGAATGCATCGGGTGCTAAGGTAAGTGTGCTTTCCTGCGCATCAAGATATATTCATTCACAAAGCGACGTTATTCATCTAGAGGATTTTGAAAACACATATCAAACGGTACTTGCCGTAATTAAATCGGCTGTGCCAACAAAGGAGTAAGCTATGACAGAATTAATTAAAAGGCTTATGTTTACACCCTCTGTTTCGGGCAGAGAGGACAAAATAAGAGAGGTTATCAAAAACGAGGCTTCTCCTTATGCAGACGAGATAACAACAGACCCTATGGGCAACCTAATTGTGAGAAAAAAAGGCAACGGCAAGAAAATTATGCTTTGTGCTCATATGGATGAGATAGGCTTTTTTGTTACATTTATTGATGATAGTGGCAACATAAGAGTTTCACCCGTTGGCGGAGTCAATGCTATCAGTGCATCATATGGTGAGGTTGTAAGCGAAAACGGAACATATGGTGTTATCGTTCCTGAGTCATCAAATGATGTGCCAAAATGGGAAAGCGTTTATATCGACATTGGTGCAAAAACCAAAAAGCAAGCCGAGAAAAAGGTACAGATTGGCGACTTTTTTGTTCCTGTTCCTAAATTCAGAAAGCTACAAAATCAAAGATATGTGGGCAGACCGTTTGATGATAGAGTAGGCTGTGCTATCTTGCTTGAAGCATTAAAAGAGGTTAAGAGCGACAACGATTTATATTTTGTATTTTCAGTACAAGAGGAGGTTGGTGGTCGTGGCTCACGTCCTGCAGCCTTTGGTATTGCTCCTGACATTGGAATTGTTCTTGACGTAACTGCAACGGGCGACAAGCCGGGCTCTAAGCCTATGGATGTTAAGCTCGGTGGTGGTTGTGCTATAAAGATTAAGGACCCAAGCACAATTTGTTCTCCCGACCTAGTCTCTAAAATGAGAGAAATTGCAACAGAGGAAGGAATCAAGTTCCAAAACGAGATGCTGCTTTTCGGTGGCACAGATGCTGCTTCTATGCAGGTTGCGGGTAAGGGCGTCAAGGTCGGTGCAATTTCAATCCCATCAGCATATATTCACTCAAGCTGTGAGATGATTGATATGGTTGATATCAAGGAAGCGGTTAAGCTAACAGTTGCACTTTCAAATAAACTATAAGGATAAAAAAGATGAAAAGATTTATAGCTATATCTATCAGCGTTATATTTTTAGTACTTGCTCTTGTATCCTGTGGCAAGGATACTGACGTGCCAAAGGGAATGAAGATTTGCGAGGAAAACGATTTTTATACTATGTTTGTGCCGGAAAGCTGGGAGGTCATTGAAACAAACTCCGACTTTGGTCTTGCACAGGCTACAAGCAAAACAATAGTTGGTACAACCGGAGACTTATCAAATGTTACAGTCAACTCTGTTTACTATCTTATTAGCGACAAGGGCGTTGAGGGAGAAACCAACGAGGAAAGAAACAACAGACTATTTGATGACTATTTTAACAAGCTAAAATCTCAGCTTACAGGCGAGTTTGACCAAGTTGGCGACGGCTCAGATGCTAACACTAACAACGGACTTTTCAAGGAGTTTTCTGCAAGTGAGCCAAGAGACTTTACTCTTGGGGAAAGCAGTGCAAGAGAATATGTATATACCGCTAAGTACGGCGACCTTTACTATAAGTATTACACAAATGTAATTATACACGAGCAAAACTACTATGTAATAACCTTTAACTTCCCGCAAAATGTTAGACAAGAGGGCGGAGAAATTGTAAAGGATACAAGCATTGAGGATGTTTCATTTAATGACAGCCAATACAAAGAGGATATGCAAAGCATAGTAGATAATTTTATACCAAAGAAGTAATATGAAAATAGTATATTTTGATAACAGTGCAACCACTAAAATTAGTGAAAGAGCCTTGTCCAAATTAAACGAGGTGGCAAGGGAGCATTATGGTAATCCATCATCGCTCCACGCGCTTGGACTTGATAGCGAGAAACGTCTAAGCGAGGCAAGAATGATAATTGCCAAAAGCCTCGGCATTGAAAGACCTAGCCGTGGTGAGATTATTTTCACCTCAGGCGGAACAGAGTCAAACAATATTGCAATTTTAGGCACAGCTCTTGCTAAAAAAAGACGTGGAAATGAAAAGATTTTAACAACAGCGGGAGAGCATTCCTCGGTTAGTGAGCCACTTGCTTATCTTGAAAGCATCGGCTTTAATGTTGTGCGTGTGCCTACCAAAAACGGCATACTTGACCTTGATTTTATAAGGGAAAACGCAGGTGGCACAATTTTAGCCACATTTATGCACGTAAACAACGAAACAGGCGCACTTTACGATATAAAAAATGCGTTTGAAATAGTAAAAAGACTTTCACCGGAGGCTATTTGCCACACGGACTGTGTGCAATCCTATCTAAAGGTTAAGTTTACCAAGAAGTCGATTGGGGCTGACCTAATTTCGATAAGCTCACACAAGGTAAACGGACCGAAGGGTGTTGGTGCTTTATATATCAGTCCGGAGCTGATTAAAGCAAAGAAAATCGCTCCTATAATGCTCGGTGGTGGGCAGGAGGAAAATTTGCGTTCCGGCACTGAAAATGTTTATTCAATTTGTGCATTTGGTGAGGCAGTCGGGGAGCATATGGAAGCTCTTTTAGAAGATTGTGAGGCTATGTCCTCCTTGAAGGAGTACATAATTGAGGGGTGTGAAAAAATTGATGGCATCCGTGTAAACAAGCCACAAACGAGTGCACCTCACATAGTGAACATAACAGTTAAGGGAATAAGGAGTGAAACACTTCTTCATTTTCTGTCGAGCAAGGGAATTTATGTTTCAAGCGGTTCTGCCTGCTCATCAAACTCACAAAAAAAGATAAGTCCGGCACTTGTTGGCTTTGGACTTGATAAGGACAGTATAGATTCCTCTGTGCGTATCTCGTTGTGCCCACAAAACACAAGGGACGAGGCAGAAATGCTTTTTGATGCACTAAATGAGGCTATAAATAAATTAGTTAGAAAATAAACGGAGAGAAAAAAGTGAATTTCGATTTAAGCGTTTTATGGACAAATATACTTGAGCTTTTCCAAGGTGACGGTTGGAAAATGATAGTAATGTGGATTATTGGAGGAGTTTTAATCTTCCTTGCAATAAAAAAGGAAATGGAGCCAACCTTACTTTTGCCAATGGGCTTTGGAGCAATTCTTGTAAACCTACCAAACTCAGGAGCTAGTGAGGTTATTGACCACCTATTTGAAATAGGAATTAATTCACACGAGCTATTTCCACTTATCCTGTTTATAGGTATAGGTGCAATGATAGACTTTGAGCCACTTCTTACAAATCCTAAGCTAATGCTATTTGGTGCAGCAGCACAATTCGGTATATTCTTTACCTTGTGTGCAGCATCGCTTATTGGCTTTGATATTAAGGATGCAGCATCAATCGCTATTATCGGTGCAGCTGATGGCCCAACATCAATCTTCGTTGCCAATATGCTAAATTCAAACTACACAGCAGCTATAATGGTTGCCGCATACTCGTATATGGCACTTGTGCCGGTTGTACAGCCACCGATTATCAAGCTATGCACAACCAAAAAGGAAAGACTTATCCGTATGGATTACAAGGGCAGAAAGGTTTCAAAGCTTACAAAAATCCTTTTCCCAATCGTAGTTACAGTTATTGTAGGTCTTGTAGCTCCTGACGCAGTTGCACTTATAGGATTTTTAATGTTCGGTAACCTAATTCGTGAATGTGGAGTTCTTAACTCACTTTCAGAAACAGCACAAAAGGTACTTGCTAACCTAATAACAATCTTCCTAGGCATTACAATCGCATCAAGAATGACAGCAAGTGAATTTTTAAGATGGGAAACAATCATAATTATCGGTCTTGGACTTGTAGCATTTACATTTGATACATTTGCAGGTGTTATGCTCGCTAAATTTATGAACCTGTTCACAAAGAAGAAAATCAATCCAATGATAGGTGCTGCAGGTATTTCAGCATTCCCAATGTCAGCACGTGTTGTACACAAGCTCGGCCTTGAGGCAGACAACCAAAACTTCTTACTTATGCACTCAATCGGTGTAAATGTATCAGGTCAGGTAGCCTCAGTTATCGCCGGTGGACTACTTCTTGCCTTTGTGCAAAATGTAATGTAAGGAGGTGCTGATATGAAAAAGAGAATTTTATCAGTAGTAATTTTAGCACTTTGCTTGCTTTCAGTATTTTTATTTGCATCCTGTGGCAAAAAGGAAGAGCCTATCAGTTGCCCAATAGAGAAATGCGATGGCGTATTAAAGGAGGCAGAATTTGACAACCTGTATCTTTGCGATAAAAATCCGGAGCACAACGCAAAGCTCTGTATAAGCGAGGATTGTGGGGAGCCAATTTCCGACCTGTTTGCAAAGTTTTGTCCAAGCTGTGGTGCGTCTCAAGTGGAGTGTCAAACCTGTAAGGATAACGAAATAGAGGGCGTTTACTGTGCTGACTGTGGCAGACAGGTGCAAAAGAACCAAGACATAATGGGTATCTTTGGTAAGCCATGGGCGGAAAGAGAAAAAGCAATAAGCGACTCAGCCCTAATTCTTTGCTTTGGTATGCTCGGTATCTTTATTGTAACAGGCGTAATTATCACATTCATTCTTGTACTTAACACAGTAGTTGAAAAAGCAAGACAATCAAAAGAGAATAAGCAATAAAAATAAAGCAGACATCAAACGGTGTCTGCTTTTTATTAAAATATTAAATTCCAAGCTGTGCAAAAGCCGAGTAATACAAGCAAAAATCCAAAGTTAAATGCACTAAAGAGAAGAATATATTTCTTTGTGCCACGTGGATTGTGGTTTATGTATTCACGCAATGTGATTAGACTTGCAAGGGATGAGATAAGTGAGCCGACGCCACCAATGTTTACACCGAGTAAAAGCTCGTTATACTTGGTTGTAAATTGCGATAGCAATATGGCACTTGGCACGTTACTGATAACCTGACAGGAAAGTGCCGAGAAAAGAAGTGTGTTTTTGTCAAGTAGCCAGGAAAAGAAGTCCTTAACTGCGTCAATTCTTGCCATATTTCCGGCAAAGATAAAGAAAAATACAAAGGTTAAAAGCAAGGGATAGTCAACCTTGAGTAGCGCACGTCTGTCCATAAAAATAAGGACAAGCGGAACTGCTATAAGTGCTATTTGATAAGGTATAAAACGGAAAATTACTATAATTGAAAGTGCAAAAAGCAATAGATAAATTATAGTACGAGCCTTAGGCAATTTAACTGATTCGTTGTTGATTTCAAGCGATTCGCTTTTTACAAAAATAAGGCAACAAGCAGTAATCAAGGTAACGGAGAGGACAAATGGTGGGAGCATTATTCCCATAAACTCAAGCGTGGGGATTTCAAAAAACGAGTATAAATAAAGGTTTTGCGGGTTGCCAAAGGGCGTTAGCATACCACCGAGATTTGCTGCGATATTTTGCATTATAAAGGTAAAAGCCATATACTTTTCTTTACCCGTTGAGCTTAAAACAAAGTAACCAAGGGGTAAAAATGTAAGTAATGCCATATCGTTTGCAAGTAGCATCGAGCCTAAAAAGGTGATATAAACCAAAACAAGTATAGCAATTTTAGTTGTTTTAAAAATACTAACAATTTTTCTTGCAATTATATAAAAGAATCTTATATTCTTTAAAGCACAAACCACGGCAAGAGTAGTAAATAAGCACGATAATGTTTTAAAATCAAAGTAATCTAGGTAAGCACTATCAGGTGGGATTATAAATGAGGTAATTATTGCAATACAAAGAGCAATAACCATAACTATATTCTTTTTTATAAAGGAAACGCTTCTTAGTCTAATAGCTAAAATCAGCTCCTTAAACGATGCGTGTTGTGCCTTTTTTTCACTCGACTTCATATAAAATCCCCCTTTCCTTGATAAATCATAAGCAAGTATAATCTTTTCGACCTTATTTGTCAAGTAGTGCTTGAAGATTTTTTCATTTTAATATATAATTATATTAATGATGTATCAAGGAGCGATTATGAAAAACATATTTATTGTGGGTAGCTTAAATTATGACCTTGTTATAAACGCACCGTATATGCCCGTCGGTGGAGAAACCTTAAGAGGAAGCGACTTTATGACAAACGCAGGTGGCAAGGGAGCTAATCAAGCATATGCGTGCGGCAAGCTTGGTGGTAGAGCCTTTATGTGCGGAGCAGTTGGAAATGACTCATTTGGAGAAGCACTTCTTAGTAGCTTAAACAGTGTTGGCGTAAACACACAATTTGTCAAAAAGGTTGAAAAAACATCCACAGGAGTGGCTGTAATTGTAGTTACAGAGGGCGAAAATCGTATAATTATCGACGCAGGAGCTAACGCTTGTGTTAGTGAGGCTGATATTGATAGCTTCCTTGAAAAAGCGACTGTTGGCGATATATTTTTAACTCAGCTTGAAAACCCAATTGACATAGTTGGCTACGGGCTAAAAAGAGCAAAGGAAAAGGGGCTTTTAGTCGTGTTAAATCCGGCACCGGCTAATAAGGAAATAAAGAAATATCTAAAATATGTTGATATAATAACTCCAAACGAAACCGAGCTTGAAATACTAGGTGGCAAGGAGGAGCTTTTTGGTTGTGGCATAGAAACAGTTATAACCACTCTTGGCAGTCAAGGCTATGAAATAGCAACAAAAAATGACTCAAAAATCTACCCTTGCTTAAAGGTTAAAGCTGTTGATACAACTGCGGCAGGGGATACTGCCTCCGGTGGACTTTGCGTTAAACTCGCTGAGGGAAAGAGCATAGAGGAGTCAATGGCGTTTGGCTCACTTTGTGCATCTATTGCTTGTACAAAACGAGGCGCACAAATGTCTGTGCCTAGCCTTGACGAGGTAGAAAGCTATAAATAAAAATAGGACCCTGTGTACGTTTTTCGCACACAGGGCTTTCTTTATATCTTTACCTTTTCCATAACCTCACGGATTCTTTGTTCTTTTGCCTTACAGCTTTTTCTGTCATTGCCTCCTTTGTGCAAAGGGAGGTGGCACATCGCAAGATGTGACGGAGGGATTGTTAGGTAATTTTAGCCTTTTCCATAACCTTGCGGATTCTTTGTTCGTTTACCTTTAATACCTTTCTGTCATAGGTCAAAAATCCATTTGTCTCGTCCTCAACATCTGAAAGCTGAGTATAGATTGCACCACAAAGACCCTTCTCAATATTTGGGATTACCTCGTTTTCGTAAAGAGAAACAACAGCGTTTTCAAACTTGTCATTTTCCTTAAAGAATTTGTAGCCGTAGGTGTCCTTTTCGTTTGCAACGTGTCCGTTTTCCTTGTAGCTATAACCGCCAAACTCGGAAAGAACAATGGGCCTTTCAGATTTTTTAAGCTTGATTTTCTTAAAGTATACGTGTAAGCTCTCAACGTCGCTCATTTTGCCCTTAAACCAACCGGAGGTTGAGTCAACAAAGCGTGTAGAGTCAATGTCCTTTAGTAAAAAGTACATTCTGTCAGATTCAAACTGCCCCCACCCCTCGTTGAAAATAGTGTAGTAGCAGATGCTTGGATGGTTGTAAAGCTGTTTTACAGTCTTTTCCATCGACTCTATAAATGCGGATTTTTGAGCTTTTGTTCGTTTCATAAAACAAGCGGGAAGCTTCTTTGAAAGAACGGTTGGCAATGCCGTATCACGCAAAAACGAATATTTTCCGTTGTTGACCATATCTTGGAAAACAACCATGCCTAATTTATCACATTGATAGTAAAACTCTTGTGGCTCAACCTTTATATGCTTACGCAAGGTGTTAAATCCAAGATTTTTCATAGCCAAAATATCGTTTTCATATTCCTTTGGTGAGGCAGGGGTATATATACCATCACTAAAGTAGCCTTGGTCTAGCACACCATTAAAGAAATAAGGCTTACCGTTTAAGCAAAGGCGAGGTATACCGTCAACCTCTTTTACCTCAAGAGTACGAAGTGCAAAATATGATTTTATCTCGTCTCGACCATATTTTGCTGTGAAATAGTACAAATATGGATTTTCCGGCGACCAATAAACAGGATTTTCAATGTTAACCTTACAAACACCGTTTATAATAGGGAAGGCTTTTGTGCCGTTTGGAGTGTCAATGTGGCATTCACCTGTTGTAGCACCCTCCAAATGAATGGTTGCCCCCTTTTGGTGAGTATCAATTTTAATGCTTTCAATATAATTACGAGGTACGCTTTCAAGCCAAACGCTTTGCCAAATACCGCTAATCGGAGTGTACCACATACCGCCTCGCTTAAAGGATTGCTTTCCGTATGGATAGGTATAGCCCTTTAAGGTATCTATTACTTCAACTCTTAGTGAGTTTTCACGCCTTACATAGTCGGTTATATCAAAGCTAAAGCTATCGTATCCCCCGAAATGTACACCCAAAAGATGCTCGTTCAGGTAAACAGAGCACACCCCGTCAACTGCACCAAAATGCAAAAGCACCTTGTCCTTTTTGAAGCCATCGTGCATAAAAAAGTCCCTTTTGTAGACAAGACTAGTGCCGTCGTTAAAAACCTTATTAACATATGAAAGAATAGATTCCGGTGGGTAAGGCACATTAATATCGTAGGTCTTGCCCTCGACTATTAGCTCCCATCTGCCATTAAGTGATAGAAAAGACTCACGCACCATAGACGGACGTGGATATGAGTTATACTCATTACCATTCAATTTTTCACCATATTCTGTTAAAAGATGTTTGATTTTTTTCATTTTGCACCTCAAAAAAACCATATATGAATATTGTAACACCTTTTTGCAGATTTTTCAATACTTGACAAGCAACAACTATTATTATATAATAGTTTTGGATTGAAATATAAAAATACGCTATGGAGGACCCAATGGAAGAAAAGGATCTGCAAAATGCGAAAAAAAGTCCAAAGGAAAAAAAGAGAATAAGCTTTGAATGGCTAAATGGCATTGAGGAAAAGCCAAAGAAAATCAAGGGAACACCGGATGTCAATCTTGAGCCTCAAACCAAAAGAGCAAAGTTCTTCAAGGGGCTTTGGTCTTACATATTAATTACATTTGGTACTGCACTTATCGCCTGTGGCATTTATTTCTTTAAATTCCCAAACCATTTTACAATGGGAGGCGTCAGCTCGTTTGCTGTTTTGGCAACCGAGTTCTTTTCAAGATTTTTTGGAATAGCTATTTCCGAGTCTGTAATAATGTCAATAGCAAACGTAATTTTGCTTATTGTTGCGTTGCTCATTTTTGGTAAGAATTTTGCAATTAAAACCATTTATTCAAGTATGCTCTTAAACGTAATAGTTTTAGGGCTTGAAAAGGTTCTTCCTATAAACGAGCCACTAACCACCTCACCATTTTTGGAAATGCTTTTAACTATCGGAGGAATTGCTGTTGGTAGTGCAATTCTCTTTAGTCAGGGGGCGTCCTCAGGTGGCACCGACATCATCGCTATGATACTAAAGAGATTTACAAATTTAAACACAGGTACAGCTCTTTTTGTAGCAGATGCCATAATTGTTGTACTTGCACCGTTTGTGTTCAACTCCTTTGCAACAAAGGAAATGACAACCGTTTTCCTCTGCTCGGCAACAGGCTTGATTTTAAAATCCTTTATAGTTGACAACGTAATTGACGGCATTAATATGAACAAATGCTTTATTATCGTTACCACAAAGGAAAAAGAAGTGTGCGATTTTATAAACAATGAGCTACACAGAGGTGCAACAGTATCAAAATGCGAGGGCTCATTCTCTCACATTGAAAAGAAAATGATAATCGCCGTGCTTAATCGTCAACAGGCAACTATGCTCAAGCTGTTTTTGAAGCAGACGGACCCAAATGCGTTTACTATCATAACTAACTCTAGTGATATTCTCGGCAAGGGCTTCCGTATAGTGTAGGGCGTTGACACAGGTGCACAACCAAAAACAAAAGACAAATAGAAGCATTGATTTAGTCAGTGCTTCTTTTTTTGCTATAAAAGGTTGAAAAACTACGTTTTTCTTCACAAAAGTGTCTTTTGTTTTTTATCGGCGATTGCTACTCTACCGTACACAAGTACGCCGACGTGTACGCAATCACCAATTTCTGCTACCGGTCTCTTCGCCCAAATGGAGCAATATACGGGTAAAACCGAAATCACAAATATAAAACAAGACAACGAAATCAATCTTGTAGGGGAGGGGCTTGCTCCTCCCGTTCTATCAATAAAGAATATTTAAGGTTAAAAAGCACACCAACGCAACGGGTGTGCTTTTCTTTATGTGATTTCTATGTGCGACCACTTCCTCCGACGTACGTCAGTACGCCTCTCGGTCGTGCTCACACCTTTTTCCTCCGTCCTGAAGCCTCTAATTTAGATTGTACTAACTGTTAGAACTGCTACCTGTCTCTTCGCCAATATCAAGGGCGTTGACACAGGTGCACAACCAAAAACAAAAGACAAATAGAAGCATTGATTTTAGTCAGTGCTTCTTTTTTTATGCTGAAAAATAAAAAATACTTGTAATTTAGTAGTAAATACGATATAATACCTTTTGTTGTGCAAACAATAAATAACAAAAGCTTTATGAAAGGACAAGCAAATGAAGAAAATTTTAGCTTTAATTTTCACAGTAGTAATGCTATTTACATTCGGCGCACTTACAGCATTTGCTACGGATACAGAAGAAACAAATGTTGCAAAAGTGGGAGAAACAGAGTATGCAACACTACAAGAGGCAGTTGATGCAGCAGTTTTGGCATCAAAAGATGCTCCTCAAATAGTTACTATTCTTTGCGACCTTCATCTTGATGAAACAATCGTGGTATCCGGTGGCTCGTATGCTATAAGATTTGATTTAAATGGTCATAATATTAGAAGCTCAGCTGAGGTGGTAATTGAAAATAACGGCTTTATGAGTGTTTTCAACAGTGGGGAAAGAGCATCTATTACAACAGAGGATACTGGTGGTACAGTAATTCAAAATAACGCAATGTTTTCTATGATGGCTGCAAATGAAAACACAGTTATTGGCGATGGCACAGGCTATGCGCTAAAGAGTGCAGACTTTGAAATGTACAATGGATTGTGCGACCTTTGTGCCGGTACATTTGATGGTCAAATTGAAATTTTATCTGATATTGGCATTATGTCGGGTATAAACGGTGGTGTATATACAGTAGATCCTACGCCTTATCTAGTACCCGGATATATGGTATTGCCAACAGAAAACGGAACATTCAGTGTAGAAAAAACAGTTACTCTTGCTAACATAGCTACATTCAAGGGCTATTCAGTAAATGAAGAGGATTCTCGTATTGTAGCCGGCTATACTCTTGACCACGATGCTATTGCTAAGTACGAAAAGCAAAACGGCGTTAGCGTTGACTTTGGTGCGGTGCTATCAATCGGTGCAATTGGAGACAAAACAGTAGAGCATTCACTCAAAGCATATAGCTTAACAACAAATTACTTTGTGTTTATTAATGAAATATCGGCTGACAACTATGATACTGAGCTTGTCGCTTGTATGTATGTAAAGTGTGGCGACGAAAAGAAATACATCACAGCTGATGCAAACAACAATACAGTATTTGTAGGTGCTGGTAATGTTGCAACAACAACCTACAACAAAATTAACAAGGGAGGTAGCCTATAATGAAGAAATATGTAGCTCCAACAATTGAAATTGAAAGAGTTTCAACAGAGGATATTATGAGCATAAGTAACGGCAATATTGTTTCCGTAACACAGGACGAAAACAACACAAACGCAGGCTCCTCTTTTGCAGACTTGATAAACAAGTTCTTTAATGATAACCTATAATAGTATGAAGCGTAGCCCAAACGGCTACGCTTTTTCTTTTTATATTTACAAAAATATTTTGTTGTGATATAATTAAGGTATCTAAAGAAATTTTCTATATAGGAGAGAGAAAATGAAGAAGAGAATTGTTGTCCTTGCTTTGATTTGCTTGGCGTGTGCGGTTTTATTTAGCTCCTGCTCACTTTTGAGCTCGAATGGTGGCAACACCGAGACCAATACCGAGACAAACACAGACGAAAAGGTAGAGGGAAGCATTTGTATTGATTCAGTCTATACAAGAACTACCATAGACGAAAAATCAATCGAGGTTACCGTTAATATTACAAGCGATACTGAGATGGACGGTGGAAAGCTAGTTGTCTATGATATGAGAGGCTCAAGGCTCACAGAAAAGGAAATATACATAGAAGCAGATACCTATGAGTATAGTGTAGAAATTCCTATTTCAAAATTGTTTACATCCTCACAAAGAATAGTAGATGAAACAGGCATACAGCTTGTCAAGATTGAGCTTGTCCCACCGGAAAATTTAATTGATGATACAAGCGATAATGTAGTATACACAAGCTACGTGTGTGAAAGAGAAGGCAGAATCTTGGTTGTAAAGGGCGACGATACTCAAGATTCACAGCTTGATATCATATGGGATAAAATTTTAGACTCAGGATGCAATCTTGAGGTCTATGAGCCAAGCAGATTTCCAAGATCACTTGAATTAATGCTAGACTACGATGCGATAATTCTTATGAATGTGGATTACAGTGAGCTACCTGCAAATGCACTTGGCAATATTAAAGCATTTGTTGAAAAGCTGGGCAGAGGCTTGCTTGTAACCTGTGGCGACAATATTCTTGACCAAAACGGCAATATAGTAAGCACCGAGCTTGACGAAATGTTACCTGTTACATTTATTGATCCAAAGGAAGAAAAATCATTAGTGTCATTTTTGGTTGATGTTTCGTCATCTATGGGCTCATTAGTTTATGATAGTGGCGAGATTTGCACAAAATGTGGATATTTTTATAGCGAGGGCAGTCGTGTAAGTGGCACTTGCCTTGGCTGTGGTGAGGTGTCTACATTTAGTGAGCCAACAAGATACCATTTAGTTTTAGAAAGCTTGAGAAAAGCTATCTTTAGTACACAGCTAGAGGATGACGACGATGTTATAGTTAGTCTGCTTGACCAATCTGATGGCTATGTTGTTAGTAGCTATGAGCTAGGTGGTGAAGCAGAAAGACAGGCGCTTTATGAAAAAGTAGTATATAATATGAATCATTGCTACTACGCATACTATATTGATAATTCCACCGGCAGAGAGAGTGAAATAAGAATAAACATTGAAAAGGACGGTGTCCCCGGAGAATCTAACATATATGTTGATGGAGATAATCCAAAGTACTCTATGAATAAGGAGTATATTGAGGGCACAGTCGATATGGCAACAGGCGATAGCATAAAAACAAGCGATACTGTAAACCTTGATTGGTCATTAACAAAAGCTTGCACTCACAAAGATGAGTATGCTGATAACCAGGTAATATTGATTACCGATAGTGAGCCACAAGACCTTGACTATACTATCGAACACGGAGGAATCATCTCAGCTGTTTCCTCTGGTATAGAAATATCAGTAATTACATTAGATATAGATGACAAAAACACAGTAAGATCATATGAAACTCTTGCAACTAAGGGCAGAGGAGAATTTTATAAGGCAGAGGACATCTACGAGCTTGAGCTTGGTGTAAATGAAATAATAGATTCATTTAAAAACAAGCAATTTGTTAAAGCTGGTGAACCAGTTAAGCTCGAGATTGGCGATTATGGATATAGCTCTGTTCACCAAGACTTGACAGGCCCTGAGTATGAAAACATCTACGGCTACTATTATTCAAAAATCAAGGAAGGCGCATATAAAGACATAATAGTTGGAAATTTCTGCCCAATTTATTCACATTGGGAATACGGAAACGGATATGTTGCCGTTTTGTCAACAGACCTTGGCAACACTGAATGGACAGGCAACCTCTTTAACGACAATGACGAATATGAATATTCAACTCTTATTAAAAATATTTTAGTAGATGCAAAAAGAGACTATATTAATAAAACAGGACTCGAGCTTGAGGTTACTACTAATAGTAGTAGCATAAGCTTTAATGTAGTCTCTAGCTATCAAACAAAGGATAATGAGCAAATGGTAGCTAAATTCTACTCATTTGACGGCGACGACTACACCTTAGAGGAAGAGAACATCTTTGAATTTAAAAAACTAGACGATCAACACTTTACACTCTTGGTAGAAAAGCAAGGAAACGAGCCATATATTGTTATAGTCGAATTAACAAAGGTAAAAGGAGACGGCTCCCCTGTTGAATACCCTTACGACGGCGACGATGCTGTGAAGGATAGAGTAGCCTATATGGTAGTAAAATAAACAAAAAGAAGCAACCTCGGTTGCTTCTTTTTATTATTCTGCTCTTAGCCAACAAATCTTATTGATTTTGCCCATTCAGTAATATATGGCTTGTGTGCCTCATATTCACTTTCCTCACAGCCAAAGGATACTAACCAAGCATCCTCACCGTTGAATATGAGCATTTCATATAGGCAAACGGTTGTGCCGTCCTCGGTTGTAACAAGCTCCATTATATAAGCTCCGTTTTCATAGGTCGGTCCGCTTTTTATAGTCATTGTTTTTTCAAGCTCACTAACAAAGGTGTCGATATATTCATCAATTGTGTCGTTTGCTATTTCACCAATGTTTGAAAATATAATTTGGCAGGAGAGAGAATGTAAAGAAAAGTCCTTTCCCTCGCCCTCTACAAGAGTGAAGCGGTCTGTCGCCGTAATCTCTATGCCGTTTGCTGTAAAGGTTTTCTCCTTGCCCTTGTAGGCAGCACAGCCGGCAAATGCAAAAATAACAAACAAAGAAAGTAGTGTGATAGCTATAATACGTGTCCTTTTCATAATTGCCTCCAAAAAATTGATAAATACATTATATCACACAAAAATGACTTATTCAAGTGTGCACATAAAATATAAATAACATAAAATAGAGACTTGAAAAAAGAGGAATGATAGTATATAATAAAAATATCTTTTTCAAAGGGGATTTTAAAATGGAAAAAATCAAAATGACCACTCCGCTCGTTGAGATGGATGGCGACGAAATGACAAGAATTATATGGAAGATGATTAAGGATGAATTGCTTCTTCCATTTGTAGATTTAAAAACAGAGTATTATGACCTCGGTTTGCCGGAAAGAGAGAGAACAAAGGACAAGGTTACCTTTGATTCAGCTTACGCTAACCAAAAGTATGGCGTTGCTGTAAAGTGTGCTACAATCACACCAAACAAGCAAAGAGTAGAGGAATACAACCTTACTGAAATGTGGAAGAGCCCTAATGGAACAATCCGTGCTATCCTTGATGGTACAGTGTTCCGTGCTCCTATCTTGATTGACTCAATCAAGCCGGCTGTACGCAATTGGAAAAAGCCAATTACAATTGCTCGTCACGCATATGGCGACGTATACAAGGCAACAGAGTATAGAGTACCTGCCGAGGGCAAGGCAGAGCTAGTATTTACTGACAAGGAAGGAAATGAGAGCTTCCGTGGAACTATCTACGACTTTGAGTGTGCAGGTGTGCTTCAAGGTCAATACAACAAGGACTCATCAATTCGTTCCTTTGCACATTCCTGCTTTAACTATGCTATAAACACAAAGCAAGACCTTTGGTTCTCAACAAAGGACACGATTTCTAAGCAATACGACCAAACCTTTAAGCTCATTTTCCAAGAGATTTACGACGAGTGCTACAAGGAAAAATTTGAGGAGCTTGGTATAACATATTTCTATACATTAATTGACGATGCAGTAGCAAGAGTAATTCGCTCAGAGGGTGGTTACATTTGGGCTTGTAAGAACTATGATGGTGATGTTATGTCAGATATGGTATCAACCGCGTTTGGCTCACTCGCTATGATGACATCTGTTCTTGTTTCTCCGGACGGTAAGTTTGAATATGAGGCAGCACACGGCACAGTAACAAGACACTACTATCGTTACCTAAAGGGTGAGGACACCTCAACTAACCCAATGGCTACAATCTATGCATGGAGCGGAGCTCTACGCAAAAGAGGTGAGCTAGACGGACTTTGCGACCTCGTTGACTTCGCAAACAAGCTGGAAGAAGCTTGTATTGACACACTAAACGACGGCATTATGACAAAGGACTTAGTAGGACTTGTTGAGGCTGGCACAAAAGCAACAGCTGTCAACACAATTACATTTATTAAAGAAATCAGAGCACGTCTTGAAAAGAAATTAGCATAAATAAAAGCCTTGCATTTGCAAGGCTTTTTATTCACCATAATATTCCTTTGTTCTTGTAGGTGCGTCCTCGATAGTTGGCTCAAGGTCATTTTTAGGCTCAACATAATTGCGATAAAGCTCGTTTATATCTTCCTTTATTATATCGGCGATTTCTTGCTTGCTTTTGCCTTGAAGCTCTAGCTCGTGCACATATCGTGGCTCACCAATTACAAGACGCTTTTTGCCTCTTTTTCTTGATATATAAGCAGGGATGATGGGAACATCCTCGCCACGCTTACTGTAATAGAGAGAGGCAAGCGAAACAAAGCCGGGAAATGCACTTTGTATCTCGTCAAAATATCCCTCGCTTGAGTCCTCCGGAAAAATTATTACACTAGCATTTTCGTCAAGTACATTCATACTGTTTCTAATAGTGGAGAGCAGACGCATATCGGTGTATGTGCCGATAACCTTCATTCCTTTATATATAAAAATTGAAAAAAATGCTTCATAAGTAGCCTTTAAGCCGGAAAAAAACTTGTTTTTGTGCATTTTTTGAACATAAAGCACATCACGTAGATAGTGGAATCTTTCCTTATAAGAGCCGAGCATACCGTGGTGTCCCCAAATAGCCGAGTATTTTGGATAGCTTACGCATATTGACATAGGTCCGGTTTTTGCTGCGTGGATTGAAGCAATTATTGCTTTATCGGGTAGATTCTTGATTTTACTTTGTGTTTTTACCTTGAAAATAGGCTTGAAAAATAAAGCCGAAAAGAATTTAAAAATCGGCTGTCTTCTATTCTTAGGGAGCTTGAATTCCTTTAGCTCCTCTGTCTTTTTTTGCTTTTTTTGTTTGTTTTTCATAGTGTGTCCTTTAAGTGTTTTTGCTATAACTATTATAGCACAGAAGGAAAAATCATTCAACTTTTTATAAAAAATTTTACATTTTTTGCGAATGTACTTTTTTTATTGAACAAAATATGTTATTATTAATTTAATAGAGAAATAGGAGGACTATACTATGGCAAGAGAAACAATAAAAGCATTTTCCGGTAGAATTATCGGCTACATTGATACAAAACCAAACGGAGATAAGCAGGTATCCTCTTGGACAGGTAAAATCTTAGGCTATTATATCAAATCACAGGATGTAACTCGTGATTTTTATGGCAAAATAGTAGCTCGTGGAGACGCCTCCGGTATGCTTCTTTCAATGGCAGATTAATAAAAAGCCTTGCGTTTGCAAGGCTTTATTTATTAGTTTTAGGATTGTCGGTGCGTTCTAGTAAATAATCGATTGAAACGTCGAAATAGTTTGCTAGGAGAATAAGGGTTCTGTAATCTGCTTCCCGTTCACCAGTTTCATATCTGCTTATACTATTTTGATTCATATGTAAGTCCATAGCAAGCTTTAACTGGGAAATACAGCGCTGCTTTCTTAGCTCTTTTAATCTCATATGCACCTCAATCGTTATTCTTGACAATATTATACCATTGTGGTATAATAAAAATATCCCAATTTGGTATATAATGCCAACTAATAAAAGGAGAGAAAAAATGAAAAAAGCACTTTCAATAGTATTGCTAATAATACTTTCGTTCAGCATGCTTTTGACAGCTTGCGCACCAAAGAATCCCGTTACAAGCAATACAAATAAGAAACTAGAGACTCCAACAAACGTACGTGTTGTTGGCACTACATTGCAGTGGAATGTTGTTGACTACGCAAGTGGATATACCGTTCTAATTAATGGTACAACATATACTTGTCAAATAAACAGCTATTCATTGCAAGATCTTCCAAGCGGAGAATACACACTATCAGTAAAGGCAAATGGTGATGGAGTTTTATATAACTCATCAGCATATTCAGACTCTATAAGCTACACAAGAAATGCAAACACAGGTGAGGAATATAAGGACGAGGTTGTAGGAGCTTTCGGCTCTTTTGATGAAATCAACACAAAGAATTCTTATATTGGCTATGGAATAGATATTATTAATGCATCTGCAATTAATAGCAAAAATATTCTTGCAACATATCCAATTTTTGATATGGATAAATTGATGCAAGAGCAACTTTTAAAGAGCAATGAACACTATAATGAATTTCAATGCATTGAAGGAAAAACGATACAAGAGTTTTACGAGAGCATGAGCAATTCCACTAGTATGTCATCTGGTAAAAGTGCATCAGCAAAGGGACAAATCAAGGGCGTTGACGTAAAAGGATCCGCTTCATTTAGCAATGGATTGAAAACAGGATTTACAAAAACATCCTCTGAGGTGGAATCACAATATTTTCTTAGAGTAATATCAGAAAATTTAACATATTGGCTAATTTTACAAGCGGGTGAAAATAGATATAAAGAGATTTTGTCAGAAGAATTCAAAAGCGATTTATACAACGAATCAATTTCTCCAGCACAATTGTTTTCAAAGTACGGAACTCACTTGCTAACCAGCGTTGCTATGGGCGGAAGCATTTGTATGGATTATACAATGTATAGCAAAAATAAGACAACCTCTCAGTCAAATTATGTTGAGGTATCTGGTGAGTTTAAAACAAATGTTGAAGCATCCTTTGGAAAATATGGAGCTTCAGCGGGTCAAGAAAATTCATTTGAAAATACTTTTTCCTATGAAAAGACTGCTTCAAAATATGAAATGCAGATAGAGAAAAAAATCACATGTGCCGGTGGTGGAGCTTATGGTATAAATAGTGAAATCTCCTTATTTGAAAATTATTTTGATTGGCAGAATTCACTTGATACATATCCTGTTGTAATAGGAATAAAGGATTCGAACTCGCTTTATCCAATATGGGATTTATTAGATTTAAATGTAGAGGGTGCTAGCGAAAGATATCAAGAGCTATATAATTATTTTCAAGAATATGGAAAGTCATCTTATAATAGTCTTTGTGAATCCTACAATATATATTCAGGAATCGATCCAGAGGAAATTGTAAATATCAGTGTAAAGGATATAGCAAACTATAAAGAAGGCGAAATAGTAAAGGTTGTTCCTGGAGAAGAATTTCAGATTGAATTTGATGTTTTGCCAGAAAATGCTGACAACTACAAGAAAACATTTAGCATAAATTCTAACAACGCAACAGTGGACAACAATGGAAACGTAAAGGTTTCTGAAAATGCTACAAATGGTTCCGAATTTGAAATTATAATTACAGCTGGAACATCAACTAAAACAGTAAAATTCAAGGTTACAAAATCATATAAGGTCGTATTCAACACACTAGTTCCTGAAATTACTGTACCTGAGGCTCTTGTAGAAAGCTCTGGATTGGTAAAAGAACCAGTGGTTGAAAGAGATGGTTATGAAATAGAATGTTGGTATAAAACTTATGAGAATGGCGAGTATTCTAACAAGTTCAATTTCGAAACAGATGTAGTTACAGGCAATCTAGAGTTGTTTGCGAAATGGGTGAAAATTGAGGAAGAAGGGCATACAGTTAAATATGTTGTAAGTCAAGACTCAACAAAGACACCAGCAGAATTCTCTGATAAAACAACAGAAAAAAATGCAATAGCATACAATAATAGCAGTGTTGTTTTTGAAGGTGCACCAAGAGCTAAGTATTACGTATTTGCTGGATGGTATAATTCAAATGGCGAAATGGTTATTGACGCAAGTGGTGTGTTGCAATCAAATGTTGCAGGCTTCACAACTGAGAGTGGTAAATGGAACTTAACCAATGATGTTGCTTTATATGCTAAGTGGGAAAATGAATCAGCATATGAGGGATATACGTATATAAATTCAATAAGTGAACTACAAACAGAAATAACTAAAAATCCATCTGGCAAGTTTTTGATAGTAAGCAATATAGATGGAAATTCCGCCTCTTGGACACCAATACCAGAATTTTACGGCGTTTTAGATGGCGACAATAATAGTATTTACGGTTTCTCAATTGAAATTACAGGAACAGGCTCTGCAACTCTTGGCTTTATAGGAAAGAACTCAGGAACAATACAGAACCTAACTATTGGTAATAATGATAGCAAGGTGTATGATAATTTGTATTCAGTAAAATACAATATTGTATATGTAGAAGCAACCAGTGCATCAGATTTGCTAGTAGGTGGAATTGTAGGTGAAAACAGCGGAATTATAACTGATTGTAATTTTGTCAATGCAACTGTTTATGCTGAAATGAGCGACAAGAACAACGATAATTATGCTTATCTAAGAGTAGGTGGTATTGTTGCCAACAATTTGGAAACAAAAACAATTAAAAATTGTACCGTTGAAAATTCTTATATAAAGATTTATATGCCTGTAAAATCGGATTCTGGTGATGATAATCAGGGCTGGCTTGGTGGCATTGTAGGTAAGAATTTAGGCAATGTAGAGAACTGCAAAGTCTTTGAAAATACACTAGATATTAACGTTCAAGGCGATGGAACTATTACAAACGACGCATATCCATATATAGCATTTGGTGGTATTGTGGGAGACCAAATAAACGGCAAATTAAATGGCTGTGAGGTTGAGTCTAATACAATGAAGATGCATGCATCTCAAGGTGGATACACAAAGCCAAAGCTTTATGGTGGAACAATAATAGGTGTATATAGAAACGGAGCAGTTAGTGATTGCTATGCCGATGTAAATCAAACTATAACAAAGTCAACCACTACAAAAGATCCATCTGCAATATCTGTCTTAGTAGGAGACGGAACAACCACGGGTTGTGCAACAAAAGAATTTGATTAAAAATAAAAAGCCTTGCAAAAGCAAGGCTTTTTTCATATTATCATTATAATTAGCTCGGTAATAAGAGCTCCAAGGGATGCAAAAACTGCAACCAAGGTGAGGCTCTTGCCCTTGAAAGCAAAGACTCCACCGACTAAAAGTCCAACAATGCCTGAGGCAATATTGCCTGTTGAATAAATAACAGCCGGGAAGGTCATAGCAGCTAAAACTGCAAAAGGAATATAGTATAAGAATGACCTTATAAATCTATTTTCAATATTATTTTTAACTAAAGCAAAGGGAAGTGCACGTACAAGGTAGGTTGAGCCGGATAATATGACTAAATAAATCCAAAAATCACTCATTTTCGTTTACCTCCTTGCTCTTATTTACAGGGAAGTAAAGTGCACCGAAAATTGCTGCCAAAATAGCTGAAATACTAATTGAAATACCCGATGGAATATCACGGAATATTGGCAAATAGTAAAATCCACAATGCAAAAGAGCTGCTACACAAATTACTATTAAAATAGGCTTTGATTTTTTTGCAGGCGGGATTATAATGGCTAGGAACATACCATAAATAGCAATACATAGTGATGCCATAATGATAGGTGGTAAAACATTACCGATAAGTGAGCCAAATAGTGTGCCAAGAGTCCAACCAATCCAAGGAAGGGTAGAAAGACCTAGGAAGAACATAGGCTCAACACAGCTTTCTTGTGATGCAACTGCAAAAATCTCGTCAGTCATAAAAAAGCCAAGTAGCCATCTTTTTATGCCAGAGAACTTCTTTGACACCTTTTGAGAAAGAGAAACTGACATAAAAGAGTATCTTACATTGATAGTAAGCTGTGATATTAACATTGTTATATACTGTGCAGGATTAACCATTATGGTAACTGCTGCAAGCTGACCGGCTGAGGTAAGAGTAAGCGCTGAAATTATAACAGCCTCCCACCACTTTATTCCCAGCGAGATAGCCATAATTCCAAATGTAAAGGATACAGAAAGATATCCAAGACCAATAGGGACACCGGCTCTTAGTCCCTTTAAATATAGCTTCATTTTGTTGTCCTTTGTTATGCAATTGAGCGAAGCAATAGCTTCGCTCAAACAGATATTATAATATTATTCCCACTCGATAGTGCCTGTTGGCTTTGGAGTTAGGTCATAGAGAACACGGTTAATGCCCTCAACCTCGTTTGTGATACGAGCGGTGATTTTATGTAGGATTTGATAAGGGATTTCCTCAATTGTTGCACTCATTGCGTCAGTTGTGTTAACTGCACGGATGATAGCTGGCCAACCCTCATAACGGCTCTCGTCCTTAACGCCAACGCTCTTAATATCAGGAACGATAATAAAGTATTGCCATACAGTCTTGTTAAGTCCGGCATTGCCAAATTCCTCACGTAAAATCGCATCAGCCTCACGTAGAGCATTGAGACGGTCTCTTGTAATAGCACCAAGACATCTAACGCCAAGACCTGGGCCCGGGAATGGCTGACGGTAAACCATTTCACGTGGTAAACCGAGTGCCTCACCAACAACTCTTACCTCGTCCTTGAAAAGAAGCTTGATAGGTTCAACAAGCTCAAATTGAAGGTCATCAGGAAGACCACCAACATTATGGTGAGATTTAACTGCCTTTTTGCCCTCAGCCTGCTTAATGCTCTCAAGAATGTCAGGGTAGATAGTGCCTTGAGCTAGGAACTTAATATCATCAAGCTTTCTAGCCTCTTCTTCAAATACACGGATAAACTCGCCACCAATTATCTTACGCTTTGTTTCAGGTGCATCAACACCTGCAAGCTTGTTTAAAAATCTATCAGTTGCATCAACGTAAACAAGGTTAGCGTTAAGACCGTTTCTAAATACCTCAATAACGTTTTCGCTTTCACCCTTACGCATAAGACCGTGGTTAACGTGAACGCAAACAAGCTGTTTGCCTATAGCCTTAATTAATAGAGCTGCAACAACACTGGAGTCAACACCACCGGAAAGAGCAAGAAGCACCTTGCCATCTCCTACTTGATTTCTGATTATTTCAACCTGCTCGTCAATAAATGCATTTGCAAGGTCAAAATTTGTGATACGAGCCATTGATTCTGGACGTACATTTGACATAAAAACTATCCCCCTAAATAAAAAGAATAAAAAAATTATAGCACAAACATTTTCTGATTTCAATAAAAATGCAATTATTTTTTGAAATTTTCTAAAAGATATTTATATGTTGTTTTTGGAACAATTTTTTTGATTTCCTTGAAGCTTTGCTCCTCAAGTAGCTTCCTAACTCTACTTGCACTTATTACTTGTCCACCGGACTCTTTTCGAGGTATTACAACAAACTCAATTCCGTATTCCGGCAGGATTTTTTTCATCGAATCGTTGTACTGTAATGTTACCCTGTCAAGAGGCTCTTCACCTGCAAAACGCACAGTTATACCGAGTGCCGGAGCTATATACTTGCCAAAAAGCGAAACATCAAGCGACGGATCGATTGTTTTATCCTGTAGCTCCTTTTTACCAAAATAGTCAGTAAAGGTTAAAGAAGAGATGATGAAATTACCACTTGGCAAAACGGTTACATTGCCAAGATCACGAGTGCCTTCCTCGATAAGCTTGATTCTGTCCTTGAACGGAAAGAATGAGCGATCCTCTTCAACAGCAAAAATATAAAGATGATCGACCTGACGTGAAGCACACTCAATAAGATATCTATGCCCTAAGGTGAATGGATTGCAGTTCATAACAATAGAGCCAACCTTAGGTCTTTTTTTCTTTATTTGATCTAAATATTCGTTGAGCTGAAGCATGTATTCCTTTGACAAAAGATCATTATCTTGAGAAACAGCGGAATTTGCAAAGCTCGGGATTCCCCATTGCTTTGGTTGCTCAATTCTGGCAAAAAGCTCGTTTGTTTCAGCCTTTTCTTCAAGGAAATTGTTTTCCTCAAGGAAATTAAATAGATTTCTTGCATAAGCACGTAAAGCACTTTCAGATGGATGCCAAGCATCGTTGAAAATCTCGCCATCCTCCTCTAGTCTTATAGAAAGATCTGCATAATGAATATTTGGCACAGACTTATAAAACATACTAGCCCATTTTGGACTTGATGGAATAACGATAATATCCTGTGGCTTGAAGCTTACTTTGTTTAGCACATACCAAAGCATATCGTGTCTGCCCCAAAGGAAAGATGCTCTGTTTTGCACAAGAAATTTTTCCTTTGGTACCTTTTCATTAAGTAGTAATTGAAGCTGAGATGCCATAGTTTCATCATCGGCATGACCAACTCCAAAAATAGAACATCCGCCGAAAAGATGAATAGTTCTTTCGTAATTATTTGGCTGATATTCAGTATGTCTTAAGCCATTTCTTACATTGACATACTTACTTTCCTTGTCCTCAAGAACCAAAACACCATCTTCATTCATTGTTCTGTTTGGAATGGTTTGCATATCAATAATATCCTCAACTGTATACTTTGAGGAGTAAAGACCGTCCGGATAAGGCCAAGCACCAGTCTTTAAAATATCAACCATTTTTTCTCTCGCTAAATCCTCATCGCGTAGCTTTTGCTCCCATTCGGTGAGGCTTGAGGTAGGAGGGGTAAAATTGGTTGTCATTATTACATGAACTTGAGGGTTTCTTGCTACGAGGTTCTTCAAAGGACGAATGTTAATGGCATAAAAAGAGAAAAATTCAAAGCAAGACTTGCTCAAATATTCTATATGAATAGTTGGTCGTTTGCTCTTTACATAATCAATAACTGAGCTTTTACATTCGTTATCAAATGCAAAAAAGTAATCATTTGCAGTAAATTCGATTTCTTCAAGAGAGTGGAACGGCATCCAACATTCCTCTAAGCTTATATTGAATTTTTCATCAGAGCAAAAAATAATGTTTAAATCATAGAATGAAAATTTCATAATGCTATTTCGGAAATCCTTAAGCATTTTCTTTGTTGTGAAAAATACAATTCTGCGATTTGGATAAAGCTCCTTCAAAACAATGGGCAATGGTGCAGATAACTCGCTAAGCTTTAAAAGTCCAGCATGTACTCCGTCTGTATCGAGCCTGTCATTTTCTGCAATAAAAATAGCTTCCTTATCCATATTATCTCCTACTATTTATTATTTTGAGCGCCCACTTAGCATCCTTTTCACTAAGTGCTTCGGTATCCTTTAAAGGACACTCAATGCCTAGATTTTCATACTTGACCTCTCCCATCTTATGAAATGGAAGAACCTCTATTTTTTCAATATTTGTAAAGCCCTTTAAAAACGCACCAAGACCTCTTAGATACTCCTCTTTAAAGGTTATATTTGGCACAATAACATGACGTACACGCATAGGTACGTCTTTTTTGTTTAGATATTTAGCAAATGCTAAAATGTTTTTGTTTGTGTGTCCGGTTAGCTTTAAATGCTCATCCTCGTCAATGTGCTTTATATCAAGCATAACAAGGTCGCAAAGAGAGAGAAGAGTGTCAATTTTACTCATAAGCTCGGGCTTGTCCTCGTCGAATACGACGCCGGATGTATCAATACATGTGTGTATCTTACGAGCTTTTGCTAAGCGAAACAGCTCGATTAAAAAATCGAGCTGAAGCATTGGTTCGCCACCGCTGACAGTAATACCACCGGTTTGATAAAAGGCAATATTTCTTGTCATTTTTTCAAGGACCTCATCGGGCTCATATGCTGTGCCACCGTGATTCCAAGAATCCGGATTGTGGCAGTAAAGACAGCGCATGGGACAGCCCTGCAAAAACACTACAAATCTAACTCCCGGCCCATCAACTGTGCCAAAGGATTCAAATGAGTGAACATATCCCTTCATATTAGATATGAGAATGGAAGGTTCTTGAAATAACCTCATCCTGCTGCTCCTTGGTTAGCTTTATAAAGTTAACCGCATATCCGGATACGCGAATTGTAAGCTGCGGATAAAGCTCCGGATGCTTTTGTGCATCGAGAAGCAGCTCTCTGTCAAACACGTTGACATTCAGGTGGAAGCCACCCTTTCTTGTATAACCGTCAAGCAAAGCAACGAGGTTGCGCTCCTGCTCACTTGCGGTTTTACCGAGAGCAGAAGGAACTATTGTGAATGTGTTTGAAATACCATCCTGCGAATCCATAAATGGAATTTTAGCAACAGATGCAAGTGATGCAACAGCACCATTTGTGTCTCTACCGTGCATTGGGTTAGCACCGGGCGCAAATGCCTCGCCTTGCTTTCTTCCATCAGGGGTAGAGCCTGTGTTTTTACCATAAGATACGTTAGAGGTAATGGTTAAAAGTGATGTTGTTATAACGCCATCACGATATGTGTAGTTTTGACGCAAAAGCTTAACAAATGTGTGCAAAACCTCTTTAGCAATTGAATCAACACGGTCGTCATCATTGCCATATTTAGGGAAATCACCCTCGGTAATATAGTCAGTAACAACGCCCTTTTCGTTTCTTACAACCTTAACCTTGGCATATTTAATAGCAGATAGTGAGTCTGCAACAACAGAAAATCCTGCAATACCTGTTGCAAACCAACGCTTAACCTGTCTATCGTGTAGTGCCATTTGAAGTCTTTCGTAAGAATATTTATCGTGCATATAATGAATTATATTAAGTGCGTTGACATAAACCTTTGATAGCCAAGTCATCATTGCCTTGAACTTAGCCATAACATCGTCATAGTCAAGGTATTCACCCTCAACGGCACGATACTCAGGACCAACCTGTTCACCTGTGATTTCATCTTTACCGCCGTTAATAGCATAGAGTAAGCACTTAGCTAGGTTAGCTCTTGCACCGAAGAATTGCATTTCCTTGCCGATTCTCATTGAGGAAACACAGCAAGCAATAGCATAGTCATCACCGTGAAGCGGACGCATAAGGTCGTCATTTTCGTATTGAACTGCGTGGTGCTTAATTGAAATCTTAGCACAATAATTTTTAAAGTTTTCCGGTAGCTTTGTTGACCAAAGAACGGTTAGGTTTGGCTCAGGAGCTGCACCTAGGTTGTTTAGAGTATTAAGATATCTAAAGGACATCTTTGTTACCATATGACGACCGTCAATGCCGACACCACCGATTGATTCAGTAACCCAAGTTGGATCTCCTGCAAAAATTGCATTATAATCAGGAGTTCTTGCAAAGCAAACCATACGTAGCTTCATAATGAAGTGGTCAATGATTTCTTGAGCCTCTTTTTCAGTAATTACGCCGTTTTTGATATCTCTTTCTGCATAAATATCAAGGAAAGTAGATGTTCTGCCTAAGCTCATAGCTGCACCGTTTTGCTCCTTAACAGCTGCAAGATAAGCAAAATATAGCCACTGAGTAGCCTCTTTTAGAGTTTTAGCAGGTTTAGAAATGTCGTATCCGTAGATTGCACCAAGCTTTTTAAGCATATTAAGAGCCTTGATTTGCTCGGACAATTCCTCACGCTCTCTTATAACATCGGAGCGCATAGTTGTTCTTGTACTGCTTTTTTGATATTCCTTATTATCAATAAGTCGGTCAATACCATAAAGAGCAACACGACGATAGTCGCCGATGATTCTGCCTCTGCCGTAGCCGTCCGGTAAGCCTGTAATAATATGGCTTGAACGACATTTTCTCATCTCGGGTGTGTAAACATCGAACACACCTGCATTGTGTGTTTTTCTGTGCTCAGTGAAAAATTCAACAAGCTCAGGGTCTACCTCATAGCCGTGCTTTGAGCAAGCCTGCATTGCAATTCTAATACCACCATATGGTTGAAGTGCTCGTTTTAGTGGCTTGTCCGTTTGCAAGCCTACGATTTGCTCCTTTTCCTTTTCAATGTAGCCGGGACCATGAGATGTAATTGTTGAAATAATATCGGTGTCCATATCAAGCACACCGCCGTTCTCAATCTCTTGCTTCTTTAGATCGCTAACGCTTTTCCAAAGCTCAAGAGTTTCAGGGGTTGCCCCCTCAAGAAAGCTTTCGTCACCGTCGTACTGTGTGTAGTTTTGCTGAATAAAATCACGCACATTAATAGCTGTTTCCCAGTCTCCGCCGACAAAGCCATTCCATTCTTCTCTCATAAAAATTCCTCCTTTCGAGGTGAAACGTTCTCTTATATATAATATATCATTTTTCAATCTTAATGTCAATAAGATTTGATTAAGTATCAAAAAAATAGCAAAAGAAAAAACACTAGCAAATTAAACGGAGCAAAATTAGTATTTTTGCACAAAAATATTGAAATAGTAAAAATGGTGTGCTAAAATAAAGTATATTTTTAATCGAGGTGATGTTTGTGATTAGAATAGGAATATATGGCTACGGCAATCTTGGCAGAGGCGTTGAGTGTGCAATAAAGCAAAATAGCGATATGGAGCTGGTTGCGGTTTTTACTCGTCGCGATCCGTCTAGCGTGAAGCTGATAAATGAAAACGTGCCTGTTTACCACGTAGATGAGGCACTTAATATGACTGATAAAATAGATATTATGATTTTGTGTGGTGGCAGTGCAACAGATTTGCCCGTGCAAACACCATATTTGGCAAAATATTTTAATGTTATTGATAGCTTTGATACCCACGCAAAAATCCCCGAGCATTTTGCAAATGTGGACGAGTCCTGTAAAGCCGGCGGCAAGGTTGGTCTTATCTCTGTTGGTTGGGACCCCGGTATGTTCTCACTCAACAGATTAATGGCAAGCTCAATACTAGTTGACGGAAACGACTATACCTTTTGGGGTAGAGGAGTTAGTCAAGGCCACTCTGATGCTATTCGCAGAATTGAGGGAGTAAAAAATGCAAAGCAATATACAGTTCCTGTTGAAAAAGCACTTGAATCTGTAAGAAACGGCGAAAACCCCGTTCTTACTACAAGAGAAAAGCACACAAGAGAGTGCTATGTTGTTCCTTGTGAGGGTGCGGACTTGAACAGAATTGAAAATGAAATCAAGACGATGCCAAACTACTTTGCTGATTATGATACAACAGTAAACTTTATTAGCGAGGAAGAATTTAATAAAAACCACGCAGGTATTCCTCATGGTGGAGTTGTGATTCGTAGCGGAGTAACCGGCAAGAATTTGGAAAACAAGCATATTATTGAATACAAGATAACACTTGACTCGAATCCTGAGTTTACAGCATCGGTTATTGTTGCATATGCTCGTGCAGCATACAGACTAAGCTGTGAGGGAGCGGTTGGCTGTAAAACAGTATTTGATATAGCACCCGCTTATCTCAGTCCAAAGAGTGGAGAAGAGCTACGTAAATCACTTTTATAAGATGAAAAAAGCACCCGGTTGGGTGCTTTTTATTCCTTTATAACATAACATTCCTTTAAGCCGTAGTATTTACAAAGCTCAACTGTTGAGCAATTAAATCTTTCACCGCAGGAGATTATACTAACAGCAGGAGGGCAAGAGATATTTAAGCTTGCAAGCACTCTGCCGTTTGCGTTTTCAATAGATATTTTTTCTCGCTCCATAAAGTGAGCACTTCTTGGCGAAAATGCAACCTCACAAGGCAAAAAGATGGGTGGAGTGTCTAAAATTGCACTTTTTTGGGGTATCGATAATAGTGCATTTTTTATAGCGTTAAGCTCTTTTTCACTGTTTTCCGGCGATATCATCATAACTATATAATCAGAGTCGTAAAACTCGCAAATTATACCTTGATTATATAGAATCTCATAAATCTCGCTACCCAAATATCCATACTTTTTTGCATCAATGGTTAGCTTTAATTTCTCATCACCTAAAAGAGTATAACCACCATTTTGCAGCTCCATCTTCATCGCATCAGCCTTAGCCGATAAGGCTGTTAGCTTTTCTCCAAATCCATCATTAATATATATGTTGGCATTGTCAAGCGAACAAAGCGTTAGGTATGATGGGCTGGTAGAACCAAAAAGCATAAGTGCACTCTTTGCGTTTTCGCTGAAAAATGAAGGTGCATCCTTACTAATGTGCAAATATGCACCACCTGTCAAAACAGGCAAGGTCTTGTGGGCTGAGTCGCAGCACATTGTTGCACCTAAATCAAGCGGATGCTCACTTTTATCTAAAAATTTAAGATAAGAGCCGTGTGCATTGTCAACTATAAGAGGCACGTTGTATTTTTTACATACCTTACTAATACCCTTAATGTCGCAAATATTGCCAAGGTAGTCAGGGCTTGTTATAAAGACCGCAAAAGGTAAAATATCGACACAGGATAGGCTTTTTTCTATTTTTTCAGGCTCTATTTTACCATTTAGATAGTTACTTGCGTCTCCAATTATCCACTCGATTTCAAAGTCAGAAAGAATTGAGGACGAGATAAATGAAGAGTGAGCATTTTTTGTTGCTAAAACGTACATTTTATCTTTTTTGCCTTGGCTTACAGCATACATTTTTGCTAAATGCAAGATGGCACGTATGCATTGTGATGAGCCTTCGGTGGAATATAAGGTTTTGCCACTTCCAAATAAGGAAGTGGCGTTTTCTTCGCTTTCCTTTATAATTCCATTTGCAAGGTATAGAGAATCAGCGCCGTCCACCTCGGTAATATCAAATTTTTCAAAGCCGAGCTGACTTTTGCCCTTGTGACCGGGCATATGAGCTCTTATTACACCGGAGTCGGAATACTTTTTTATAAAATCACAGATTGGTGTGTTCATTCCTCTTCAAGTGCACGGCTGATTGCAACAGCTAGTGCACATTCCATTCTTTTTCTAAATAATCTACAGCCATACTTATAAACACCACGAACAGAGCCGGTTGCGTGATAAGCATTTGCAGCACATCCGCCTGAGCAGTATAGCTTAGCCCAACAGTCCTTACAGTCGGGACGTGCATAAACATTACAGGATGCAAATTCCTCTTGTGCCTCTTTGTTTGTAACTCCGCTATATATGTCGCCGAGCTTGTATTTTTCTTCGCCTACAAATTGGTGGCAGGGATACAAATCTCCCCAAGGAGTAACTGCCATATATTCAGTTCCGGAGCCACAACCTGATATGCGTTTATAGATACAGGGTCCGCCCTTTATATCAATCATATAATGATAGAAGGTGAAATCATCGCCTTTTTTGTGCTTTTCAAGCATAAGGTTGGCAAGCTCCTCGTATTGCTTGCAAACGATAGGAAAGTCCTCTTCGGTTAATTCCTCCTTGTCGCCCTTTGCACATACAACAGGCTCCATAGATAGCTCCTTAAAGCCAAGGTCAAGCATAACCTTAATATCGTTTAAAAAGTCAGGGTTGGCGTGAGTAAATGTGCCACGCATATAGTAGTTTTTACCACCACGAGCGGAAACCAGCTCCTTGAACTTTGGAACGATTTTGTCCCAGCTTCCGTTTCCGGCATAATCAACACGGTATCTATCGTGTATCTCTTTTCTTCCGTCAAGACTCAAAACAACATTTGACATTTCACGGTTGGCAAAGTCGATAACGTCCTTATCAATCAAAACGCCGTTTGTAGTAAGAGTAAAGCGAAAGTTTTTGTTATGTATTTTTTCTTGCTCTCTTGCATAAGCAACCAAATCCTTAATCATTTGGAAGTTCATAAGTGGCTCACCACCGAAGAAGTCAACCTCCAGATTGTGGCGAGAGCCGGAGTTCTCAATTAAAAAGTCAAGAGCTCTTTTTCCAACCTCAAGTGACATAATAGCACGTTCACCGTGATATTTGCCTTGTGAAGCAAAGCAGTATGAGCAGTTTAAGTTGCAGGTGTGAGCAACGTGTAGGCAAAGCGCCTTGATAACACCGCTAGTCTTTTGCTTTAATTTGTCAGCCATAGGCTCAAAGGTGTCAGGAGTAAATAAAGAACCACTTGCTTTTAATTCACTAACCTGCTTATAGCAATTTTCAATATCCTCATTAGATATATTTTTGTCTGCATACTTTTCTGATATTTTAGAAAAAACCTCGCCCTGTGTATGATTTTCATACATTTCTATGATATCATAGGCAATATCGTCAACCACGTGTACAGAGCCGGAGCAGATGTCTAAAACAATGTTTAATTCATTAAATTTAAATTGATGTACCATTTTGTTTTCCTAATCTAACAATAAAATCGGACTGCCAAATGAGTTTTCGGCAGTCCTAATTTAGCTATGCTCAAATTATTTTCTTTCGTTGTTTTCGCATGCTTGGTTAGCGATACCACAGCTTGTCTTACAAGCGGATTGGCAAGATGTTTGGCACTCGCCACAGCCACCGTTTTTTGCACTCTCGCAAAGGTTGCTTGTCTTGATAGTTTTGATGTGTTCCATGGTTAAAACCTCCAAATAACTGTTTTATGAAAAAATTATATCACATAAATTTCCCAAAGTCAACACAATTTTCAAAAAGAAATAATGAAAAATACATTGATTTTATTAAAAAAGTATGTTACAATAGTCGAGTAAATAACTTTGAAAGGATATTTTTATGTCAAATAAGAAGAAAAACAACAATTATGCTACCGATAAGACTACGGTGGCGAAGCAACAAGAAAAAAAGGCTAAATCTAGCAAGAAAGCGAAAGGAATAATCAAGCAGGTTTTACTCATTACCTTGGCAGTGCTTTTAATTGGTGGTGTTATTACGGGCTTTGTATTCTTAATGAGAGCATGCTCAAAGACCCCGGAAATGCCGGATTATCAATCACCAACAGCGGGTGTGTTTAGAGAATCACACGTTGTAGAAATCAAGGTAAAGGGCTACGATAATGTAATCGAGATTGTTCTTTATAGAGATGAGGCACACAAAACAGTAGATTTCTTAGTAAATGCACTTGCTTCAAGCAAATACGAGGGCAAGGAAATCAACATTTCAACAAGCGCATCAAACAAGTATGTAACAATTACAAATGGTGAAGAAGGAAATGTTAAGGGCGAGTTCTACGATAATAATGGTAGCACTCAAAACAACATTTCACACGTTGCAGGTGTAATCACAATGCACAAAACCGGTGCTGCACAATCATCCGGATACGATTTTGACATTCTTTTGGCAGCTGATGCTTCAAAGAACGGAACACAAGCAGCAGTTGGATTTGTTAAGGAAGTAGAAGACCTTGAATTTATTCAAAAGCTAGTTGATGAATATCGTGCATCAAAAACAGTTACATCCACAACTACAAGCACAGAAATTTTCTTTGGTACAAACTCTTCAATTAAGGTAACTGCTGACGAGCTTGCAACCGAGCACAAAACAATTGACCGTACATTTATTCCAAAAACAACCGGAACATACAAATTCAAATCGAGCGAGTTTGTTTCTCTTGCAATTACAGAAAACGGAGTTAAGCTCACACCGGTTGATGCTGCAGCAAAGCTTGCTGATGGTATTGAGTATGAGCTATATGCAGATAGAGAATATACTGTAACTCTAGGCGTTGAAGGACTAAAGGCTAATACATCTTATAAGGTAATTATTAGCGGCGAGGTGTTCCAAAACGGCGATAACACAGTTACATTCCCTAAGGTTGAGACAAGCACAGACACATCTACAAATACAAGCACAGGCGAGACTACAACAAGAGAAGAAACATATAAGTTCACAGCTCATGCAAATGCTACATACATTTTCAAGAGCAAGGACAGCAAGGTAAAAATTACAGTTATCGATGGCGACAAGACTGTTGGCGAAGCAGGTACCGAGGTTAAGGTTGCACTCGAGGCTGGCAAAACATACGATATTTATATGACAACTACTGATAAGGCAGCAACATCTTATGTTGTTTCTATTACAGAAAAGGTTGTTTATGCAGGCAATAATACAATTACAATTGTTTCAGCTGATAAGGCTTCCGGCGTAACATATACAGAATATGTATTTGCAGCTGAAAAGACAGGCACATACAAGTTCGACCTACTTTCAAACAGCGGTTCTACACTTTCAAACGCTAAGAAGGTAGCTATCTATAAGGGCGAAACCTTAGTTGGTGAAAAGTATGCATATCTAGTTAAGGGCGAGGTTTATACTGTTAGAGTTATGACTGAGTCTCTTGCAAGCGGCACATCTTATAGAGTTGTAGTAAAAGAGCCGGTTCTCTCTGTTGGACAAAACGAAGTTATCATTACAAAGAATGAGGCAGGCAAGGACGACAAGGGAAATGCAGTAGCCGGTAAAAACACAGCTGTTCAATACTTCACACCAAGCGTTGATGGTAAGCACGTATTCGGATGCACAGATTTAGACTTTGAGGTTGAAATTTGGGACGGCGATACAAAGCTTGGCACAAAGCAAGCTGATCTTGTAAAGGATAAGCAATACACAATCAAGCTAGTTGGTAAAGAGGTTAGTGGAGAACCTAACAAGCTCGTTCAAGGTAAGTTCTACTACATTACTGTCCAACAACCTGTATTAACAGTTTCAACAAACGAGATTGAAGTAGTTGATACCGAGGCTACATTCATATTTGAAACAGCTTCAGGCGCTATTTACTCAATCAAGGAAAAGGACAATGCATTAAAGGACGGCAAGATCGAAATCTTCGACGAGGACGGAACAAAGATTGAGCAAGACCTCGATTACATCGTGCTTGAAAAGGGCGTTAAGTACCAAATCAAGATAACAAAGCCTGAAGGCTCAGATGGAAACTTCTCAATAGTAATTGACGAAGCACTTCCAATTATCGAGAGCGTAACAGTTAGAGAAAAATAACAATATATTAAGCAAGCACCACTCGGTGCTTGCTTTTTTAGTTCATATTATATTAATATTATATCTCTTGACAAACTATCTATTATATTATATAATAATTATGTATGCGAATATTTAGGAGATAAATATGGGAAATAAAATTTTGGTTAGTATAATAACACCAGCGTATAATAGCACAAAGACAATATCTAAGGCAATTGAATCTGTATTAAATCAAACCTATGACAACATTGAATATATCATTATGGATGGTGGCTCAAGCGACAATACACTTGAAATAGCACATAGCTACGAAGAGGCATTTAAGGCTAGGGGAATAAAATATACTATTGTATCTGAGCCAGATAACGGTATGTACGATGCAATTAACAAAGGAATTAAGTTGGCAAGTGGAGAAATTGTTGGAAATGTAAATACCGATGATTACTATGAGCCAAACGCTATTGAAACTATTGTCGAAGAGTATATAAAAGAACCATATGATATGATTTATGCTGACCTTCGCATTATCAGAAAGGGCAAGGAAAGCATAAAAAAGGCAAAGCTAAAGAAATTTGCCTCAACTAGATATTGGAATCACCCTACTACATTTATAACAAAGGAAACCTATAGCAAGGAGCAGTATCGTTGCTGTGATATGTACGATGACGGTGAGCTTATGCTTCGTCTTCGCAGAAAAGGATATAAAATCAGAGTTGTAAATGAGGTTCTTTCAAACTTTGTTTTCGGCGGAATGAGTAACGAAAAGAGCTGGAAAAAGACAAGAGAACGTTTAAAATATAGAAAGAAAATGTATAAGGACAACGGATATCGCTGTATCACATATAAAATTGACAGCTTTATAATCGAGGTCGGAAAATACATATTAGGATAGGGAAAAGATGAAGTATTTATGGATAGGTGTCGGCAATAGTGCCGAGGCAAGAGAGAAAATTGCAAAAAAAGGCGGCAAGCTGCTTTCTGCTGAAATATCAAACGACGCACTTCTTGCCGGTCTTATAGAGAATGGTGTTTTTTGCGATACCATAAACTCAAGCCAATTGCCAGCATATCCAGAATATCCTGATAAGAAAATTGCACCGGTTTATTGGCAATACGAAAACGGAAAAAAGGGCGTTAGCGTAGGCTACACCAATCGTAAATATATTAACTTGATTTCAAAAAAGAAGTCATTGGTTAAGGAAGCCAAAAAGTGGGCAAGAGAAAACAGGGGCGAGGAGGCAACAGTCTTTGTTTATCAAATGACCGCGTATTTTATGGCAGCCGCTTGTGCGGTTAAAAAGATAAATAAAAATACGAAAATTGTTTTAATAGTGCCGGATTTACCTCAATTTATGGATATGAATATGTCCACACTTAAGAAAATACTAAAAAAGATAGATTGGTTATCTATAAAAAGATATATGAAAAAAGTGGACAAGTATATTCTTTATTCAAAGCACATGGCTGACTTTTTAAAGCTAAAGGCTGGCACCTTTACTGTTATGGAGGGCTCTTATGATGCATCCTTAATGGCAGATGAAGGTATAAAGCCAAGTGATGACAAGATCTCTGTTATGTATTCGGGCGTGCTTGATTTAAGATATGGCATACGAGAGCTGCTTGATGCATTCAAGGAGCTACCGGAAAATTATGAGCTTTGGCTAACAGGCAACGGCAACGCAGTTGAGTTAATAAACGAAAGAGCAAAGTGCGATCCAAGGATTAAATATATGGGCTACTTGCCAACAAGAAAAGACTTGCTTAACAAGCAAAGAAAAGCAACAATGCTCATCTCAACAAGAGACCCAAGTGAGCCTGCCTCAACCTATTGCTTTCCATCAAAGCTGTTTGAATATATGGTGTCAGGCAATCCTGTTTTGTCAACAAGAATCAATGGTATTCCGGATGAATATTTTGACTATATCATTCCACTGGATAGCCTTGATTCTGACTATCTAAAGAGGGAAATTGAAAAGATAGCAAATATGTCAAACGACGAAAGACAAGCTATGGGAGAAAAGGCCAAAAGCTATGTTTTAAATGAGAAAAACTGCAATATTCAAATGCAGAAAGTAATTAATTTTATAAAGGATTAGAAATGGATTCAAAGAAAAGAGTAGCAATTATAAATGCCGTTCCGTATGGCAGCACAGGCAAAATAGCAAAGGGCATTGCCGAGGTTGCAAGAAGCGAGGGCTATGAAACGCTAAATTATTTCAGTTGGACAAAAAAGTATAGAAAAAGTGATAGAGACGACACTATGGTAGGCTCTTTCCTTGGCAAGTTTCTTCATATTTGGCGTTCAAGACTAACGGGTAATAATGGTTGCTATTCTAAAAGAGATACAAAAAAGCTACTTAAAAAGCTCGATGAATTTAAGCCTGATGTTATAAATTTACATATTTTACATTCATGGTATATAAATTTACCAATGCTCTTTAATTATATAAAGAAAAATAACATTAAGGTTGTTTGGGAGCTTCACGATTGTTGGGCATTTACAGGACAATGTCCATACTTTGTGTTAGCACAATGTGATAAATGGAAGACTGGCTGTTACAAGTGCCCACAATATCGTATGTACCCGGATGCTTTTGTTGATAAAACCGAGAAAATGTACAAGCTTAAAAAGGAATGGTTTACAGGTGTACCTAATATGACAATTGTAACTCCATCTAAATGGCTTGCCTCTCTCGTGAAGGAATCATTTTTGAAGGAATATGATGTTAAGGTCATTTACAACGGCATAGACCTTGACGTTTTTAAGCCAACTGAAAGCAATTTTAGAAAAAAATATGGCTTGGAAAATAAAAAAATTGTTCTAGGTGTTGCTTTTGACTGGGGCAGACGTAAAGGTCTTGACGCTTTTATTGAGCTCGCAAAAATGTTGCCAAGTGATTATCAGATTGTGCTTGTGGGAACGGGTGATAATATTGATAAGAGATTACCTAACAATATAATATCCATACATCGTACAGCTAACCAAAAGGAGCTAGCCGAAATATACACAGCTAGCGATGTTTTTGCAAATCCTACAAGGGAAGAAGTATTAGGAATGGTTAATATAGAATGTCTTGCTTGTGGTACGCCAATTGTCTCCTTTAACACGGGAGGCTCTCCTGAGTGTATAGATGAAAGCTCTGGAATAGTTGTTGATGTTGACGATGTAGAGGCTATGAAAAATGCTGTTATAGATATTTGTGAAAACAAAATGTTTTCAAGTGACGCGTGTAGAAACCGTGCAAAATCATTTGATATGAATGACAAGTTTAAATTACATTGTGAGTTGTTTGAGAAAACAAAAGAAAAGGCAGAAAAATGAGGATTAATGGTAAAAAAATAAATGTAGAGGCAATTTTTATAGTGCTAATTATAATCAGCTTGGCACTTGAAAACTTTAGGCTTTTTACAATTTTGGGAGCGTCGTTTAAGCCAATACACGCAATATCGGCTTTTGCGGTTGTTTATTGCTTCCTTTTTCACGCGATTGATGTGAAAAAGATAATGTGGACAATAGCATTTTTGGCGATTCCACTAGCGCCTCTTTATCGTATAAATGATAAAATGGAATTCTTTAAAACTTATGTTATTTATGCAATTATAGTTGCTTTTGTGTGCTTCGCCTTGCCACATTTAAAGAGTACCTTCTGTGAAAATCCTAGGATGTATCTAAGGGTATTTAATGCTGTAATAACCGTGATTTGCTTGCTAGGTATAGTGCAGTTTGTTCTTATGAATGCATTTGGCATAATGTTTCTTGAGGGCATTTTTGGTGCGTTTCAGTTCCACTTTAGTGCAACAACTATGCAATCTGGATTTTACCGTGCTTATTCCTTGTTCCATGAGCCATCATATTTTGGCTGGGTGCTTGATTTAGCACTTGCTATAAATCTTGTATCATTAAAGAAAAAACCGGAGCCAAGAAAGATACTATTTATAGTTATGCTTATCATTACCACCATTCTGACAATTAGCTCGTCAGCTCTTTGGATAATGGCTATAATTCTAGTTGCATATCTTTTCTCTATAAGAAAAATCAATATAAACATGATATTTGGCGCACTTATAGTTATAGGCGCACTTGTTATAATAGTTGCGATTGTTGATTTTTCTTTTATAACCAGCTCTATGACAAGACTATTTAGGGAAATAAACACAGAAAATACCTCTGGCTATGAGAGAATAACTACTCCAATAGAATACGTAAAGGCCACAATGCAACACTATCCACTCTTTGGTCGAGGCATGGGACAAGAGGGAGAAATTGATAAGGTTGGTATGATTGGAATGTATACAGCATCAAACAACTCTGTGTTTGGAGCTGTCGTTATATTTGGCTTAAGTTCTATTGCGTATTATATGTGGCTAATAAAACAATTCTTTGGCACAAGATTTTCAAAAGAAACAAGATTTAGTAGAATACTATTGTTTGGCGCAATAGCTGGTATGTATTTTGCAACCGGTGCTTTTTTGGCGTTCGACACATTTATTTTCACAACGATTGTAATCTTGATTTTGGCAACTATGGAAGAGAAAAACAAAAAAACAGATGAAGAACAGGAGACCATTGATGAAAATATCAATAGTGACAGTGTGCTTTAATGAAGAAAAGAATATTGCAATGACAATTAATTCAGTCTTGCGTCAAGGCGACACAAGCTATGAATATATAATTTGTGATGGCAAAAGCACAGACAAAACCATTGAAATCGCCGAGTCATATAGACAAGCTTTTGAAGAAAAAGGAATAGATTACATAATAAAAAGTGAAAAAGATGGTGGAATCTATTTTGGTATGAACAATGGAATAGATTTAGCAACCGGAGACTATGTAATTTTTATAAATGCAGGAGATTGTCTACATGGCACAGAGGCGATAAAAAGCATCATAGATTCACTAAAAGAGGAAGAAACTCTTCCGGACGTTGCTTATGGAGATTGCAACTTTGTTCAACGAGGATATTATCATGCTATGGGCTCGGATCACGAAAGACTCGAATCGGGAATGAGCATATGTCACCAAAGTATACTTGTTGCTACCGATATAATAAAAAAAGAAAAATTCAATACTGAATACAAGATTGGTGCAGATTATGACCTTACACTTAAGCTCTTTTTGCAAGGGAAACGCTTTCTAAGAATTAATAGTATAATAGCTGACTTCTATTCTGGTGGAATAAGCAATGTTCAAATAAAATCTACAGTTGAAGAGAGCTTTAAAATAAGAGATGCATACTCTGTAAAATACAATGCTAAGAGCGAAAGAAAAAGAGCAAGCAAGAATGAACGTTTTGAAAAATTCAAGCTCAAAATGCCAAGATGCTTATGGACACTTTGGTGCAAAATAAAGAAGAGAGAAAAGGAAGAAAATCTTAATAACAATTTGGTAAAATAAAAGCACTAAAGAAAAACATGGATAGTTAAATGAAAGGAAAATATATGGTTTGTGTTTGCTTAAAAGACGGCTTAGGAAATCAGATGTTTACATATGCATATGCAAGAGCTATACAGGAAGCGAATGATGATAAAAAATTAATAATTGACACCTATGATTTTAAAAACGATTTTAGAAGCTATGCATTAAATCATTTTAAGTTAAATCCGAATATAAAAAATAACAATTTGATTAATCAATTATGGACAAGAATAAGCTGTAAGCTAAGATTTAATAAGTATTTAGAAAATCCTATTAAAGAAGAGGTATTTAACGAGCTAACAAAAAAGGGACTTTATTATGATTATTTTCCATACGGGAAGCATGAGCCTATGACAACAAAAGCAAGGAAAAAGGTTGTTAGAGGATGTTATCAGTGCTCTGAAAATTTTGAGAGCATAAAAGACATAATAATTGACGAATTTACAGTCGTTACGCCTCCATCTCCAGAGAATAAGCAAATGCTTGAACAGATATCTAAAGATAATGCTGTTTGTGTTCATGTAAGACGAGGAGATTATATAAATCACCCTGTATGGAGCAAGGAGCTTGCTATTTGCACAGAAGAATATTACAAGAAGGCAATGGATATAGTCGCTTCCAAGGTGGAAAATCCTGTATTCTATATATTCTCGAATTGCTCCGAGGATATTAAGTGGATAAAAGAAAACTATAAATTTGATTACGATGTAAAATACGTTGATTTGAACAATCCTGATTATGAAGAATTGAGATTGATGTATAGCTGTAAGCATTTTATAATTTCAAATTCAACATTTTCTTGGTGGGCGCAGTATTTATCTAAAAACGAAAATAAGGTTGTTGTTGCCCCTAGCTTGTGGAACAGATCTGTAAATGCGTCTAATATTTATATGGACAGTTGGGAAATAGTAGATGTTAAGTGAGAGAACAGAAACAACTATCAAAGATTAACAAAGGAAAATTTCAATGAATATATTGTTTGTAACACATTATAACGAACTGTATGGAGCAAATAAATCCTTAATAGAACAGTGTAGTGGACTAATAAAATCAGGCACTAATGTTTTTGTTGCTGCTCCTTCCGACGATACGGATTTTTCAAAGGCTATAAAGGAAATAGGAGCTAAGTTTTTTGCTATAGGCGCTGTGTCACAATATGCATTAACTAAAATTAGAAAAGCAACATTAAAAAACAAGCTAAAAGATTTTGTTAAGTTTTTCTTTTGTGTAAATGAAGCGAACACAAATGCAAGAAAACTAGTGAAAATAATAAAAGAAAACCAAATAGATATCGTTCATACAAATTCTTCCGTTATACTAGAGGGTGCAATAGCAGCAAAAAAAGCTAAAATTCCACATGTTTTGCACGTAAGGGAATGTATAACAGAAGCATATAATAATAGATATTCTTGCCCTAGATATACAAAGAAAAATTTGTATGGATATAGCAAAAGAATAATTACAATTTCAAACGCAGTTAAGAATTACATATCACCACTTGTAAAGGATAAGAAAAAAATACAAGTGATTTATGACAGTGTTAGTTTAGGCGATAAGATTTCTTGCCAAACAGAACCTACACAAAAGAAAATTTTTGTTTCGGTGGGATTGGTTAGTAAGCAAAAAGGCTTTCACCATGCAATAGAAGCTTTCGCAAAAATGAATAGCGATGCACAAAATCAATCAGAGCTTTGGATTGTAGGTGGCAGCGTGGAAGAAGCATATTGGCAAAGTCTGGTTAATCAAATAAACAACTACGGATTAGATGATAAAATAAAGCTTTTGGGATACAGAAGTGATATTTCTGCTCTTGTAGCTAATGCTTATTGCGGACTTACTTGCTCATATATGGAGGGACTTGGCAGAACAACAATTGAATATATGTTATCTGGCAAACCTGTTATAGCAAGTAATTCTGGTGCAACACCTGAAATCGTGCACGATGGACAAAACGGACTAATTTATGAATACGGCAAAACAGACGAGCTCTCTCGAAAGATGGAGTATATTATTAGCAATCCAGATGTTGCAAAAGACCTTGGACAAGCTGGCAAGGAATATGCAGAAAAAGAATTTTCCATGGAAAGATATACATCATCTCTTGTATACCTATATGCTAAGATAGGCAGAAAAAGAGGTGCCTTTGGTAGAATTCTATCAAAGCTCTCATTGAAAAAAATGATCGTTTTCGAGAGCAATCCGGATTTTGCTTGCAATACATATCCAGTATATGAAAAAATAAAGAGCGATCCTGCGTTTAAAAAATACAAGTTGGTTTGGGCAGTAAAAAGCATTGACAAAAGCAGAAAGTGCCATATGATACTTAAGCATCCTCAAGGCAAAATACAAAAGATAAAAACGCATCTTTACTACAACCGTGCAAAATGTATTATTTCCTGCAATGAAATAATTGGCAGAAAAAGAGAAGAACAATTGACTATCTTCTTGTCGCATGGAAGCAAGACTAAAAAAACAAAAGGGATTTGCGAAATAGGTCAAATTGTAGATTATGTTGCTTGTCAATCACATTTCTTCGATGAAGTAATAAAGTATGAATATGGTTTGCTTGATGATCAGCTTGTTTATTTTGGATATCCAAGATGTGATTATCTGTACAACTCTGACAAAAGCATTTGTGAATCATTTGGATTTAAGCCAAATTCTAAATATTTGATTTGGCTACCAACCTTTAGAAAAAATGTTCTATATGCTCAGAACAATGTCGATTCAAAATACGATAGTCTAGATATGCCTATTATTTATGATGAGGAAACATTAAGAAGATTTGATGAGTTTCTTACGACTAATAATTTATATATAATATACAAGCCTCATCCTGTACAAAATATGTCAAAGGCTAAATCACTTCAACTAAACAATTTTATAATAATAAACGACAATGATTTAAAGAATAAAAGTTTGCAGCTTTATGAGGTGATTTCTAAATCAGAGGGATTGATTACGGATTATTCATCTGTTTATTTTGACTATCTGCTTATGAACAAGCCGATAGGAACTACTAACGACGATGCAGAAGCATGGAAAAACAAAAGAGGCTTTGCTTTCGATTTGGAAACAATACATGATAAAACAACGGAGAGAATTCCAAATTATGATGCATTATGCAAATTCATCAAAAACACAATCAATGGTGTAGATGAAAAGAAAGAAGAAAGAGAAAAAATAAAAAATCTAACCAATATGTATGATGACGGCGATTCGACTGAAAGAGTGGTTGAGTTTATAAAGCAAAAATTGTGCTAGATTTTCAAGCATCAAAAACAAAAACAATTTTATATATTCTTGCTTTTCCGTTCAAATATATCACAGACTTTTTGTGGAATTGTGTTAAAAAGCTTAGCAAGAAAAATATTAGAACTTGAAACGATTTGCTAAAAAATGAAGGTTGCATTAAAAATAGAAGGAGAAATTAATTTGGACGAAAAACAATCGCTTAAAAACAAGACAATCTCGGGACTTGTGTGGACCTTTATGGAACGCATTGGTGCTCAAGGCGTTAGCTTTATAGTTTCGCTTGTTTTGGCAAGACTTCTTTTGCCAGAACAGTATGGAATTATTGCCCTTGTTACTGTTATAATTAATATTTGCAATGTTTTTGTTACTAGTGGCTTTTCAAGCGCACTTATACAAAAGAAAGATGTTGACGATATTGATTTCTCTACAGTGCTTTATTTTGGATTTGTTTTTTCAGTAGTGTTATATATATTACTGTTTTTTGCAGCTCCTATGATTTCTTCGTTTTTTGAATATGAAAAGCTTGTAGATGTTATAAGAGTAATGGGCATAGGTCTAGTCGTAGCTTCAATCAACTCTGTTCAGCGTTCAATGGTGTCAAGAAGATTACAGTTTAGAAAATTTTTCGTGGTTACCTTTGTTGGTACAATGATTTCTGCGGTTGTGGGCATTGTTATGGCGATTAAAGGTCTTGGCGTTTGGGCGTTGGTTGGTCAATATCTTACTAATGTAGTGATTGATACAATTATGCTCGCTATTGTAAATAAATGGATGCCTAAGCTTGTTTTTTCCTTCAAACGATTAGGCAAACTATTCTCTTATGGTTGGAAAATATTGGTGTCTTCAATTATAAGTGTCGTTTTCGAGGATATTAGAACCTTGATAATAGGAAAAAAATACACAAGCACCGATTTGGCACTTTATAATAAGGGTAGGCAAGTACCTAATTTGTTAGTTTCAAATGTAAATTCGTCAATTCAAAGTGTCATGTTTCCTGTGCTTTCTCAAAAGCAGGATGACAAAGCAGAAGTGAAAAGATTGATGAGGCGATCAATAAAAACAAGCGCATACTTAACAATGCCTATGATGTTTGGATTCGCCGCTTGTGCTGAAATATTTGTAAGAATTGTGTTAACCGATAATTGGATAGAGTGCGTTCCATACATACAAATTGCTTGTGTCAGCATGGCACTGATGCCGCTTCAAACAGCTAACATTCAGGCTCTTTACGCACTTGGAAGAAGCGATATAATTCTAAAAATTGAAATAATAAAAAAAGTTTTTAGTTTATCGGTGATTATTTTCACCTGTTTCTTTGGAGTTAAGGCAATAGCACTAGGTGGAATAGTGATATCACTATTTGCTCTTTTGGTTAATGTTTTCCCAAACAGAAAATTGCTTGGATACGGATATCGGGAACAGGTCAAGGATATTTTACCATTTGTTGTAATGTCGGCAGTAATGGGTGCAGCAGTGATTGGTATAGGATTTATTCCTATGAATATGTACTTAATGCTTTTCGTTCAGATTGCTTCGGGTGTATTGATTTATGTCGGTCTTTCTGCTGCTTTTAAAGTTGAAAGCTTCTATTATCTTTTGAATATAATAAAGACGAACGTGGTTAAGGTGTTGAAAAGACCTAAGGATAATAGTGAACATTAAAACAGTAAAGACAAAATATGTGTTATTATAGAAAAAATACGGAGTAAAAATATGAATATAGCAATATTATTGGCTGGAGGAGTAGGTGCTCGAGTAGGAGCAGAAATTCCTAAACAGTTTATCGAGGTAGAAGGAAAGCCGATTATGGTTTATACCTTGGAGACCTTTCAAAAAAACGAACAGATAGAAGAAATTATATTAGTTTGCGTTGAAAATTGGTTGGAAAAAGCTCGATATTATTGTGAAAAGTTTAATATAAGTAAGCTCAAAACAATAGTCGCTGGTGGGACAGAATTTATAGATTCTTGTATTAATGGCCTTGAGGCGGCAAATCCACAGGAAGATGACCTAATTGTAATAACATCTGTTGATAGACCACTTATATCGAATGAAGAAATCGATGATTCTATTCGCGTATGTCAAGAACATGGTTCTGGAGTTGCAGCTAGGAAATGTAGTTTGTGTATGTTCAAGGTTGGCAGTGATACAACAAAATCAAAAGAATATTTGAGAGATGGCTTGGTACAAACTGCAACACCATGGACATTTAAATATTCTAAATTAAAAAATGCAATAGATAGATATTTAAACAAAGATTTTGTGTGTGAGAGTTATCCTGTGGCCATTTATGCTGCAGCTGGAAATGAAGTCCATTTTTCGAAAGCATTACCACAAAATTTTAAAATAACAGAAAAATATGATGTTAAAATGTTCGAAGAGATAATAAAGGAAGGCAACAAAAAACAAAATGATAAAAATTGATGTTAAAGGCGTTAAAGTAGACAATGCAATAATTTTGGCAGCAGGGGCTTCAAAAGATACTATGTATTCGCCACCAAAAGGGCTTTTAAAGGTGAAAGGTGTGCCTATAATAGAGCGTCAAATTTCTCAATTAAAAGAGGCTGGTGTGAATGATATTACTGTTGTGGTTGGATACAAAAAAGAAATGTATTTTTATCTAGAGGACAAGTATGGGATTCAATTATTAGGAAACCCTCGTCTTGATAAAAACAACGTTTATTCATTGTATTTGGCAAAGGATAAGCTAAAGAACACATATGTCTGTTCATGCGATTACTACTATGAAGAAAATCCGTTTTCTGCTTACGAAAACAAGCCTTATCAAGCGACAAGCTTTTTTGAGGATGCAAGTGATAAATTTGCCGTAGAAGTAGATTCTAATAATAGAATAACATCAATAGTTCCGGGCAAAAGTAAGGCTGAATGTGTAAACGGAGTAGCTTTTTTTGATGAAAGCTTTTCTAATAAGATGAAAGAGCTCTTGGAAAATGAGATTAACAAGTATAGAGTATCTTCACTTTTTTGGGAAGAATTTATGGGAAAGCATTTGGATGAGCTAGAAATCTCAATCAAGCATTCTGAGTCTAGTATGGTTAGAGAGTTTGATGATTTGAATTCCTTAAAAACCTTAAACGTGCTATTTGTCAACAGCGTTAGTGCTTTGATTGTAAAGAATATATGCGAACAATTAAATTGCAAAAGTGAAGACATTTCTAACGTTGATATTTTGGAAGCTGGCCACTCGAATATAACCTTTAAGGTTGTGGTCAAAGATAAGGAATTTGTTTACAGATATCCTGGTGTTAGCGGAAAAAATATTGTAAGCAGGAAAAGAGAAACATATGCAAATAAGTTAGCGAAAAAACTCGGAATAGATGATACATTAATATTTATTGATGAGAGCGGACACAAGCTATCTTATTATGTTGCAAATGCACATCCACTGAATAAAAATAACAAGAATGATTTGAAGACTCTTGCTGAAAACGTTGCGAAAATTCATGCTTGTGAAACGCCAGATGCAGACAAAATAAGCAATGAATTTGATCCTATTGAGGCGTCGGACAAGCTGTTAACTCTAGCTTGTAGTAACAAAGATAATTTGTTCGAGATTTTTGGCAAAATGCGTGAGGAAGTACATAAAATCGATAGAGCTCTAAAAAAGGATTGCTTTAGAAAAGCAATCTGCCATTGTAACTTGAACTCTAATAATTGTCTAATTACGGAAGACAGCTTTAACTTGATAGATTGGGAGTTCTCTGGCTATTGTGATGTTGCATATGATTTCCCATTCCTTGGAAATTATGACTTTGAGGAAGAGGATTTGAAGCAATATTTAGAGTTTTATTATCAAAGAAAGCCAACCGACTTTGAATATAGGCACTGGCTTTGCTATAGAGCAGTCCATTATTGGTATTACACATGCTGGGCTATATACAAAGAAAGTGTGAATGAAGACTGTGGAAATTTACTACTTATCTTTTATAATCAGTGCAAAAAAACAATAGAATTAGCAAATCAATTATTGAAATGAGGATGATTTATGAAACTTTATATTTTAAATACAGGATATTTGGAAACAGATAAAAACAATGTTGTTGGATGTAGCGTAATAGGTACATATAGCCAACCACATATAAACAACGAGTGGATAAAGCTTCCAGTTATGAGCTTTTTGATTGAAAACGATGGAGAATACATATTGTATGATACGGGAAGCCATCCGGATGCAATGAAGGGCTATTGGCCGAAGCATTTACAAGAGATATATCCATTGTATCAAAAAGAGGAAGAACGTCTCGAAAATCAACTTGCGTTATGCGGAGTTAAGCCAGAAGATATAAAAACTGTAATAATATCCCATATGCATCTTGATCATGCAGGTGGACTTTGTCTGTTCCCTCATGCAAACATTTATGTGCCTAAAGAGGATTATGAAAACGCACTAGTTACAGTACACAAGAATCCTAACTCCGCAACTCATGGAGGATATGTGAAAGCTGATTGTACAGCTGCGGGCAATTACATATTAGTTGATAATGACATGGAAGTGGCTAAGAATGTAGAGATTGTTTGCCTTCCTGGACATACTCCTAACCTTTTAGGTCTTGTTGTGCATGCCGATAATGAAACATATATTTTGCCACAAGACTGCGTTTATACAGAAGAAATATATGGGCCACCAGCAAAAGGCTCGGGCTTGCTCTATGATAGCCTTTCATATTTTAAATCTATTGAAAAGGTAAGAGAACTTCAAAAGAAGTATAACGCAAAGGTGATTTTTGCTCACGATGAGGAATTTTTCAAAAAATTAAAAACAGCACCAGAATTTTATAATTAATTATACAAAAAGGAGGTCCCATGACAATCATCGTAACAGGTGGAGCTGGCTTTATAGGCTCAAATTTTGTTTACTATATGCTTGATAAGTATAACAATTACAGGATTGTCTGTGTGGACTCTCTTACATATGCGGGGAATCTTTCAACGCTTGAAAAAGCGCTTAAAAGCCCTAAATTTAAGTTTTATAAGACTGACATTTGCGATCGTGAGGCAATTTATAAAATATTTGAGGATGAAAAGCCAAATGTTGTTGTAAACTTTGCAGCGGAAAGCCACGTTGATCGTTCTATTGAAAACCCTGAGGTGTTTTTAAGAACAAATATTCTTGGCACACAGGTTTTAATGGATGCGTGTCGTAAATACGGAATTGACCGCTATCACCAAGTGTCAACTGATGAGGTTTATGGCGATTTACCGCTCGACCGTCCTGAACTTTTCTTCACAGAAGAAACACCCATTCATCCAAGCAGTCCGTACAGTGCTTCAAAAGCGAGTGCTGACCTTTTGGGTCTTGCTTATTATAGAACCTACGGTTTGCCGATAACAATTTCACGATGCTCAAACAACTATGGTGCGTACCAGTTTCCAGAAAAGCTAATTCCACTTATGATACTTAAGGCTCTTGAAGAAAAGCCACTCACAATATATGGCTCTGGGGAGCATATTAGAGATTGGCTATACGTTGAGGACCATTGTAAGGCAATTGATTTAATAATCCACAAGGGCAGAGTGGGTGAGGTTTATAATATTGGCGGACACAACGAAGTGGCAAATATCGATGTTGTTAAGCTTATCTGCAAAAAACTTGGTAAGAATGAGAAGTTGATCACGCATGTTGCAGATCGCAAAGGACATGATATAAGATACGCAATTGATCCTACTAAAATTTACAACGAGCTCGGATGGCTACCTGAAACAAAATTTGCAGATGGCATAGAGAAGACAATAAATTGGTATTTAGAAAACAGAGGTTGGTGGGAAGCTGTAATTTCCAATGAATATCAAAATTTCTATGAAAAATACATAAAAACAGATAAATTTTAAACGAACTATTTAAATGGAGGCTATATGTCAAAATATAAAAACCTGTTTTTGAGACAGTCTTACCTGGACTCTTATGAGGAATATGAGAAGTCGCTGAAAAAGGAAAAATATCCCGTATGGGATTATATTGTTTTGACCGCCTCTAATGAGGCACAGGCGGAGTTTTATCGCCTGCAGATAAACGCACGACTTACACAGGGCAAATTGCCATCAAGGACTCACTATGCCGTTTTGCCGGACCCGGACGGCAAAAGAGTAGGCTCCGGTGGTGCTACTCTTAATGTGCTTAGATACATAGCAAAACATCGTGGCAATGATGACTTTACAGGCATAAAAATCCTTTGCATTCATTCGGGCGGAGACTCAAAGCGTGTGCCACAGTATTCAGCCTGTGGAAAGCTGTTCTCGCCTGTACCAAGAGAGCTGCCGGACGGACGTCGCTCAACGCTTTTTGACGAGTTTATTTTTGGTATGACCGGTGTACCTGCCCGTATGGGAAGCGGTATGCTTGTTTGCTCGGGCGACGTGCTCTTGTTATTCAATCCTCTTCAGCTTGATTTCTATTCCAAGGGAGCGATGGCTCTTTCTATAAAGGAAAAAGTTGAAACAGGTAAAAACCACGGTGTATTCCTTGGTGATGAGGGCGGAAATGTATCTCGCTTTTTGCACAAGCAGAGTATTGAAAGTCTAACAAAAAACGGAGCTGTTGACAAGAATAATAATGTAAATATAGACACAGGGGCGGTTATTTTTGATGGAAACCTCTTGAATGACCTATATTCACTAGTGTCAAATGACAGTGATTTTAATTATTATGTTAATGACCACGTGCGTCTATCCTTCTATGCTGACTTTTTATATCCGCTAGCAACAGAATCAACACTCGAGGATTTTTATAGGGAAACTCCCGAGGGTGATTTTTCACCTGAGCTTGATGAGTGTAGACGTGCTATTTGGGACAAGCTACATAGATATAAAATGCGACTTTTACAATTTTCACCGGCATCGTTCATTCATTTCGGCACAACAAAGGAGCTGCTTAAGCTGATGACTGACGACATAGGTGAATATGCATATCTTGGTTGGTCAAACGACGTGAATTCAAACAGCTTTGGAGCTAGCGTTACTAGCTACGCACGTTCTAATTCGTATATAAATCAAAGAAAAGAAACCTATATAGGGGACGGCTCATATATAGAGGACAGCTACATACACAGAGGAACAACCATTGGCAAAAGCTGTGTTATAAGTGGTGTTACACTGTTTGGACAAGCAATAAAGGACAACACGGTGCTTCACGGCTTGAAGCTGAAAAATGGTCAATTTGTGGTTAGAATGTATGCGGTTGATGACAACCCTAAGGAGTCTATGCATATGGGCAAAAAGCTTTCTGAACCACTATGGACTGCAAAGCTATTTACCCCGGCTGACACTATGGAGAAGGCTGTGGAAAACACACTCTTGGGCGTTGTTAATGAAACATCTCTGTCGCTTTGCGAAAGCTTTAATTTAGCTGACACTGAGGCGATTCCTATGTGGCAAGCTAAGGTTGACGACCGCGTAAAGGTGGAGGTAATTCTAAACAGCATTAAATATAAAGCACCTGTTAGCGAGCTCAAGGGGATTTTTAAAAATGGCGTTGCCAAAAGAATAAGCGACAGACTTCTTGCTTTAGCTGACAATCTTGATGAAACAAAGCTAGATGAGTTTTCAAATAAAATTAGAATTTATTACTATCTTTCACAGTTGGCCACTGAAGACGAAAACGAAATGTATCTAAGAATGTGCTTTGATACTATAAGCAAAGGTCTTGAACGCACATCGATTTGCAGATATAATTCAGCACTTAATATAGCAAAAAACGAGGTTACAGTTAAGCTGCCTGTGAGAGTGAATTTCGGTGGCGGCTGGACTGACACACCTCCGTATTGCAACGAAAACGGCGGTTGCGTGTTAAATGCTGCATTAAAGCTAAACGGGGGATTCCCGATAGAAGCTAAAGTGCGTAAATTAGACACGTCCTCGATAATTTTGGCTAGTGAGGACAACAATTCGTATAAGGAATTCACCTCTCTTGAGGAACTTGTAAATTGCAAAGACCCATCGGACCCATTCGCTTTGCATAAGGCGGCACTAATCTCATTTGGCGTAATTCCTAGAGATGGAAGCTTTACGCTAAGTGATATCACTGCTAAGCTTGGAGGCGGACTATATCTTTCAACACAGGCGATAAATATTCCTCGTGGCTCAGGACTTGGCACAAGCTCTATTTTGTCCGCTGCATGTATAAAGGCTTTGTCTGAATTTTTTGGGCTCAATCTTGCAAATGGTCAGGTTTATGATAGAGTAATGCTAATGGAACAGCTAATGTCAACCGGTGGTGGATGGCAGGATCAGGTTGGTGGTCTTACCCCTGGCTTTAAGCTGATTGCATCAAAGGCTGGAATGAAGCAAAAAATCAAATGCCAAGAAATTAAAATTAACAGCGAAGTGCTTGATGAGTTTTCAAAGCGATTTGCTATTATTTATACAGGACAAAGGCGACTTGCACGTAATCTTTTACGTGAGGTTGTAGGTAAATATATTGCCTCTGAAAAAGAAACACTAAATGCTTTTGATACTATTGGGAAAATGCCGTTTAATATGTACAAGTGCCTCGAAAGCGGCGACATAGACGGCTTTGCCGAGCAAATGAATCTTCACTGGGAAGAGTCAAAGCGACTTGACAGTGGAAGCACCAATACCTGTATTGACCAAATGTTTATTTCCATTGATGATCTAATTGATGGTAAAATGATATGCGGTGCAGGAGGCGGAGGCTTTTTGCAGGTTATAATGAAGAAGGGCATTACAAGACAAGACCTCAAGGATCGCCTTGACAGTGTTTTTGCCGGTTCAGGCGTTGAGGTTTGGGACTCTGAATTTTATATTGAATAATTAAAGAAACGGAAATTATGTTAAGCTTACTTGAAAAGGATATGATATCAATCATTCGCTCTTCACTTGATGGCTCTGTGCCGAATGTGAGCGAAGACTTTGATTGGGAATGGGCGTATAATTTTGCAAAGGATATGCAAATTATCCCACTTGTGTGTTATGGAATGGAAAAGCTGCCAAATGCTTTTTCTACAATCGAAGCTAAAAAGTTTTTAAAATCCACAATTTCATATTCTTTCTTCTCTGAATGTCAGGATAGTGAAATAGAATCGGTTTTGGAAGCCTTTGATAAAGAAAAAATTGAATATGTAAGGCTTAAGGGAACAACAATTAAGAAGCTGTATCCACGTCCTGAAATGCGACTTATGAGCGATGCTGATATTCTTATAAGAGCAGAGCAGTATGAGCTGTTCAAAGCGATTATGATTGAGCTTGGCTATAAGGAAACTGTTGAAAGCGATCACGAGTATGTTTGGAGCAAGGATAGCTTTTGCATTGAGCTGCATAAAAGACTTATTCCGTCCTACAATAAGGACTATTATGAGTATTTTGGCGATGGTTGGAGACTTGCTAAGCCGAAGGCTGAAAAGCCAAATGAATATGAAATGTCGAGTGAGGACACTTTTATATATCTGTTCACTCACTTTGCAAAGCATTATCGCGATGCAGGAATAGGAATAAAGCATTTAACTGACTTTTACGTATATTTAAAGCATCACGATGACCTTGATTGGAGTTACATTGAAATAGAGCTTAAAAAGCTTCAGCTGTATGAATTTTGGCTAACAACCGAAAATGTTATAAATGTGTGGTTTGGTTCGCAAGAATGCGATGAAAAGAGTGCGTTTGTTACACATAAAATATTTAGCGGTACAGCTTATGGAACTTACGAGGCACGTGTTTTATCCGAGGGCGTTAAGATTTCAAAAACAACTAAGCACGTACGTGCCAAAAGATTTTGGAAGGGTGTATTCCCACCATACAAGGACCTCAAACAACGCTTTAAATTTTTGAAAAAGCTGCCGATTTTGCTACCTTTAGCATGGTTGTGCCATTGGGTTAGCGTAATTTTTAATCCCAAGAGGATTGCAAGAAAGAAAAAGGACTTTGAGTCTATCTCTCAAGAAAACATTAAAAGCTATCAAGACGAATTAAACTATGTGGGACTTGATTTTAACTTCGAATAAAAAGCAGACGAAAGCGTCTGCTTTTTATTGTTTTAGACACGTGTTGGCACTTTTTACTCGCCTTTGGCAAGGGAAATACCCAACACGCAGTACACAATAGTGCCGTAAAAAAGAGCCTTTTCATCAAAGGACGTCTTTGGGTGATGCAAGGGATAGGTGAATCCGTTTTCCATCTTGCCGCCGCTAATTCCAACCATAACGGTTGGGATTTTTTTGCTGAAATATGCAAAGTCCTCGGAGGCAAAGGATTTTGATTCAAGCTCGTCTGCTCTTAGTACGGAGAGAGGCTTGCTGTGATTAATGATTGAATATGCATCCTTAATGTTTTTTATGCCTACGGAAATCAAGGATTGATCGTTTGTCAGAGCGGGACAACTGCTGGTGAATTCCAGAGTTCCTTTTGTCCTATGTGCTTGGGAATATAGCTCGACAATTTCCTTCATTCTTAGCTTGAGATAGCCTTTTGACTCTTCCTCAAAAGAACGCAAGGTGCCTGTGATTGTTGCTCTGTCAGATATTACATTCGGTGCCTTGCCGGAGTGAAGCTCACCGATCGTCAGTAGCGAATTGCCGGAGCTCTTTGCTTCTTGAGCAATCAAAGAGTCGAAAGCAAGGGCAATATGGGAAACGGGCACGATTGGATTAACAGCACTTTGAGGCATTGCTCCGTGAGCACTTTTGCCCAAAATTGACACCTTGAAAAACTCAGCACTCGGTGCGCTTACGCCTGAATTTGCAAAAACAAGTGCCCCTGTGTCTAAATTCGTTCCTGAAATAATGTGTAGCATAGCACCACAATTAACGGTTGGGCTTTCTAAAACTCCGTTGTCTATCATATCCTTGGCACCCTCTAATGTTTCCTCAGCACTTTGGAAAATCAGCTTGATTTTGTGAGAAAACTTATCTCTGTTGCTAAAAAGTATTTTTGCACAACCAATAAGCATAGCTGTGTGCATATCGTGGCCACAGGCATGCATATTGCCGTTTTCACTTTTGAACTCTAGTTCGGTCTCTTCCTTTATAGGTAGTGCATCCATGTCTGCACGTAAAAGAACGCATTTATCACTAAAATCTCCCTTGCCTTGCCCCTCTATTGTGCAGACTAGCCCTTGCCTACCACATAGCTCAACCTTACATCCGACGGCTTCAAGCTCGTTTCTTACAAATCTGCAAGTGTTTTCAAGAGAGAATCCTACCTCGGCAATTTTGTGAAGCTCTTGGCGAATTCTTACAATTTCATCTTCCAGCTTTTCTGCGTCGTTAATTATCCATTTGTATTCCATAAAGCACCCCTGTTTTTTCTTATTTTTCCTAGCTTATCGAATTTTATTCTGCTATAAAAAATCCAAGAATTATGAAAATTGGAAGTGCTTTGTGAAAATTGTGTGAAATTACTACGAAAATGTTTTGAGACTATTTTGAATCTTTGGAAATCCTTAACAAATTTCTTCTAATATATGTTACACTAACCTCGGCGATGAGTAAGATGCATATTGAGAGCTGACTTGTCGCCTATCCGTATACTAGAAATTTCAAAGGAGGTATTTAACTGACAACCGGGCTCAGCCCAACAAATCAAGGCACGGTGCTTATTTCGCCGTCTGTATGACAAGCACTGTTTTCCATTCAAACCAGGGGTAACCGCAATATACCCAATCAAATTACCCCAAAAAGAGAATATGAGTTTGACTGGGTATATTACGGTTACCGAGCTTTTGACAGAAAGCTAAAACCGACAGCTTCAAGGGAAACGCGCACCTTGAGGTTTGGCTAAAAGTGATAGTTTTTCAAGCTGATTAACTAAAAATAATTTTACAAATTTGTGCATAATGACGAAAAATGCACGATTTGAGCTTGAAAATTTATTTTTAATTGCAAAAATTAATAATGCGTGTTATAATAATAAAGTAAGAATTAATAGGAGGTATCTATGGATCTCAACGAATTACTAAATCCCTATAGAAAGAAAATAGTATTACAGTCCGCTATTAAAGCGATACTATTAGCTGTCATAGTAGGCTTAGCTGTTGCGGCAGGCTCGCTCGGCTTTGTTGCTTTGTTCAAAATGGTATTTGACGCATTTAATGAGCAGCTAATAATTGTTAAGGATCAAACCTGGGCGACTGTTATAAGAGTTCTAACTGATATTGCAGGCGTTGGTATTTCAATCGGTATTGGATTGATAGCAGCTGTAATAACAGGCTTAATCAGCTTCTTTGTATTCCGTGCAAGAGGCGTAAAAAACATTGCTAAGAAGGTAGACGCACTTGGTTTACATGAGCGTGTTATCACAATGGTGGAGCTTCAAGACGACCCGTCATATGTTGCATATGTTCAAAGACAGGATGCAATAAAGACTGTTTCATCATTTGATACAAGCACAATTACAATCAATGTGCCTAAATCAAAAATTATTGCATCAATTGCAATGGTGCTTTTCATCGCAATATTGGCGCCAATAGTTGTGTTTGCTATTCCAATCAAGGCGGCAACACCGGAAGAAATGTATATTGAGGAAGCACAAAAATCAAATCATGAATTGATTAATGATATTCAAGATATTATTGATAATGCACCTATCACAGAGGACAAGAAGGAAGACCTTGTTGATGCCAAGGAAGAGCTTGAGGGAAAGCTTGACGAAATACTAAAGGATGAAAACAAGTCTCCTGAAGAAAAGGAAGAGGCTAAAAAGGAAGCACTCGAGGATGCGGTAAAGGACTTTGAAAACGTTCTTGAGGAAGAAAAGAGATACATTGTTGAGCTTATTGAGGCTTTAAAGGGCCGTACCAACACAGCAACTCTTGGAGCAGCGATAGAGCTTCTATACATTGCAGTAGAAAAGGGCGTTGACACAAGCGAGGCAAAAACTCAAGTTGCTAATGCAATGAACGCGCTAAGCTACAAGGCAGAAAATGAACTTGGCTTCTATACAACATTAATTGAAGAAATTGAATATGCGGTAAGAACAGCTGATGATGTTTGCAACATCGGCGAAATGGAGCCACATGCTCTTAAGTTGGCACTAAAAAATTTAGTAACAAAGCTTGTATATCTAAGAGATGAGGTTGACACAGACGACTCTGACTTAGATTTTGATCAAATCTCAGAAGAAATTCAAAAGAATTTTGATGAATCCAAGAAAGAAATCATTGAAGCGGTTGAGGATATCAAGGACCTTCAAGAAACAGTTGATCAAATCAAGGATAAGCTTGAGGATGAAATAAAAGAGGTTGAGGAAAACCTCCCACCACAAGAGCCTGAGGAACAGGATCCACTCGAGGAAGAAAAGGACAAAATCGAGGATACCTTCGATAAGATCGATCAAGAAATCGACAACTCTGATATGAACCAGCAGGATAAGGACGACCTCAAGCAAGATATGGAGGACCTCAAGGACAAGATTGAGGAAATCTTAAAGCCTGATCCTGAATTAAAGGAAGACATTGAGGAAATCGTTGATGAAAACGAGGAGCTCAAGGATAAGGTTGATGACGTAATTGAAGATGCTTCTGACCTCAAGGACAAGATCGAAGAGATCATGAAGGATGAAAACAAGACCGACGAGCAAAAGAAAGACGAAATCAAAAACGAAATCAATAAAAACGAAAGTCTATCTAAAGAGAACAAAGATGACCTTAAGGATAGAATTGATGAAATCCTAAGCGATCCTAACAAGTCCGAGGACGAAAAGGCTGAGGATATGAAGGATGCTGTTGATAAAGCAGCAAAAGAAGAAATCAAAGACAACATAGAGAAAAATGAAAATATGTCCGATGAGCAAAAAGAGAACCTCAAGGATAAGGTTGAGGACTCAATGCAAGAATCCTCTGACATAAAGGACAAAATTGAAGATATCATGAAGGATGATTCCTTGACAGACGATCAAAAGAAGGAAGAAATCAAGAACGAGATCGACAAGAATGAAAACATGTCCGATGAAAACAAAGAGGACCTCAAGGATAAGATTGACGAAATCATAGACAACCAAAACAAGTCCGAGGACGAAAAGGCTGAGGATATGAAGGATGCTGTTGATGACGCAACCAAAGAGGAAATCAAGGACAGTATTGACGAAACAACAAAAGAACAAATCAACGATAAGATTGATGAGGATGAAGTATTATCCGATGAAACCAAAGAAGATCTAAAGGATAAGATGGACGAGGTAATCGATGATAACTCAGACCTCAAAAACGATGCAAACGATACAATGAATGATTCATCAGATCTTAAGGATAAGATTGATGACATTATGAAGGACGATTCCTTGACAGACGACCAAAAGAAGGAAGAAATCAAGGATGCTATTGACGATAACAACAGCATGTCCAACGAAAACAAAGAGGACCTCAAGGATAAGGTTGATGAAATCATGGGCGACCAAAGCAAGACTGACGAAGAAAAGTCAGACGAAATGAACGACGCTATTGATAACGCAACTAAAGAGGAAATAGACAACGCTATCGACAACAACGACAGCATGTCTGACCAAAACAAAGAAGACCTTAAGGACAAAATCGATGACATTATGAAGGATGATTCCTTGTCTGACGATCAAAAGCAGGAAGAAATCAGAGATGCAATCGACGATGCTAACAAGGAAGAAATGGGCGATGCTTTTGATGAAACAGTAGGCGATAGCTACGATAATCAAAATCCAAGCAGTCCTGAGGATACAAAGCAAGAAATCAACGATGCTATTAAGGATAAGCAAGATCAGATTGACAAAGAGGTTGAAAACGATAAGCAATCTCAACAAGAAATTGCTGACAACCTAAAGGACAATCAATATAAGGATAGCGAGGACGAAACCGAGAAGGAGATCGGTGATGCACTTGAAAACCTTGGTAACGCAATCGAAAAGGGCGACGACGAGGCAATTAAGGACGCACTCGATAAAATCGAGGATGTAATTACCGGTAAGGATCCAGAAACTGGCGAGGACAAGGGCTTAACTGATGAGGAAAAGCAAGAAATCGCTGATAAGGTTTCAGATGCTATCAATAATGCAGTTGCTCCAACAACACCTTCAGATATGAAGGATTCACTTGGCGACCTAGCAGAAGACCTAAAGAACAACACAGAAAATGCAGAAAAGAATGACTCAAGCTTTGATGAAACGCTAAAGGATGCGTTCGACAAGGCTGAAGAGGGCATTGGCGATGCAATGGAAGAAACCCAAACTAAGGAAGAAATTTCCGACCAGCTTGGCGATCTTCGTGAAGATCTTGTAGGCTCAGACCAAAAAGAGGTTGACGATATGATCGGTGATATTAGAGACGAGATTAACAACTCTGATTTAACACCATCAGCAAAGGACGAAGCAAATGACGTTCTTGACGACCTTGAGAACAAGCTTGACGATATGATTCAAAACGGCGCATCAGATTCTGAAATTAGCAATGAAATTGAAAATGCTAAGGACAAAATCGATGATATCATTCAAAATGATAAGAACCAAACATCTGACACATCTGACTCAATGAAGGATAATGACACAACAAGCGATATCCAAGACGCTATTCAAAGTGGCGACAAGGATGCACTTGATGATGCATTTAAGGACCTTGAGGATCAGTTGAAGGATGAAAATGGCGAGTGGCTAAAGGGCGATGCTCTTGATGAGGTGCTCGGCGATATGGCACAAGACTTTAAGGATGCAGCAGACGCACTTCCAGAGGGCGATTTGAAGGATGCAATGAACGACCTTGCAAACTCATTTGAGGATGCAAAGCAAGAGGCATCTAAGAACGACAACAGCACAGGCGAAAATCCTGAGCAGGACGCAGAGTACGACGAAAATGCTAAGGATACAGCAACAGGTGCTCTAGACCAAGCAAAAGACCAAATTGGCGACTTTATGGATAAGATCGAAAATATGGAACAAACAGGCGAAAATGTTTCAGATAGATTCGAAGAAGCACAAGGTAGCATAATGGGTCAGCCTCCACAATCAGAGGAAAATAGCGATCAAAATAGCGAAAACAAGGATCAAAACAGCAGTAACCAAAACAGTGAACAACAAGGTGGCAAGAACGAGAACGAAGAGCAAGAGCCAAACGAAGAGCAAGAGGGCGAAGGCGGAGAAATGACCGAGCCAACACCTGAAGAAAAGCCTTCTGAAGGTTCAAGCGGTTCATCTGACGCTGATGAAGAATCCAGTGACGCGTTTATCCCTGGTGGAAATGTAACAATCGAAGACTTGATTGCAAGCGGTGTAATCAGTGGTGAGTACGACAAGCAGTTTGACAGAGAGCTTACTGACGAAGAGCGTGAGGCTATTGAAAACTACTTCGCTTCACTTAAGGGCAACGGTTAATAAAAAACTACTTTTGAAATTTATATAGTATACGGAGAAAAATTATGGAAACAATCGATAAAAAGGTCGAAGCACCAAAGCCAACAACTGGCACAAATAATGCAACAAAGATACCAGTAGCGGAGCCTGCAAAGGCTCCTGCTGCTCAGGCAATAAATAAACCAGCGACAGCACCAGCTGCCGCTAAGCCTGTTTCTGCACCAGCTCCGGCTGCAAAGCCAGCTACAGCTCAGGCAACTACACCGGCAGCAAAACCGGCAACAGCCCCAGCAGCTCAAGCTCCTGCTGCAAAACCTGCGGCAGCTCAGGCGACTACACCGGCAGCAAAACCGGCAACAGCTCCTGCAGCTCAAACTCCTGCTGCAAAGCCAGCTACAGCTCAGGCAGCTCAAGCTCCCGCTGCAAAGCCTGCAACAGCTCAGGCAGCTCAAGCTCCCGCTGCAAAGCCAGCTACAGCTCCGGCAGCTCAAGCTCCTGCTGCAAAGCCTGCACCAGCTCCGACAGGTGCAAGACCGGGAGCTCCTGTTATAGATCCTAAAACAGCTGAGGAGCTCAAGCTATTTGCTGAAAAGTGTGAAAAGATTTTCCGAGAGGTTAAAAAGGATATTATCGGTCAAACCGAGGTAGTTCAATATACAATCATTGCTATTATTGCCGGCGGTAACGTTCTTCTTGAAGGCGCTCCCGGACTTGGTAAAACTCGTCTTGTAAGATCTCTTGGTAACGTATTCGACCTACCTTTCTCAAGAATTCAGTTTACACCTGACCTAATGCCTGCCGACGTAACCGGTACAAGCATTATTAAAAGAGATGAAAACGGCAACTCTAAATTCGAGTTCCAAAAAGGTCCTATCTTCAGTAACATCGTACTTGCCGACGAAATTAACCGTGCTACTCCTAAGACACAGGCGGCTCTACTTGAGGCCATGCAGGAGCACAAGGTAACAGTAATGGGTGAATCTCGTAAGCTTGACGAGCCATTCTTCGTTCTAGCTACACAGAACCCAATTGAACAAGATGGTACATACCCACTACCAGAGGCTCAGATGGACCGTTTTATGTTCAAAATTATCGTTCCTAACCCAACAGCAGCTGAGCTAGGACAAATTGTAACAATGACACAAAAGTCAATGGATGAAGCAGCTTCTGCTGCATGTAATGGCGAAGAGCTTCTTCGTATGAGAGCGGTTGCTAAGACAATTCCTGTTGCTAAGGAAGTTCTTGATTATGCAATGGTAATGATTGCTGCAACTCATCCTGATAGTGAAGTTGCTACTGCTACAACAAAAAGATATATCCGTTGCGGAGCTTCTCCTCGTGCTGCTCAGGCACTTATTACAGCAGCAAAGGTACGTGCTCTAATTAAGGGTAGATACAATGTATCATATGATGATATCAACTCACTTGCAGTTCCTGTTCTTCGTCACAGAATTAAGATTGGCTTTGAGGCAGTTACTTCAAAGATGACATCAGACGATGTTGTTCTTTCACTCGTAAGAGACTTGAACAGCAGCAAGAAGGGACTTAATGCAGATACACTCGGCGTTAAACGCACAGGTATAACTGCTGCAGATAAGAGAGAACTCGCTAACAAGGGTCCAATTGCAAGAAAAAAATAATTAATTAGGCGGTATTTATGAAACGTAGAATATTAGACGGTGATTTTCTTGACCGTCTCGATGCCGCCGCACTTGTTCTAAAAACTCCTATGACGGGCTTTTTTGGAGGCTCCAGAAGAGCTCGTACATATGGTAACACTGTTGAATTTGCGGATTTCCGTGAGTACGCACCTGGTGATGACATTAGACGTATTGACTGGAACGTATACGCAAGAAGTGAGAAATACTTCATTAAATTATTCACAGATGAAAGACAAATGCACAATCATATTATGATTGACTGCTCGGCATCTATGGCGTGCGGACATCCTGAAAAGGCAGAAGCAGCGCTAAAAATTGCGGCAGCATTCGGGTATCTATCAGTATCTGCAATGGACAGAGTATCCTTTGAGCTACTAAAAGGCAACAAGGCTGTAGGTCTAGGATTTAATGTTACGAATAAGGATTCATTCTATAGAGCTGCTCAAAAGCTCGAATCAACCGAGTTTGAGGGAGAGACAAACCTCGAAAAAGCGATTGTAAATATGGAAAATCCCGGATACGATGATGGTCTTACAATAATAATTTCAGACTTTTTGACCAATAGCGATTGGAAAAAAGCGATAGACTTCCTTATGTATAAGCGTAGGGAAATACTAATGATACAGGTTCTTTCTCCCGATGAAATGTTCCCTGATCTCGACGGTAGAATCGATATGATCGACTCTGAGGCTGTTGATATGGCAGACGGAAGAAATATGCGACTTGTAATGACAAAGAAAATGGTAAAAGCCTACCAAAAGGCTCTTGACGAATATGAGCAGGAGTTAGTTGACTTCTGTGCTTCAAGAAATGTAACTTTCTTTACAGCAATGTCAGACGAGCCAATTGAACAGGTAATTTTTGGAAAAGGATACGAAACGGAGATAATCAGATGAGTGTAGGTACATGGTTTGGCTTGCTGGGACTTATAGCGGTGCCGATTGTTGTTTTGATATACTTAATCAAATCAAAATATGTACCTAAGACTGTGTCTAGTACCTTTATTTGGCAACGAAGCCTAAGGTATATGAAACGTCGTGTTCCAATCAACTTTATTATGTCCTTGCTACTTATTATGCAGTTATTGGTAGTAGCAGCAGCAACACTTGCTCTTATAGATATAAAGGTAGATCCAAAAGAGAATACCGGTACAGTTATAATCGTTGATGCTTCAGCTAGTATGCAAGCAAAAAACGGTAATAAGACACGTTACGATGTTGCTATCGAAAAGCTAACACAGGTAGCTGAGGGCGTAGATAAAAATGCGGGCTTAGTAATTATTGTGGCGGGAGAAAAGGCAGAGCTACTTACAAATGGTTATGCACCCGGCACAGAAAATGACGATGATCCAGAAAAAACACCTTATGTATATACAAAGGACGAGGCACTTAATGCAATATCAAAGCTAACCGGCAAGTGCACTGATGGCGATGTTGATATCGACGCAGCATTAGCACTTGCACGTTCATCAGGTGCGCTAGATAAAAAGCCAAGCACCAAGGTATATTTATATACAGATAAGGAATTTAATGAGCCACCAAAGGGCTTAGAGATTGTTTATTGCAACGAGAAGGAAAAGGACTGGAATGTAAGCATTACTTCCGTTGCTGATAAGCTATATGCTTCAGGTTATCAGTTCGAGGTAACTATTAATAACCAAGGCACCGGCTTTATTACTAAAAAAGCATACGTTGGTCAAAATAGAGTTTTAATTACAGAGAAAATGAAGGAATCAGGAAAGGTTACCTTTGAATTCACTGCAACATCAAATTATATTAATCCAACATATGAGTATATTTTCAAAATCAACGGACAAACAGACCCTTGTAGTATTACCGGAAAATCTATTGAAAAAGATTTCTATTATGATTTAAAAGAAAACGAAAAATATGAGCTTACAATAGATTTGTCTACTCTTGAGCCTGGTGAATACACCTTGACAGCGGTAGAAAAGGTAAAAAATACTACTAATGATCCCGATAATGAAGAATATAAATTAGACTTGGAAAATTCCGAAAATTTGGAAAGAAATCCAACAATATTCTTCCTAAATCTCTATCTTGATAATGCGATTGAGACAAGAGAAATAGAAATGGCTTCAAATACAACAAAAACATTTGTATTTACAGCTAGAACCGGTTCGACAGATGACGAAAAAACACAATATTTCCCAATAAAGAGTGTTGAGTCATACACAAAGGCTAGATTTTCTGTTGACACAGGAAAGAACGATATAATCTTAGAGGATAACGAGACATATTTAGGCAGTGATCCTGTTGTACACACAAATGTTTTGTATGTAAGTAACAACATTGTTCTAAAGAATGGTCTTCCTGATCCATCAAAGAAAACAACGATGCAGCTTATTCTGTCAGCTGTTGGTTGCCAAATCACATCAGAGAATATTTATCACTCCTCCGCTGTGAAAAGAGCACCGACAAGCGGATACACCTTATATATATATGAAGGCGTTGTTCCGCCAATTATGCCAACAGATGGTACAGTATGGCTGCTAAATGCTCCAAAATCACCCGAAAACCTCGATCTTGGTATATCGGATAACGTTAAGGACGCAATTGTTGCAAACCAAGTTAGTGGTTATTCAATTTCAAAATCAACACAAATTACAGGAACTAATGCTGAAGCTATCAGAAAGAATGTAAAATTTGAAACTATCAAATTACCGGGACAAGATCCTATCACTCTTGTTGTAGGTAAGTATAGAGTTGTTGGTACAGTTCAGGAAATAGAAGAGCCGGGTATGCCACCAATAGTTGACGTAAACTATGATTTACCGGACGGTTGGGAGGCTGTATATGATGCTACATACTATTATAAATCCAAGGAAGTAAAAACTCCTATTATGCTAGTTGGAACAATGGGAACAACAAAGATGATTGTTACAACATTCGACTTTGCTGATTCATCAATGCCGGTATATATTACCGACTTCCCGGTTCTAATTAAAAATATGATTAGTTATTCACTTCCTGATGTATTAGGCGATCGTGTTTACGCAATGGGTGATACTCTTGAGTTTAACCCACCTGCAGGTGCTGATAACATCAAATATTATTATATTCCAAATACAACATTATACGATGTATACAGCGATGTTCTCGGAAACTTCAAGAATGCCCTCGCACTAGCAGAGGCAGGAAATGAAACAGGTGCGCTTGAAATCCTTGAAAGCACACTTAAGATGGCATCCTCACAGATTGAGGGCTTCCCGGAAACATCTATCCGTTTAAGCTTTAAGAAAAACGATAAATGGATTAGTGGTGAGAAGCTAATAAAGATGTTTAATAGCTATATTAAGGAATACGAGTCCGACCTTGAGCTTATGAAAAAGGGCAAAAATCCGGCAGGACAATCAATCAAAAAGCTACAAGTAGGTAGTTGGGCTGACGACGGACAAGAATTGCCAACAATTCTCCTTGATAAGCTTGGAACCTATGATATAGTTGTTAGCTTTAAGCAAAACAATGTTGTGTCAGGTGATACAACAAATGCAGATACCGAGATAAAGCCACAAACATATACTGTTACAACATTTATGCCGATTTCTGAGCGTGATATTAACGCAAGAGGCGAAAAGCTTCAAACAGAGCTTGATTACAGAGGTAAGGACGTAGACGGAAATGTAATCAACGAGGAGCTTGAGCAAAATTCAATTCTACGTTGGGTTGTTTTGGCTCTCATTATATTGCTAATCATAGAATGGGGGGTATATTACAGAGATGAGTATTAATTTAGCCCCACTATTTGCGGCGACAGTTATAAACTGGCCGTCCAGTGAAAGATTAATTTTTGTTGCGCTAATTACAATTCCGGCTCTTATTCTTGGAATAATTCCGTTTTTAAGAATTAATAAAAAGCGTAGAACATCATCAAAGCACTTAATTCCATTCATAATTCATATGTCACTCATTTTGATACTCTCATTTGTTTTTGCAGGAGTGTCTAAAACTGAAAATTATGAGGTTGTACACACCAAAGAATCTGCAGTTATATTTGTAGTCGATATGTCTGATAGTAGTGCACCTTCTAAGGACAGAATGAATAAATATATGCACGACCTGATGGACTACATTAAAGAGACAGACAAAAAAGCAGGTGTTGACGAAACCAAGTTTGGATTAGTAGTATTTGGTGGAAAAGAAAATGATGGCATTATACCAACAAAGAATGGTAACAGTGCTGTTTTACCGGGAGAGCTAAAGACTGAAACTGAGGATTTCTTGCTTCCATATACAAAGGGTCCAAAGGATCCGCAAAGAGATCAAAGTAACATTTCCGCAGCTCTACTAAAGGCAAACGATATTTTTGCAGATAAGAAGTACAATGATGTAAACAAAAAGGTTGTTCTATTATCTGACGGACGTGAAATAGGTGGCAACGCTATACAAGTAATTGACACCTTGAACAGAAACGAAATAACACTAAGCTGTATGCTTTTCGACTTTGTAAATGATAAAACCGAAGAAATTTACAGAGAAATTCAAGTAATTTCCTTGTCAACAAACGGTAAGGTTAAAAAAGGCGAAAAGGTTGAGGCTGAGGTTGTGTTAGAGAGTACAACTAAGATTTCCAATGTTCAGTTGATCCTTTCAGATGTTGCAGGAAACCGTATCGGAGATGTAGCATTTGTGGATGTTCCGGAGGGAAGATCACTACATACAATTGTTTTTGAGCCAACAGTTTATACACCGGATGTTGATCCTGATCAAGTTAATATGATAGGTCAAGATAAGGTGGATTCAACAGGTGTTCAAGCTATCAAGGTGGATGTAATTGTACCAACCGGAGACGAGATTCTTACACTTAATAACACATTCTATTCGTGGTACACCTTTGAAACTAAGGGCAAAATCCTTCTAGTTTATGGAGATACCCAACAATTATCACAAATTAATAAAGCAGGCGATAAAATCGACCTTTCAGAATACGACGTGGAAAAGGTTGCGGCAAGTCAATTCCCAAGATCACTTGAGAAAATGCTTGAGTATGACGAAATCATATTTATGAACGTTGACTATACAAGACTAACTGATGACCCAACACAAGCGATTAGAAACATTAAACGCTATGTTGAAGAGGTTGGTCGTGGCGTACTATTCACACTTGGAGATAACATCTTTGACCCAACAGGTGGCGAGGATGGAAAGGGCGCATTTGTTGACTCACCTATTAATGACTTATTCCCGGTTAAGCTTCAGCTTGACGAGGAAAAGGAAACTATCGGTATGGTACTTGTAGTTGACCTTTCATCCTCAATGAAGGAGCAGGTAAGCAATAGTGGTGTAATTTGTAAAAAATGTGATTACTACTATGAAACAGCACCATCAAGCGGAGTATGTACAAACTGTGATGAGGTTTCTACCTTCCCAAAACCAACAAGATATCACGTAGTTTTGGAAAGCGTTAAAAAGGTTGTAAAGGAATCTACCTTTGAGCCTGAGGACTATATTGGCGTAATCGTATTCGACCAAGACTACCACGTAGCTCTTGAAATACAGCCAATCGGTGACGAGGCTAACAGAGAGGTTCTTTGTGAAAAGATGGCTTATGAATTTGAGCATTACTACTATGCACACTATCTCGACAAGCTAACAGGCGAGGAAAGCGACATAAGAGTAAACCTCAAGGAAGATGGTGCACAAGGCTATGGTAACCCATATCTTGACGGCCCGGATGCTAAGTATATACTACCTGAAAACTATAACGTAGGTGGTGAGGATAAGGCAACTGGCGACTGTATTAAGAGCCGTGGTACATCATATAAATGGCCAATACAAGAGGCTAGTGCTATGCTTGCAAGAGCACAAAATATGGCAGGTAGCCTTGAAATCAAGCAAGTAGTATTTATGTCGGATGGTGCACCAAACGATAAGGGCTCAGGCTATGAGGGAATAGTTGAGCGTATGGCAAAGGGTGGTACAGTAACATCCTCAATCGCCATAGGTATTACTAAAGATGAAAAGGATGCAATTGCAGAGCTCGAAAAGATTTCAGTTGCCGGTAAGGGCGACTTGTTCCTTGTAAATAAGGCGAGTGACCTTGATGAGGACTTGGCTGGAATCGTTGAAAGCATTAAGGGTGAGCTGCTTAACAAGGATATTACGGTTGAACCAAGAGTAGACTCAATGAACTCTACAGTTCACGAGGGAATGAGTGAAATTGAGTACGACTTTATCCATGGTTATTATGGTTCACAAATTAAGGAAAATGCTGAAAGAGTAATATATGTTGACAACCTACGTCCACTTTATGCAGAGTGGGATTATGGCTTGGGTAAGGTTTGTATCTTTATGTCCGACCTCGGTGACGAAAACTGGACAGGAGAAATGTTCGACGATACTGACGGAAGAAAGAATACTATCCTAATTAAGAACATTTTAGTTGCACCAATCCAAAAGCGTATCGATTCGACAGGTCTTGAATATGAGGCTTCAAGAGACGATAAAACAATTACTTTAAAGGTTGAAACATACACAGATCTTAGTCTAAGAGATCAAGTTATCAATGGTCAAACATACAGAGATGTTATTAAAGCTCAGCTTTATAAGTTTGACAAAGCAACAGGCGTATGGCAACCATACACTGAGTCAAAATTCAATACAAATAAGGATATAGCTATTCCAATCGCTGATAGAAAGTATCAAATTACAATTCCAACCGATTCAATTGAAGAGGCTTACGTAATTATTCTTGAGCTTACAAGGGTAAGAGTACAAACTGTTGGCGAAAACACTCTGTATCAAAATATTGATTACTCTGTAGACAAGGATGATGCAGTTAAGGACAGAACAGCACTTATTGTAGCCGGCGGTATTTTACAAGAATATGATATCTTGCAAGATACAAATGAGGAAGGAAGAACTCTGTTAACAGGTCTTTCCGAGGGCGGCAGATTGCTTGAGCTTGATAGAATAAGCAACGATACTGATGTGGATGTCGAAGCACCTGATGGTGGAGAGGACGATGGTGAACAAGTTGAAAGCTCATCTGCTCTTAGCGAATTCGCTAAGCCGGATAAGGAAACAACCCCACTTCCCGGAAAGCCAGAGAGCATAGATATTCCTCTGATCATTCTCGCTCTTATCTTGTTCGTTCTTGATCTTGTCTTTAGAAACTTCGTAATAAAGAGAAGAAAGAGAGCACCTGCACAGATGACAGACGAGGAACAAATTGCATCAATGAGAGGAAGATAGTATCTTATCTTACTTACAATCTAAAATAAAAAGTCTATGCTTCGGCATAGACTTTTTTATCTTTAAATAACGAAAAAGTCGCACCACGTGTCTGTTTTTAGACAAAAGATGCGACTTTAAATTGCAAATTACAGTAGATTTTCGTTGTAAACTGCACGTTCTCCACCGATAAATTTTGGTCTTGTACGAGCACAGGTTATGTTAGCCTCGCCAATTTTAGAAATTGATAGACGTACAGGTACAGCAACACGCTTTAGGTGCATACCGATTAATGTTGAGCCAATATCTATTCCGGCATTTGCTTTTATTTCCTCGATAACAACAGGATCGCTAAAGCAATTATATGCAAATGTAGCAAGCGAGCCACCTGCCTTTTTTTGAGGCACAACATTTACCTCCTCGGCACACGTAGGCATACACTCTCTTTCAATAACGATAGCACGATTTAGATGCTCACAGCATTGAAACGCAGGATAAATCCTCTTTGGCACAAGCACGTATGTGATTGCATCGTAAAGCTCTTTTGCTATATCCTCGCTTGAATTAGTCCCTATCTTACTACCGCCAACCTCACTTGTTGAGCAGCCTATGACTAAAATGTCTCCCGCCTTTAAGTCTGCTGCCTCGCAAAGCTCCTTTATTGCTTGTGTGCATTCCTCTCTAATACTCATAATTCCTCCAAAAACGCAACTGAAAGATTTCAATAATATTCTAGGAGATATTTTACCATTTATATATAAAATTGTCAACTATTTTATGCTTGTTCACGATTTATTCATAATTATAGTATATACTATATACGATAAAAAATAGATTATTAAAAAGGAGACAGAAAAATGGCAAAAATCCTTAATAAATTACAAAATCCAATAGGAGTTAACGGCCCTGTTCTTACAATTGTAATGGATGGTGTTGGACTTGCTCCTAATACTGTGGGAAACGCAGTTAGCCAAGCATACACACCGACACTTGATATGCTTATGGCAAAATATCCATGTGTAAAGCTAAAGGCACACGGTACTGCTGTTGGTCTACCAACTGATGATGATATGGGTAACTCTGAGGTTGGACATAATGCTCTTGGCTCCGGTCAAGTTTTTGCTCAAGGTGCTAAGCTTGTTTCAGAGTCTATTGAAAACGGAAAAATGTTCGCATCAAGCACATGGCAAAATGTTGTAAAGAACGTGCAAGACAACAATGGTACACTTCACTTTATCGGTCTATTTTCTGATGGTAATGTTCATTCACACATCGACCATCTAAAGGCTATGATTAACCAAGCTAAAAAGGAAGCTGTTAAGAGGGTAAGACTTCATATTCTTATCGACGGTCGTGACGTTGGAGAAACAAGTGCACTTGATTATATAGTTCCATTTGAGGAGTTCCTTGACTCACTTCGCACACCTGACTTTGATATTATGATAGCTTCAGGTGGTGGACGTATGGTTATCACTATGGACAGATACGAGGCTAACTGGAAAATGGTTGAGCTTGGCTGGAAGACTCACGTTCTTGGCGAGGGCAGACAATTCTGCTGTGCTAAGAAGGCTGTTGAAACATACAGAGAGGAATACAAGGTTATCGACCAAGACCTTCCACCATTTGTTATAGCAAAGGATGGCGTTCCTGTTGGTACAATCAATGATGGCGACAGCGTAATCTTCTATAACTTCCGCGGCGACCGTGCTATTGAAATTTCAAAGGCATTTGACGATAAGGAATTTACAAAATTTGATAGAGTTCGTTATCCAAATGTTGTATATGCAGGTATGCTTGAGTATGATGGCGACCTTCATATTCCATCTAACTATCTTGTAAACCCACCGGAAATTACTAATACAATGGGTGAATATCTTGCAAATACAGGAATTTCACAGCTCGCTATTTCAGAAACACAAAAGTATGGCCACGTAACATACTTCTGGAATGGTAACAAGAGCGGTAAATTTGATGACAACCTTGAAACATATATCGAAATTGCATCAGATGTAGTACCATTTGAGCAAAGACCTTGGATGAAATGTGCTGAAATCACAGATGAGCTAATTGCTTGTCTTGAGAGCGGTAAGTATGCAACCCTAAGAGTAAACTTCCCAAATGGCGATATGGTTGGACATACAGGTAACATTTTAGCTACACGCTGCTCAATGGAAGCACTTGACCTTCAACTAAAGAGAATTCTTGATGTTGTTGATAAATTAAAGGGCGTTGCTCTCATTACTGCCGACCACGGTAATGCAGATGAAATGTACGAGGTTGACAAGAAGGGCGAACCAAAGCAAGGCAAGGACGGTTCATACAAGGCAAAAACAAGCCATACTCTAAATCCTGTTCCATTTATCATTTATGATAATTACTACAGTGATAAATACACAGTAAAAGAGGATAATGGCGAGTTTGGTCTATCGAACGTAGCTGCTACTTGCGTAAACTTCTTAGGATATGAAAGCCCTGATATGTGGGATTCATCTGTTATTGAGGTTAAATAATTAAAAAGGGGCTTGAGCAATCAGCTCCTTTTGTGATATAATCTATTCATAAAGGCCTTAAAAAGGGGGAGCATATGACTATTTACTATGAGGATAATGATATAATTGTTTGTGAAAAGCCATATGGTATATCCTCGCAAGAGAGTAGTGGCGAGAATATGATTTCTTGCTTGAAATCGCACACAGGGTGCAACATTTATTGCATACATAGGCTTGATATACAGACAACAGGCGTTATGGTTTATGCCAAAAATAAAGAAAGTGCAGCAGCTCTATCAAGCCAAGCCTCAAGCCGTAAGCTGAAAAAAGAATATTTAGCGGTGTGCCACGGCGACATTGATGAATATGGAGAGATGGTTGACCTATTGTACCACGATAGAATAAAAAACAAATCATTTGTCGTGAGCACCAAAAGAAATGGCTCAAAGGAGGCAAAGCTTGAATTTTGGAAAGAGGGCGAAGCCCTTGTGGATGGTAAACAGCTTTCGCTTGTTAAAATTGCACTTCACACAGGAAGGACACATCAAATAAGAGTGCAATTTTCCCATAGAGCCAATCCTTTATATGGCGACGGAAAATATGGTGCCAAAGACAATGATAAAATAGCACTCCATTCTGCCAAAATTTCATTTATTCATCCAAAAACCAACAAGCCAATGGAGTTTTGCTCTGTGCCACAGGGCAAAATTTGGGAGCAATTTATAAAATAAGCAACAGTAGCTTACAAATTATAAATCCCATTAAAAAGCAAATAGGTAATGTAATGACGGACGTAAGTAAAATCATGCCCGTCATTTTTTTATTTATTTTTTCCTTTTTGGCAACGCTTGAGCCTACTATGGATAACGATTTTACATTTCCTGTACTAATAGGCATACCGAAAAACGAGCATAAAGCCAAGGTGAAAAACGAGCCTAGGTCGGAGGAAAAGGCACTGTGCAGGTCTTTCCCTGATGCTGTTTTGGAAAGCGACTTAATTATTCTTCCACCGCCGAGTAGTGTTGAAAGTGACATAACAGCTGCTATGATTAAAATTAGCGGCAATGATGTGAAATTTTCTTGGCTAGTGCCAAATCCTAAGATGAAAATCAGCACACCTAAAAACTTTTGCCCGTCCTGTGCACCATGCATAAATGATAAAAGAGAGGAGGAGGCAACCAGTAGCTTTTTGTATGGTAGCCTTAACCTTTGCGTAATTTTAGTTATTAAGAATGAAATTAAAAATGAAATGACACAAGAAAAAATTAAATATAAAACAATAAATGCTATTTCTTTAAAAAAACCGTTGTTTTTAACTCCGGTGGCTAAAAGAGAACCGCTTAAAGAAAAAATTAAAGCGTGGCTTTCACTTGATGGCAGACCAAAAAACCAAGCAATGACGCCGAATAGAACAATAGTAATAAAGCAGGAAAGACAAACAGTAAAGCCTTGACTTTTACTTCCGAAATCAGTGAGAGAAAAAATGGTTTTTGCTACACTTGCCCCTAGAATTGATGATAATAATACACCCAAAAAATTAAATATTCCTGAAAGTAAGGCTCCTTGCCATAGCTTTAACACTCCGGAATCAACTACTGAAAAAATCGAGTTTGGAGCATCAGTCCAACCGTTAACGAAAACAACGAGCAGGGCAAAGAAAAAAGTAAAAAAGCCTAGAGGAGTGTCGATGTTTGACCAAAAGCTCATAAAAATCACTCCTTTCACAAAACAGTTCTTTTTTCATAAAATATATTTATGAGGAGGAATTAATATGATACTAGAAAAGGAATATTTAAGAGATAATGTCGTTTTGTATGCGGAAAAATATGCACTTGTGAGAAATCCGTTGTTTTATACCTTTGAGGGTATAGGTGGGAACTGTACAAACTTTGCCTCTCAGTGTGTTCTTGCCGGGAGCTGCACTATGAATTATACCTCAATATATGGTTGGTACTACCTTTCGGTAAATAGACGTAGTGCGTCGTGGACAGGCGTGGACTTCTTTTACAATTTTATGACTAGCAACCAAGGAGTGGGTCCCTTTGGCAGAGACGTAGATATTTCACTTGCTCAAATTGGCGATATAATCCAACTGAAAAACGCGGAGGGGGATTTTTATCATTCGCTTGTTATCACCCGAATAGAAGAAAATGAAATTTACATTTGTGCCAATTCAAATGATGCGTTGAACAGAGCACTTTCAACTTATGATTATTCCTCGCTGAGAGTCATTCATATCGATGGTGTTCGATACGATTCCAGATTTATAATAGATTGCTTTGATTCGCTATATTCACCACCATTACCACCGGCACCGACACCAACACCACCCACAGAAGGTGAAGGGGATGAAACAATACCGCCGACAGAAAGCGGTGGGAATGAGACAATACCGCCGATGGAAAACGAGACAATGCCACCAATTGATGCAATAAATTAACAAAATTCACAAGGCTTGAACCGTTTGGTGTCAACTTGCACAAAAAAACATCTTTTAGCGTAAGCTTGAAATACAATTTTTGTACACTTTTCATAAAAATGCACAGAAAGAGCAAAAAAAGTGGAAAAAATTTGTTAATTAAGTATAAAGTCGCTTGACAAATTCTTCATTTTATAGTATTATATACGTGTATATAATCTAATATTTTAGATAAATTTACGCATAATACACATTTTCGGAGGAAAAAATATGAAGAAAAGATGGCTATCGGTGCTTACAATTATTCTTGTAATTTGTATGCTTGCGCCAATGGTTGTTGCTTGTGGTAGGAAAAAGACTGACACTAGCACTAACACCAATACAAACACCGGCGTAACCAATACCAATACAGAAACAAACGATACTAATACAAGCACCAATACTGGTAGTAACACTAACACAGACAGCTCAGCCGGTGAGGGCTCAACCGGAGGTGCATCAGTGCTTGCATCCAAGTCTGCACCTGTTGTTAAATACCTAAGAATTGCCGAGATTGGTGAAAACAGTGTTACTGTTAAATTTAACCTTGTTGGTGAAGCAACAGACTATGAGGTTAAATACAGCAACAAGAAAATCACTGATAAAAACTACGATAAGGCAACAGATGCTACATATACAATTTCCGGTGATGGCATTATAAAGACTGTTGTTATCGATGGTCTTTCTGTTGGCAGAGACAGTGTTTCATACATCTCTGTTAAAGCAAAAAATGATTTTGCTACAAGTGATATGGATACAGTTCGTGCAGGTGGTATTTACCTAATCGATCTTGATTATAAGAATCCACAACAGCTTGGTAATGGTGAGACAAACAGAGATTTGACAGCTCTTATTGATGAGCAATCAATTGTTGGAGACCCATATAGAAGCGACTATAACGACCTTCCTGCAACTAAGGTTCCGCAGTTCTGGTATGCAGCCGGAACAGTGTTCCCTAACTATACAAAGGAAGAAACCGATGAGCGTTATGGCACAAAGCTAGCTCCTATAATTGACCTCTTTTATGTTCATTATGTTGATTGCGTAATGCTTTTCTATCCTGACATTACAACCGATGTTATAGTTCGTGCTTCAAAAGCAGCAGCTAACTTTAACACACCGGAGGATTGGGATTTTGAGATTCAAATTTCAGCAGATGAAATTACACCTTACTCATTCCACAAAATTAACATCGATAAGGAAGTAAGATATGTTCAAGTTGAGTTCCTTGACGGTCAAGCACCAAACGAGGTTCTTGTTTATGGTTATGCAGTAGGTGAGGACGAGGATATGCTCATTAAAGATGAGATACATGAGCGTCCAACAGTTGGCGAAATGATGGGACAATGCGGTTTCGTTGCCGGCGGTGGCGGTAACTGTACTGTTGAACAGCTTGCTTGCTCATACGTAATTCGTGAATACCACAACGTTGGTTGGTCTTACTCAACAGGCTCGTTCCCGGGTAAGGCTGTTTCGCTTGCAAACACAGTTGTTGGTAACTTTGATGCAGCTTATAAAGAATATAGTGAAGCAGGATTTTTGGTAATTCCTTGTCTACAATGGAATGAATCATCTAGCCCGGCTAGAGTTTATGATGAATTTGAGGGTAAGCTTTCAGGAACAATCGCTTCTTGGGAAGAAAAATATTTACCGGAAAACTATCTTGCATATGCAGACTTAATTTATCAATATTCTGCTCGTTATGGTAGCAGTAAAATGGGCTATCTGGTTGAAAACATGATCGCACACTCCGATGCGGTTCCTGGCGACCTAGCTGGCCGTGGCTACATTAAGTGGATTGAGCTTGGTAATGAGCCAAATGGTGAGGACGCAGCCGGTGCTACTGCATATCAGCTCGCAGCTCTTACATCTGCTGCTTATGATGGCCACCAAAGAACAATTCTTTCAAACGTATACAATCCTAACAGCTTCTCATACCCATTCGGCGGTAAGAATGCTGACCCTGATATCAAGCTTGCCATTGCAGGTCTTGCAGGTATTCAGGATAGATACATTATGTCTATGGCATATTGGATGAGAGCTAACAGAACCGATGGCTCAATCGCTATGGACGCATTCAATGTTCATACATACTTCGGTAAGTACTTCTATATGAACGACCAATCAATCATTGTTGGTGTAAGCCCAGAGGAATTTGGTCTTGTTGACGCAATGTCAAATCTTGTTCAGTTTAGAGATAAGTACTATCCGGACGTTGAGGTATGGTTAACAGAGTTTGGTTGGGATACAAACCAATCATATGAAACAATGACATCTGCACACGCATATAATACTAAGGACCTAAACGGCGACGGACAAATTTCTGAGTATGAAAAGGTTATGAGAGCACGTGAAATTCAAGGTATGTGGCTCGTTCGTGCATACATCCTTCTATCATCCTGTGGTGTTGATAAGGCAACAATGTACATGTGCGAGGACGTAGGTACAAGTGAGCAATCTGCTATCGGTAAATATGGCACTTGCGGTATTTGGGCAACACCATATAACGAAAACAACTACCGTGTATATGACGCTGTTAAGTACAGCGAAGAGGGTGCTGTTGTTGAAAAGTTTGAGGTTTACAAGGTAGAATCTGAGGTTGATGGCGAAGCAGTAACAAAGTACTACAAGCGTTCAGACGATTCTGAAATTACTCCAAAGAGCAATAACACTCCTGATGGCTATTCTATCGAAGAAAAGATGGAAGCTAAAGACGGCTATTACTATATGTACACACTTACAAATGCTATTGGCGATATGAAATTTGTAAAAGAAATCAAGTCAGGCAATGACGATGTTTGGGTTTACGAGTTTGCTGATGGCAAGGGTAAGGTTGGATACGCAGTATGGTGCCCAACTTCAAACGGTACAGTAGTTGAAGACTTCCAACTCACAATTGATGGTAACAAGGCGACACTTATTGAGTCCGACTCAAAGAATAAGGATATCGACGGTGTTTCTACAAACCTTCAAATTACAAACAATACAGTTTCAATCACAGTATCTGAAAATCCTGTATATGTAATTGTAGAGTAATTTTACAAAATTAAGCACTCCCGATTTGGGAGTGCTTTTTTATATCAAAAATTAAAAAAGCCCGTCGCATCTAGAATGAAAAGTCTGCTTTTATTAAATAATAAGGAAGAAAATAGTCGAAAAGTCGGATTTAAGCACTTTTTTGATGAGATTGCTAAAAAAATTCTAAAAATTCTATAAAAACGCTTGACAAAGCAATAAAATGGTGGTATATTATTCATAGAGTTTAGCACTTGCCAAGAAAGAGTGCTAAAGCAAGGAGGTGGAACAAAATGAGCTTTGATGATGTATTAAGTGATAGAAAAAAGCTTATACTTCGTGCAATAGTTGAGGCACATATTAAGCTTGGTGAGCCTGTTGGCTCTAAATACCTTATGCAAGAAGCAAATATTGGTTATTCCTCGGCAACTATAAGAAACGAGATGGCAGAGCTTGAGGAGCTCGGTTATCTTGATAAGCCTCACACATCGGCTGGACGTATTCCATCTGAGCTCGGCTACAGATTTTATGTTGACTCCTTGGTGTCTCAATACGATTCAAAGACAAAGGAGGCAGGCGAGCTAAAGAAAATGCTCTCTGTTAAAATGTCTGAGATAGATAAGATACTTGACAATGCGACTAAGGTAGCATCTGCTATGACAAACTATACAGCATTGTCTCTCCGTCCTCGTCCATCAAGCATCACAATTAAAAAATACGAGGTTGTTTACCTTGACTCTTTATCTTACCTTATTATTATGATAGCGCAAGGCACAGAGTCGGTAAAAACAAAAAAGGTTTCTCTTAGCTTTGAAATTACTCCTGAGGATGCAGCAGCACTCTCTAAGGTTCTTAATATCAACCTCGCAGGAGTTAATGTTGATGGTATTAACATTCATTTGATGATGTCAATGAATACACAGCTAAAGGAGCTTATTGGCTCGGATATGCATATGGCTGAGGAGCTTGTTTCAATAACTGTTAAGAGTATATATGAAACAATGAATGAGCTTGGCTCAGAGATAAAATTTGAGGGTGTAAACAGATTGCTCGAATATCCTGAGTACAAAAACCTCGATAAGCTGCAAAAAATGATATCGACTATTGAAAACAAAGAGGATATCATAAGAGCTGTCAGCACCATAGACCAAAGCGATGACGATACAAAAATCTTTATCGGCTCTGAAAATATGGTGAAAATAATGGATGACTCCACTCTTATTTACAAAAACCTAAAGCTAAATGGTAAAACAATAGGAGCGATAGGAATTATCGGTCCTTGCAGAATGGATTATTCGAAGGTGCTATCCACCATTGACCAGCTCTCTGAGGAAATTAGTAAGCTCTCGGACATAAACGCCTTGCCGAGTGCAAAGAACGAAGAAAGTGATTTATAATAATGAAGAAAAACGAAGCAAAAAACTTTGAGGAAAATCAAGAAGAGAAAATTGACATTACCACTTGCGAGGAATGTGCAAAAAAGGACACTGAGCTTGAAAATGCCAACAAGAAAATCGAAGAGCTTGAAAGAGTAGCAAACGAATCAACTGATAAATATTTAAGAGTTCTTGCAGAGTACGATAATTTTAGAAAGCGTACAATCAAAGAGCGTGATTCAATATATGCCGAAGCTTATATCGATGCTGTAAAACAGCTTTTACCGGTTGTTGACAATATTGAAAGAGCACTCGAGTATGCAAATGATGAAAGCACAAAAAAGGGAATGGAGCTAATTGTTTCATCCGTTCACACAACGCTCGAAAAAATGGGTGTTAAAGAAACTGAAACCAAAACCTTCGATCCAAATCTACACAATGCAGTAATGCACGTGGATGATGAGAATCTTGGCGAGGGCGAAATCGTTGAGGTGTTCCAAAAGGGATATGTCCTTGGCGAAAGAGTAATAAGATATGCAATGGTAAAGGTTGCAAATTAAATTTAGTAAAAAAACGCGAAAGCGCTAAAATAAATAACTCAAATGGAGGAAAATTAAAATGGGAAAAATTATAGGAATAGACTTAGGTACAACAAACTCTTGCGTAGCGGTATTTGAAGGTGGCGAGCCGGTTGTAATACCAAATCCGGAAGGAGCAAGAACAACACCATCTGTTGTAGCATTTACAAAGACAGGTGAGCGTTTGATTGGTCAGGTTGCAAAGCGTCAAGCTATTACAAACCCTGACAGAACAGTAAGCTCAATTAAAAGAGAAATGGGCACAGGCTACAAGGTTACAATTGACTCAAAATCATACACTCCTCAAGAGATTTCAGCTATGATTCTTCAAAAATTGAAGGCAGATGCTGAGGCTTATCTTGGCACAACAGTAACAGAGGCAGTTATCACTGTTCCGGCTTACTTTAGCGATGCTCAAAGACAAGCGACAAAGGATGCTGGTAAGATTGCAGGTCTTGAGGTTAAGAGAATTATCAACGAGCCAACAGCTGCAGCTCTTGCTTTTGGTATGGATAAAGAGGAAGACCAAAAGATTATGGTATTCGACCTTGGTGGCGGTACATTCGACGTATCAATTCTTGAAATTTCCAGCGATGGCGTAGTTGAGGTTTTGGCAACAGCAGGTAATAACCGCCTCGGTGGTGATGACTTCGACAAGAAGATTATTGACTGGATTGCTGAGCAATTTAAGGCTGAGTACGGAATTGACCTCCGTCAAGATAACATGGCACACCAAAGACTTAAGGAAGCTGCTGAAAAGGCAAAGATTGAGCTTTCAGGTGTAACAACATCAAATATTAACTTACCATTCATCACAGCTGACGCAACAGGTCCTAAGCACTTTGATGCTAACCTAACACGTGCTAAGTTTGACGAATTAACAGCTGATCTTGTTGAGGCTACAATGGTTCCAACAAAACAAGCACTAAACGATGCTAAGCTTTCAACAGCTGATATTAACAAGGTTATCTTGGTTGGTGGTTCTTCAAGAATCCCTGCCGTTCAAGAGGCACTTAGAAAATTCATTGGTAAAGAGCCATTTAAGGGCATCAACCCGGATGAATGTGTAGCTATGGGTGCTGCAATTCAAGGCGGTGTTCTTGGTGGAGATGCAAAGGATATTCTTCTTCTTGATGTAACACCACTTTCACTCGGAATTGAAACACTTGGTGGTGTTTGCACAAAGATTATTACAAGAAACACAACAATTCCTACAAAGAAGAGCCAAGTATTCTCAACAGCTGCAGATGGTCAAACATCAGTACAAATTCACGTTCTTCAAGGTGAAAGAGATATGGCTGCCGGCAACAAGACACTCGGTCTATTCTCACTTGACGGCATAGCTCCGGCTCCACGTGGCATTCCACAAATTGAGGTTACCTTTGATATTGACGCAAACGGTATTGTAAACGTAAGCGCTAAGGATAAGGGCACAGGCAAGGAGCAACACATCACAATTACATCTTCAACAAATATGACAGAGGAAGATATTGATCGTGCTGTTAAGGAAGCAGAAAAGTATGCTGAAGAAGACAAGAAGGCTAAAGAGGCTGTTGAAACAAAGAATCACGCAGAGCACCTAATCTTCCAATGCGAGAAATCACTTGGTGAGCTTGGCGACAAGGTTTCAGATAGCGAAAAGACTGAGGTTCAAGGTGCTATTGATAAGCTAAAGGAAACTGTAAAGGGCAACGATACAGAAGCTATCAAGAGAGATACAGAAGCACTTGAAAAAGCCTTCTATGCAATTAGCGAAAAGCTATACAAAGAGGCTCAAGCTGCACAAGGTGCACAAGACGGCACTCAAGGTGGAACAGAGCAAGGTGGTAATGGCGATTTCTACAGCTCAGACTTTGAGGACAAAACAGGCAATTAAGCGATTTGCTTAATATAAATTTTCTTCAAAATAACCACGGGGACTGCCGAATTTTCGGCAGTCCCAAGTGGGTATATAATAAGAATTAAAAAGTAATAAATCAATCAAAAATGTGGCATACGTGTCGCATTTAACTACTAGAAACAAGAAAAATCTTGTTAGATTGGATTTAAGATGGCAGACAAAAGAGATTATTATGAAGCACTTGGTATAGACAAGAGTGCCAGCCAAGATGAAATAAAAAAGGCATATCGTAAAAAGGCTAAGGAATACCACCCTGACCTCAATCCCGGAAACGCTGATGCTGAACAAAAATTCAAAGAGGTTAATGAGGCATATGCTGTGCTTTCTGACGAGCAAAAGAAAGCTCAATATGACCAATTTGGACACGCAGCCTTTGAACAAGGCGGAGGTGGAGGCTACGGTGCATATGGTGCCGGTGGCTTTGACGGCTTCGGCTTTGATATGGGAGATATATTCTCATCAATTTTCGGTGGTGGAAACAGCTCATCAAGAAAGAGAGCTAACGCACCGGTGGATGGAGACGATATACTTGTAAAGGTAGTTTTATCCTTTGAGGAGGCTGTTTTTGGCTGTAAAAAGGAAATAACATATCCAAGAGTTCAAAAATGTGGCGAGTGCTCCGGTACAGGTGCACAAAAGGGAACAACAATAGATAAATGTCCAAAGTGTGGTGGCAGAGGAACAGTAACTATGCAACAAAGAACAATCTTTGGAATGACTCAAACAACACGTCCTTGTCCGGATTGTAACGGAACAGGTGAGCTTATTAAAAAACCTTGCCAAAACTGTAAGGGCAAAAAGATGGTTAGAGTCAATAAAAAGCTTGAGGTTACAATACCTGCCGGTATTGATGATGGACAAAGAGTTGCATTCCGTTCACAGGGACACGAGGGAAGAAATGGCGGTTATCCGGGCGATTTAATAGTTCAGGTTTCAGTTCGTCCACATCCGGTATTTGAGCGTGATGGCTACGACCTTTATTGTGATGTTCCAATCACCTTCTATGAGGCTGCACTCGGTGCAAAGATTACTATCCCAACTCTTGAGGGCGAAATTGAGCTTGATATTCCGGAGGGCACACAAACAGGAACAGTATTTACTGTTAAGCAAAAGGGAATAACAATGGTTCACTCTAAGGGCAAGGGTAACCTATACGTGAAGGCAGTTGTTGAAACACCAAAGAGCCTAAACTCTGAGCAAAAGAAGCTAATGCAAAAATTTGCAGAGAGCTGTGGGGAAAAGAACTTTACAAAGAAAAGTGGCTTTTTCAAAAAGTTTAAGAAATAAGAGGCTGTAATGGAAAATACAAATTGGATTCAAATTAAAGCTACAACAGACGTAAAAAATTCCGATAAGCTTATAGCTGTTATGAGTATGATTTCTAACAGCCTGCAAATTGAGGATTACTCTGATCTTGAGGATAGAATCCTTGATGGAGTGTACGGAGATTTAATAGATGAGAGCGTTTTAAATGCAGATAAAACAATCGTTTCAGTATCTGCATATGTTCCCGCTGATAAGCCGGCAACCGACCATACAGCATACATACAGGAGCGACTTGAGGCTCTTGGAGTAGAGGCGAAAATTGAGCTTATCTCGCTTTGTGAGGAGGATTGGGCGGACTCTTGGAAGCAATACTATAAGCCAATTAAAATCGGTCAAAGACTAGTCGTAGTTCCAATGTGGGAAAAGTATGACGCACAAAACGGTGAAATTATAGTAAAAATGGATCCGGGTATGGCATTTGGCACAGGCACACACGAGACAACTCGTCTATGTGCAACTCTTCTTGAAAAGTATGTTGATTCCGAGTCTGTAATGCTTGATGTTGGCTGTGGCAGTGGCATCTTGGCTATCTGTGCTTCTAAGCTTGGTGCTAAAAAATGCTATGCTTATGACATTGACCCTGTTGCTGTAAGGGTGGCAAGAGAAAATGTTAAGGACAACGATGTATCTAACATTGATTGCGAGGTTTCAGACCTATTAAAGGGCGTTAAGGAACAAAAATACGATGTTATCACAGCAAACATTGTAGCTGATATTATTATAAGAATGCTGCCCGACATTTCTCGCTTTATGCATGAAAAAACAACACTTGTAGTTTCAGGCATTATTGACGAAAGATGCGAGGACGTGTATAAATCTATCAACGAAAACAACTTCAAAATAACCGAAGAAATACACGAAAACGGTTGGTGTGCAATCAGCCTAATGAAAAAGTAAGATAAAAAAGAGGGTTTGCAAAACGCAAATTCTCTTTTTCGTTTTGAAATATGATTGACAAACATTATTTACGGTGTTAATATAATAATGTAGAAAAACTAAAAGAGGTAACTATGCCGAGATTTTTTGTAAGTAGAGAAAGCATTGTTGAATGTAATGGCGAGACACACATAATTATAAACGGTGAGGATGCTCATCACATTTCCCGTGCACTTAGAATGGCGGTAGGGGAAAAAATAGAGGTGTGCGACTTTAACAGCACGGTCTATGATTGTGAGCTTATCGAATTTAACGATAAGGATGTCGTAGCAAGGGTTATTAGCCAAAGCTTAGCAAGTAGTGAGCCAAAACACAAAATAACATTATATCAATCACTTCCTAAAGGCGATAAAATGGAAACAATAATCCAAAAATCCACAGAGTGCGGTGCTTGTCGGTTCGTGCCCTTCCGCTCCGAGTTTTGCATAGTAAAGCTTGATAGCAAGGACGGACGAAAAAAGCAGGAAAGATGGCAAAAGATTGCCGAGTCCGCCGCAAAGCAAAGTGGCAGAGGTATAATTCCAAATGTTTGTGAGCCTATGGACTTTAAGGCAGCAGTTGAGGACGCTATGAAAGCCTCACTTGTGATTTTCTGCAACGAAAGAGAAACAGAAAAGACATTAAAGGATGCATTATGCAATAAAAAATATTCAGACATTTCTATAATTATCGGCTCTGAGGGAGGCTTTAGCCAAAAGGAAGCAGAATATATTACAAGTCAAGGTGCAATTAGTGTAACTCTTGGCAAACGTATTTTGCGTTGTGAAACAGCCCCAACCTTTGTTCTATCTGCTATTGCTTATGAAACTGAAATGTAATAAATTATTCTAATTTATAAGAACGCGTTTTTAATTCGAAAAAACGCGTTTTTGTTTACTTTGCCGAAAAAATGTGCAAAATACACAAAAAAATATGCAAAAAACTATTGAAAAAGACAATGAAATAGTGTAATATAGATAGTACCAGTACGCATTTTGCACAAAAAATGCGTTAAATTGCACAAATAAAAAAAGACGATATGTCGGAGGTTTAATATGTCAAATAGACTATTCCAAGGCGTAATACATCAAATGCACTCAGCACTAGACCGTGTTATCGGTGTTATTGACGAAGGTGGCTTCGTTATCGCGTGTAGTGAGCTTTCCATGATAGGAGAGGCACGTGTCAAAGCAAAGGAAGAATTGGCGTACACTACCGATAGAGCCGTTGTCGATGGTTATACATACCAACACATTGGCAATGGTGTAAATCCGGAATTTATGGTATTCTGCGAGGGAGAGGACAAAAACGCTGAAAGATATGCAGCACTACTTGCAATCTCACTTTCTAATATCAAGGATTTCTATGACGAAAAGAGCGACAAGAGCTCATTTATCAAAAATATCATTATGGACAATATTTTGCCAAGTGATATTTATGCAAAAAGCAAGGAGCTTCATTTTGACGGAAATGAGTCAAGAGTAGTATTACTCGCTCGTTTCTATACAAGAAGTGATATTTTGCCTTTTGATGTAATTCAAAATATGTTCCCGGACAAATCAAAGGATTTTGTTATCTCAACAGGAGAGCAAGACGTTGTTATTGTCAAGGGGCTTGACGGGGATGCAACCAGCCAAGACGTTGAGCAAATCGCACAAAACATCTGTGATACAATAAGCTCCGAGTTTTACTGCAAGGTTGGTATAGGTATTGGTACTATTGTAGAAAATATTAAGGACCTTGCACGTTCATATAAGGAGTCACAAATTGCAATTGAGGTTGGCAAGGTGTTCGAGAGCGAGAAGGAGATTATCAGCTATGAAAATCTTGGTATCGGTCGTCTAATTTATCAGCTTCCAACAACTCTTTGTGAAATGTTCTTATCTGAGGTATTTAAGCACGGTTCACTTGAAACACTTGACAAAGAAACACTACAAACAATTCAAGAGTTCTTTGATAACAACCTAAACGTATCAGAGACATCAAGAAAGCTTTTTGTACACAGAAACACACTCGTGTATAGACTAGAAAAAATTAGAAAGATTACAGGTCTTGACCTTCGTGAGTTTGACCACGCAATCACATTTAAGGTTGCACTTATGGTTAAGCGTTACTTAACATCAAAGCCAATTAAGTTCTAATTTAACCGACCCCTTGTCTATTTTTACCCGTTTGGGGATAACGAAAAGAGGGAAATAATGCGTAAAAACTTAAAATTATCTATATTTGTAGCATTGATGCTGCTTGTTTCGGTCATGTTTAGCTCGTGCATCTTTTTAAGACCTATTAGTCTAAGTGCCGGAGAAACGGTTGACTCACTTCAATCCGAGCTTCCGGAGGATAAGCAAAATCCGGAGCTTTATGAAACACTTGCTTACATTGATTATCTATATCAAGAGAATTATGTAGGCGATATTGATAAGGACCAATTAACCTATTATCTAATGAACGCATACATTATGTGCGTGGGAGATCCATATGGTCAATATTACTCACCAAAGGAGGTTGAGGCGCTATTCAGCTCAACTCAAGGAGTAAATGTTGGCATTGGTGTATATGTTAAATATATTGAAGAGGACGGATATATAAAGGTTCTTACAGCTATGGATAATTCCCCGGCTAAGAAAGCAGGAATTTTATCGGGCGACATAATCACACACGTTGACGGAACAGATTTAAGCACACTTTCTTATGAGGATGCTGTAAATAGGATTTCAGGTACTGCCGGCTCCGTTGTAACTCTTACTGTTGTAAGAAACGGAGAAGCAAAGATAACTAAGGAAATCAAGGTTACAAGAAATTCTTTTGAGGCACAAAATGTGTTTTATCACAAATATGCAAAAGATCAAACCATTGGTATAATAAGAATTACCGAGTTTACAGATGCAATGCCAAAACAGTTTAAAAATGCAGTCAACACACTCTTAGCTGATGGCTGTACATCACTTGTATTCGATATGAGAGGCAATGGCGGAGGCACATTAACATCCTGTGTCGAGGTGCTTGACTTCTTACTACCGGAGGGCAAAATCACAGATATAACAGATATTGATGGCACAGTTGTAGAAACCTATTCATCGGGTCCATCAGAGATAGATGCTCCAATGGCAGTTTTAGTTGATGGGAATACAGCAAGTGCAGCAGAGCTATTTACCTGTGCATTAAAGGACTATAACAAGGCGGTAGTTGTTGGTACAAAAACATACGGCAAGGGCTGTATGCAAACAATACTTGAGCTACCAAACGGCGGAGCACTAAGATATACAACTCAAATGTATAACCCACCATCATCACCAAACTATGATGGAATAGGCATTACACCAAATATTGTAGTAGAGCTTGATAGCTCACTAGCTGACAAAACATATTATTTTGAAATTTCCGACTTAGAGGATAATCAAATAACAAGCGCATATAACGCACTAAAAAATCAGTAAATAATCGAAAGGTTAAGGTATATAAAAATGGCAACAGAACAAAAGACCAAATATACAAAAGAAGGTTATCAAAAATTAATTGACGAGTTAGATTATTTAAAGGTTACTCGTCGTCAAGAGGTTAAGGAGCTTTTAAAGGAAGCAAGAAGCTTTGGTGACTTGTCAGAAAACAGTGAATATGACGAGGCAAAGAACCAACAGGCACAAGTAGAGCACAGAATTGCCGAGCTTGAATTCCTTATCAAAAACGGTGAGGTTGTTTCCGAGGAAAACATTGACAAAAACGTTGTTAGCATCGGCTCAACAGTAACAATTAAGTACGAAGATGGCAGAGAAGTAACATATCACATCGTTTCTTCAAACGAGGTTGCTCCTCTTGAAAAGAAAATTTCAGACCTATCTCCTATCGGTTCAGCACTTGTTGGACACAAGAAGGGTGAAAATGTAACAATTGTAACACCATCCGGCGAAAAGGAAGTAAAAATTCTATCACTTGAAAGAACAAAGAAATAAGGACTAAAAAATGGCAGAAGTAGTAAATAACGAAAATGTAGCACTCGAAGAGGATTTGAGTGAGCAAATGATTATAAGAAGGGAAAAGCTAAAGTCCTTGCAGGACGAGGGCAAGAACCCTTTTGAAATTACAAAGTATGATGTAACACACCTAAGCCAAGATGCAATTAAGCTCTTTGAACAAAAAGAGCCAACACTTGCCGAGGGCGAGGAAATAGTTGTACGTGTAGCAGGTAGAATGATGTCCCGCCGTATTATGGGTAAGGCTTCATTTGCACATCTGCTTGACGAGGCAGGCAAGGTTCAGCTCTATGTTTCCAAAAATGACCTTGGAGAAGAGGACTATGCAGGCTTTAAGAAGTGGGACATCGGTGATATTATCGGTGTTGAGGGCGTTCTTTTCAGAACAAGAACAGGCGAGGTTTCTATCCACGCAAAAAGTGCTGTTCTTCTTTCAAAATCTCTCCGTCCACTACCGGAAAAGTATCACGGCTTAACTAACCTTGAGCAAAGATATAGACAAAGATATGTTGACTTAATCGTAAACCCGGAGGTTAAGGACACATTCTATAAGCGTTCACTTATCCTAAAGGAAATAAGAAATTACCTTGATAACAAGGGCTTCTTAGAGGTTGACACTCCAATTTTGGTTCCTATGGAAATCGGTGCTTCAGCTCGCCCATTTAAGACACACCATAATACTCTTGACCTTGATATGACACTCCGTATCGAAACTGAGCTTTACCTAAAGCGTCTAATCGTTGGTGGTATGCACAAGGTTTATGAGGTAGGCCGTATCTTTAGAAACGAGGGTATGGACACAAAGCATAACCCTGAGTTTACAACAATTGAATTATACCAAGCGTTTACTGATTACCACGGTATGATGGATCTCGTTGAGGAAATGTACAAAATGCTAGCCGAAAAGGTTTGTGGCACAACCAAGATTACATATCAAGGCACAGAAATTGATATGGGTAATTGGGAGCGTCTAACCATGGTTGAGGCAGTAAAGAAATACGCAGGCGTTGACTATAACGACTGGGCAACCGACGAGGAAGCTCGTGAGGTAGCAAAGAAGCTACACGTTGAGGTAGCAACTGATGCAACAAAGGGCAGAGTCCTTATTGAAATCTTTGACGCATACGTTGAAGAAAAGCTAATTCAACCAACATTTATATATGACTATCCGGTTGAAAACAGCCCACTTGCAAAGAGAAAACCAACAAACCCTGCATTTACTGAAAGATTTGAGTACTTTATCAATGCAACCGAATACGGTAACGCATTCAGTGAGCTAAATGACCCAATCGACCAAAAAGCAAGATTTGAAGGACAAGTAGCAGAAAAATTAAAGGAAGAACCGGACTCCAAGGCAGAGGTAGACTATGACTACATCGACGCCCTTGAATACGGTATGCCTCCAACAGGAGGCCTCGGCTTCGGCATCGACCGCCTAGTAATGCTGCTCACAGATAGTGCATCCATCCGCGATGTACTACTTTTCCCAACAATGAAGCCACTTAGCGACAACTAAATTCACGAACGATACACAAAGCAAACAATCACTCTTTATCGAAAAGGTATTGAGTGGTTGTTTTTGTTTTCTTAATGTGTCTGCTCTTTGCCCGTCTGTAATTTGTGATAATAACTAAAAAGAGGTAATGGAAAAAGGTTGATTTATTGATTTATACAAATTTTCTCCAATTGAAATTAAATAGTTGACAAAAGAATATTATATGATATAATATCTATTATGATTATGAATAAAGCATAAAAAGGAGCAATTGTTTTTATGAAAAAGGTTGTTTTATTGGCATCATTTTTTATCATAGCCATATCAATTTTTGTGCTTCCTGTTAGTGCAAGCACAGAATTTGGAGCTCTTGCAGAAAAAATAGACGACTCCATTATTCCTCAGTGTCATATTTTTGGTGACGAGCTACATGGTACAGAGGAGCATTGTGATGGTTGGTATAATGAAAAATGTGCACGAGTTTTAATAAAATATACAGACAATGGACAAGAGGTAACCGTTACATATCCAACATATTATATTTTGGAAAATGAGTCTACCTTGACATGGAACTTTGAACGTCTTAGTAGCTATATTGGTGTTGACCTCTCCATAAAAAACATCATCGCCATAGAGCTTCCTTATGGACTTACAGAAGTGCCAAGAAGAGCATTCGTTGATGATGAACATTGGGTTGAGGAGGGGACCAGCGAAAAGCCATATCCACACGCAACCGAGTCAAATTCGCTTACATATGTGAGAGTCCCAAATACATTGCTTACAATAGGCGACTTTGCATTCGCTCACTGCGTAGCTCTTGCAGAGTTTGAAAGTGAGACCTTGGCAGACCACGAGGGTGAAAACGACGGAGCAATTGAAGGTAATCACAACCACCAAATGATTCAATCTATCGGCTACAGAGCTTTCCACGATTGTCCACTTGACACATTTAACTTTAATAAGCACTTGGTTCATTTAGGTGAGGGTGCATTTGAGGGCTGTCATTTCACAAAGATTAACCTTTCTAAGTGTGTTGAGCTAAAAAGCATTCCAGCATATTGCTTCCACGAAAATGATAACTATCATATTTCTGAAATCATTTTATCAGCATCAGTTGAGGAAATTGGAGACTATGCCTTCACAGGATCAAGCGCAAGCTATATTTTCTTGGGTACAAGCCTAAAAAAGATTGGTACAGGTGCAATTACAATGTCAGGTAAGGTTGAACTGCTTGTTATTCCTGCAACAATTACCGAGCTTTCTAACGATAGTATAGTTACTCAATCTAAGGATTATACACCTGTTATAGTTTCAGCAAAGAGTGCTGACGATGTTCAAGCCTTGATGGATGTATTTGAAAGCTCAGGCACAGACTTTAAATTCTCAGGAAACGCAAGTAAGGTTTTAGCAAAGTCTTTAGATTTTCTTAGCGATACAACATTATGTGCTGATTTTCTAGGTGGACATATGATTGATCCAACCTCTGACATCACAGACATAGTTTATCCATACGGCATAGGGCACGAGGGAACAGCGTATGGTGGTAACTGTATAGTTTGTCAACAAGCAACAACAGAAACAACCGTAAGACCAATATTGATTTCAAAGGGCTATTCCGTTTGCACATATGATGGAATGCATGCATTTGTAAACGGTTTTGAGATTTATTCAAATGCACTCGAGGCATATGAATCCGTTTATGGTGAATGCGAAATAGGCGTTTTGTTCCTTATGAAATCTGTATATGATAATTACATAGGTGAGGGAATAGACCTTCGCGATAATATTTCCGGTGTTGGAGCATATTTGACGGAGAGCCAGCTTGAAGAATCAAAGGAGCGCAACATTTCAACAATAGAGTTTATTGTTACTTATTCAAAGGGAATAGGTTATGTTGACGGTAGTGAAATTGCTCGTGGAGATGAGCAAATAGTTATTTCGGCATATTTGATTCATAAGGACGAGACAAAAGCGTATAAAGACGTTGTCGTACAAGCCGAGGACGGTACACTTGAAGCAAGGCAAATATCATTGCCATCATATTACGTACAGGACCAAGACGATATTTGCGTTGGTGGAAAAACAAATGACGGCAAGTATTTAACTGTTTCCTATAATTCAATATATGGTTATGTTAGAAGCCAAAATGAACACTAATAACTGAAATGGAGGAATTAGAATTGAAAAAGTATATAACACCTGAAATTGAAATTGAAAATTTCAGTTCGTTTGAGGATATTATGTCTGCTTCTATGGAGGTTACTGAGGAAGAGAATACGCTTAAAGGCATAATTGACATTGAAAGCCTAATGGCTAGAATAAAAGAACTAGGTAAATAGTAAAAAGAGGCCCACACGACTGTGTGGGCTTTTTTGTGCAGAATGTTATCTTGAAAAACAAGATATAATATGATATACTATTTATAGATTACTTTATAATATGTGTCGCGTTAGCGAAAGCATCTGCGACACAGGGAGCAATTAATGAAAAGAATACTACTTTTATTATTGGTATCGTTTGCTCTTTCTCTTACTTTGATATCATGTGGGAAGAAAGAGTGCGAGCATAATTTTAGTCCTGCAACCTGTAAATCCCCAAATACCTGCACCCTGTGTGGAAAAACAGAGGGGACACCAATCGCGCATAGCTATAGCCCCGCAACCTGCCAAGCACCTAAAACATGCGTAAGCTGTGGTGAAACAGAGGGAAAAATAGGTGAACATAAATGGAAAAATGCTAACTGCGTAACCTTGGGAACCTGTGAAGTATGTGGTATAACTGAGGAAAAAACGCTTGGACATAACTGGACATCCAACCTTTGCACAGACGACAAGACCTGCAGAACGTGTGGTGAAAAGGAGGGGGCAAAGGAGCATACCTGGGATACAGATAAGTGCCTTGAGGTTCAAACCTGTTTGGAATGTAAGTTCATTGGTGGAGAAAAGGAACACGAGTGGACAGATGCCAACTGTGATTTGCCAAAAACCTGCACAAAATGTGGCGAAACAGATGGAGAAGCTTTAGGACACGATTGGATAATAACCACCTGTAAAAATCCAAAGGTTTGCAGAAAATGCGGCACCGTAACAACTGAGGATCTGCCTCATAACTGGATATATAAAGGCTGTGATGAGGAAAGAGTATGCAGCGTTTGCTCTAAAAATGAAGGCTTTGAATATGGTCATAGCTGGATAGAGGCAACCTGCTTAAGCTCTAAGTACTGTGAAAATTGCAAAATCTCCGAGGGCGATGCATTAGGACACGATTGGCAATTGATAGCTCAAAAAGAGGCACTATGTGAAGCCGGAAAGACGGAATATACTTGTGGCAGATGTGCAGAAGAGCTGGTATTTACAAAGGAAGCGATATATGGCTATCATATTTGTGATATAGACGGTCTTTGTATTCAATGTGACAGACAATTTGACACATCCGAGCTTGTACTTGATTCTCTCTTGCTTGTAAATGAGCATTCTGTTGAATGCTGTGGTGTGTTTTCTTGTCTTGATTCAACAGTGAAGATATATAAGACTGTAACATCGGATGATGTTGGCATACCCGTTATTGATTTAGGCGGAAGCTTGCCAACCGCCAAAGGCTATACAAACGTGGTTGAATTCACATATGAGTCAGAGGAGCTTAGCTTTGATTGTACAGCCGAAATAAAGGTGCAGGGAGCATCAAGTGCTACTAAACCCAAAAAGAACTTCAATGTAAAGCTATTTAAGGCAGACGGAACAAAAAACAAGGTTGAGCTTGTCGATGGTTGGGGCAGAGAGAATAAATATTGCCTAAAAGCCAACTATATTGACTACTCACAATCAAGAAATGTAGTATCCGCTAAAATATTTGGTGAAATTGTAAAATCAAGAAATGATGAGCTTGTCGACACTCCAAACGGCGGAGTGATAGACGGATTTCCAATTTTAGTTTATAATAATGGTGTATATCAAGGACTTTATACCTTAAATATTCCAAAGGATAAGTGGATGTTTGATATGCACGATAGCGACGAGAAGAATCAAGCTATATTAATGACTGAAACATGGAACAACGCTGTTTCATTTAGAGAAGTTTCAACAAACGGATTCGTTCTTGAATATGCCTCAAACGAGGATAGCTTGGTTGATAATAATACTCAATGGGTGTACAATAGTATGCTTGATTTGATACGGTTTGTTTATAATAACGACGGCGAGGATTTTAAAAACGGAATTCACGAGTATGCCGATGTTGATAAATGTATCGATTCGATGCTATATACGTTCTTTATTTGTGCCGACGACAATACAAGTAAAAACATACTTTGGGTAACTCTTGACGGCAAGGTGTGGTTCAGTAGTATGTACGATATGGATGGTACTTGGGGCATGAGATGGAACGGAAATATCGAATTTGACGAAAACACTCATCCTATATCAGCACTCGTTGACGGAAAGGGACTTGCACCCGAAAGAAATCACTCTAACCTAAATCTCTTATGGGAAAGAATTTATGTCAACTACTTTGACCGTGTTTGTCAAAGATATATAGAGCTAAGACGAGAGATTCTTACGGTTGAAAACATTACTAACCATTTCCAAGAATTCTTTTATGCAATTCCTACCGCTGTAAAAGAAGCCGAAAAGCAAAAATGGACAGGAGTTCCTTCTCAAAACATCGACCATTTAGATCAAATTCTAACCTTTGCAAGAAAACGTATCGAGGTTATGGACAAAATTTTGATACCACAGGAATAGCAAAAGCAAAACAACTTACACAAAAATGAAGCAAACTAAAAAGCTTAGACAAAAATTGAATATTAAATTGCTTGGTAATGAGCTCTGTCTTGCACAGAGCTCATTACTTTTAATTGACAAAAACAAAATTCCCAAACATCGCAAAAACGCCTTGGGAATTGACTTTATTAGATTCTTGAAAACCATTCAAAAATATCAAACTTAAATTTTTATATGCAGTAATTAAATAAAAATATTTTTTTATAAATCACTGTAAAGAAAATAGTTTTATGATATAATAGAATTAACCAAGGTTAGCTATGCCAAAAGGTGTTTTTATTAAAACTATTTATAAAAGGAGAGCCTATGAAGGTCGTAATTATTGGTGGGGTTGCGGGTGGAGCAACTGCTGCGGCAAGAATAAGAAGAATAGACGAGAGTGCGGAGATTGTCATTTTTGAACGCTCGGGTTATATTTCATATGCAAACTGTGGCTTGCCATATTATATCGGTGGCGTCATTGAGGATAAAGAGGATTTGACACTGCAAACGCCAGAGGGCTTTTATAGGCGATTTAGAATTAAAGCCAAGGTTAATCACGAGGTAACCGATATTGACGCAAAAAACAAAACCGTTTCTGTAACCGACCTGAAAACAGGTGTCAGCTTTAAGGAAAGCTATGATAAGCTTATTTTATCCCCCGGAGCAAAGCCTATTTTACCTGATTTTTATACTGAAAACGAAAGAACCTTTACTCTTAGAACAGTAGAGGATACGTTAAAAATTCGTGCTTTTGTCGAGCAGAATAAGCCTAAAACATCAGTTATTATCGGCGGTGGCTTTATCGGTCTTGAAATGGCGGAAAACCTTGCTGAGCTTGGAATAAAAACAACAATAGTTCAGCGTGGCAACCATCTTTTGCCTCCTGTTGACTGCGATATTGCGTCGTTTATCCACGCAAGCTTCCGTTACCACGGAGTAGAGCTGATACTCAATAGTAGCGCAAGTAAAATGAGCATTACAGATAACAAGGTCTTGCTTGAGCTTGATGGCGGTGGGCAAATCAGTGCCGATATGGTCGTGCTTGCAGTTGGTGTTACTCCTGAAAATACACTTGCTAAAAAGGCAGGCTTGGAGCTTGGCTTAAAGGGCGCAATCAAGGTAAATGGTAAAATGGAAACCTCTGCCCCCGATATTTACGCAGTGGGTGATGCCGTGCAGGTAAAGCATTTTGTAACCGAGCAGGATGCAGTAATTTCCTTGGCAGGACCTGCAAACAAGCAGGGACGTATCGCTGCTGACAATATTTGTGGGCTTGAAAGCGAATATAAGGGCTCACAGGGCTCATCTGTTATAAAGCTATTTGATATGACAGTGGCAACGACGGGAATTAACGAACAACAAGCAAAATCAAACGGCTACGAATACGAAAAGGTTATTTTAACCCAAAATTCCCACGCAGGATATTACCCGGGAGCAAAGGCAATGACTCTAAAGTTGATTTTTGAAAGGAATAGCCTTAAGCTTTTAGGCGCACAAATTGTCGGCTACGATGGTGTGGATAAGCGTATTGATGTAATTGCAACTGCAATTCGCGCAGGCTTGAAGGCTGATTGCCTAAAGGATTTAGATTTGGCATACGCACCACCATATTCCTCGGCAAAGGACCCTGTTAATATGGCAGGCTTTGTCGCCGAAAATATCAAGAACGGTGTGGTAAAGCAGTTTTATTATGAAGATATTTCCGCCTTGCGTGAAAGAAAGGATGTAATTTTGCTTGACACTCGCACTCCGTTTGAATATATGCGAGGTCGTGCTGACGGCTTTATCAATATTCCGCTTGATGACTTAAGAGAACGTATAGGCGAGCTTGATAAATCCAAAAAAATCTATGTTATGTGTCAAAGTGGACTCCGTAGCTATTTGGCAACACGAATTTTAATGCAAAACGGCTTTGATGCCTACAATTTCGCAGGTGGCTTTAGACTATATAGCAGTATCAAAAATGAGGAATTGCTATCTAATAGGTGTTACTCCTGTGGTATGGAAAAAACAGATAAATAAGAATTTGTAGGAGCATATATGAATAGCGTAAATAAAACACTATACATCCCCTTATACGGTAAGTCCTACGTGAGCAAAAAGGGCTTGTTCCTTGATGATAAAAAAGCCGAAGAAATTTGGGAGGCGGAAGGCTTTTCACTTAAAGGAAAATCCAAATCTAAATGGCTTGCATACTATATGGGTATTCGTTCTGCTATATTTGATGAATGGGTAAAACAGCAAATGTCAAATGCGTCTGATGCCGTGGTCATACACATCGGGTGCGGAATGGATAGCCGTGTCATAAGAGTCGGAGATAAAGATCACAAGTGGTATGACGTGGATTTTACGGAAGTTATTGAAGAAAGAAAACGCTACTATGCCGAAACGGATAACTATAAAATGATTGCAGGCGATGTAAGAGATTGCACTTGGCTAACAAATGTCAAAGAAAACAAATCCGCCATTGTAGTTATGGAAGGCGTGAGTATGTATTTGACCGCAGACGAAATGCGAAATTTAATTGATTGCCTTTGCACTCATTTTGAAAGTATTGTGCTTTTGGTGGATGCTTATACTTCTTTTGCCGCTAAAATGTCAAAGCGAAGAAACCCTATAAATGATGTAGGTGTAACCGAGGTTTATGGTATAGATAACCCTCAAGCTTATCAAACCGAGAAGCTTGCTTTTACAAAAGAACACACAATGATACCAGAGAAATACATTAACGAGCTAAAAGGATTTGAAAGGTTCGTTTTTGCAAGGCTCTATGCAGGCAGTTTCTCAAAAAAGTTGTATCGCTTGTTTGAATACAAAAAGAATTAAACAAACTCCAATTTAACGAGGTAACAAAAATGAACGAAGAATGCTTAATTTGCACATCTCCGATTTTTTAGTTTGAAAAAATATTGAAAACTAGTCGTAATCACAAAAAACTAAGCACTAAGGCTTTGAAGCCATGAAAACCAACAGAGAATAAAAAAGGGAGCAATTTTGCTCCCAATTTATTTTTTAAATAGTGTATTTTCAGTAGCCTCACCAAAGCGTTCCTTGATAAATTTAAGAGCTTCAGCAAAGATTAATTTGTCATTGTCAAATGTATGGTCGTATGGGAACTCATCCTCAAAGAACCAATGAAACGAGGAGATTTCTTCAGCCTGTGGCACTACATAGGCACGTGTGGTAAGAGCTGTAAAGTATACAACCTTTTTCTCGGTATTTTTCTTTTTGCCTATAAGGTAAATAGACTCCATACGAAAGCCGTTTTCTATTTTAACATCGATACCGGTTTCCTCTTTTGTTTCTCTTATAGCTGTCTGGTATTCATTTTCACCGGGCTCAACGTGTCCTTTAGGAAATGACCAGAAGTCAGTATATTTATTTTTTATAAGCAAAACAGCGTATTTGCCTCTTGCCTTGCGAAAAATAATTGTACCGCAAGATTTTTCGTATCTCAAGTAATCATCTCCCTGTGAATTTGCCATAGAATAGTCAACAAAATATAATAAATTTTAACACTAATTAAATTGTATGTCAAGTGAATTATCTAAAATATTCAATTTCAACACACGATTGTTCGCTTTTCTTTGTTTTTAAAAGAAGTATTATAAAAATAGCGAAAATGAAGATTATAGTAGCAAGTAAGCCACTATCAAGACCGTAGCCGGGTTCACCTGTTAAAAGTAGCATACTAGTTGAGTACTTAGGAATAAACAGAGCAGCACCGAGACCTGTTGTGCCAAGAACTGCCGCCTCGCCGAAGCACCAAACAAAGCGCATAGCAATTGTTCCCCATAGACTACCACGCTTTAATACATAAACGTTGAGCAAAAATGAGAACAGAAACGAATTGATAAACATAAATATAGAGCCAAAATTAAACAGTGAGAAAACAAGAGCTGTTAAAAGTGCAGAGAATATAGGTCTTGTATCTCTTGATAATGACGTTAGGAAAAATCCTCTATAAAGAAGCTCGTCAGCTACAACCTTAACTAAATAACCAAAGAAATATAGAATAATTGATGGTCTAATTATTCTGCTGTCAAAAGGGTGTCTTTCAAAAACAACAGCACCCGAAAAATGTAAAACACAGAAAACGGCACTAAGAAGCAAAGCACCGATAGCTAAGCCTAGTAGTAGCTCAACTGCCACGCCGGCTTTTCTTATTCCCATAGATGAAAGGGAACGCTTTTCAAATTTTTTACAATAGAAAATAGCGCCAAAAATAGTAACTGCGTTTGAAAATAGAGTAACAAATGTTATCCACCAAGGTAAATCAAGCATATTGTCCTCTAAATATTTCATAGCATCATTTGCCGAGCCACCTGCATCGATTATTTCAAGCATTGTATCATAAACACCGTTTTGAGAGTAAATTATTGTGTCGTGAACGGTGGTTACTAAGCCAACTATCAAGCCGGATGCTAAATTGCAAAGAATAATTACTAAAAGAAAGATGCCAAACAATTTACCGGATGAAGATGGCTTGTGCATAAATGCAGCCTCGTCTATCATTTTTGTTCTTTTAATATCAAATAGCTTGTTCATTTATTTTCCTCAATATATTTTTCTGCTTTTAGGATTGCAATTTGTGTCTTTGCATCCTTAATTTCATTGTTCATAACCATTTTTACCAGCTCACTAAGTGGGATTTTAGTGCTCTCAATAAACTCATCACTGTCCGGATGAGCGCTTATAAATTTTAAATCTCTTGCTAGGTATAGCTGGATTTTTTCATCAAAAATTGCAACGGTTGTGTATATTTCGCCAATATGCTCGATCTTGCCGGCTACAGCTCCGCTTTCCTCCTCGAGCTCACGCATAACAGCCTCTAAGGGATCCTCGCCCGGCTCCAGCTTTCCGGCGGGAATTTCAAGGAGCACCTCGCCAAATGGATATCTAAATTGTTTTACCATAACAACCTCGCCCTCGTCGGTTAGAGGAACGACACAAACAGCACCGGGGTGGCGCACAATTTCACGTATTGCCTTTTGCCCGTCAGGAAGCTCAACCTCGTCAACAAATAGCTTTACAATTTTTCCGTCAAAAATTTGCTTTGATGAAAGCTTTTTTTCAAATAACTCCATATTATTTCACCCTTGTAAATGTTAAAATGGTTTCTTGCTTGTTTTCGTTTTGACCTGTAAGAGTTAGAGTATCGCCATCGACCTTGTATTTCATAGCCTCGGCAGGATTTTTAATTCCTTCAACTATTTCGAGGCTGATAAAAACATAGGAGTCCTTTGTTGAATAGTTGAAATCGTAGCTAACTCCTGTACCACGGCTCACGCCTGTCTTGTCAGCATAAAATGAGAAGCTCTCAGATGGATTATCTGTGCTTTGCCAAGTGCCGAGTATGTCATCTCCACCTTTATTATAGCTCATATTGTATGGCACAAGCTCCATTTCAAAGGTGCTTGAGTCCATAACCTGACAAATAACTAAATATTTGTCCTCGGTTATAGAAAATTTGTTTCTGTCAGGTATCTTATTGCCAGCCCAAGTAATAACTAAGGTGTTGTCATTTTCAACTGCGTAGGTGGCATCCATACGAGCCATTTCAATGCCGAAGGAGTAGATGGTACAAGAAACCGTACCATCGTCACAGAACTTATATGTTTGGTATGAGTCATCCTTGTAGCTGCTTTCTTGCCAAGTGCCAAGAAGAGAAGAGCCATCATATTTATAATCTTCAATATATTTTGAAACGTATTTTTCCTCGTCGCCACAGGAGGCAACACATAAAACAATACAAATTATAGCAAGAAAAATTACAGTAAGCTTTTTCATTTTACCTCCTATGTAGCCTTAAATAAGGCTATCTAAATTTTTTGGAGAAATATTATAGCACTCCATTAAAATATCCTTTCCATCATATGAGTATATAACCATATGACAGTTTGATAATACCTCTTCAAAGTTATCAATGTCGGGTGATTTTATAGCATTCTCGGCAAAAATCCTAGTAACCGAGCCGTGCGTAACACCTATTATCTTTTCGCCAACTCTTACATTATCACGGATAAATGAGTTAAGACGAGCAATAACCTCGCTTGTTGGCTCAAGTCCGCTTATCTCAGGAACATCGTGCAGAATAGCAGGACAAGAAAAGTCATAAGGCTTGCCGGACATATCACCGAAATCACGTTCAATAAGTCGGTCGTCAACAGAGAAGTCGCATGATATTGCATCAGCTATTTTTTTACCGGTAACCTCAGCACGAACAAGAGGGCTTGAATAAACGTGGTCAAAGGAAAAAGAGCCCTTTTTACAAGCATCTTTTATAGCTTCGGCAGTCCAATCGGCTTGTTTTAATCCGGTTTCATTAAGTGGAATTTGGTCACGTCCTTGCATTAGCTTTTTCAAGTTCCAATCAGTCTGTCCGTGGCGTACAAAAAATATATATCCCTTGCTTTTATCGTTTAAATCCATTATTTTGTACCTGTTGAGCCAAATCCACCTGCACCACGAGCAGTGTCGGATAGCTCCTTGACAACGTCAAACTCAGCAGTAATATATGGTGCAATTACCATTTGAGCAATTCTTTCACCCTTAGAAACAGCTTGCTCAGTATTTGAATGATTGTGAAGAGCCACCATAATCTCACCACGATAGTCACAGTCAACCACACCAACCTTGTTAGCCGGAGCAAGTCCACGCTTTGAGGCAAGGCCACTTCTTGCATAGATAAACGCCGCATATCCAATAGGTAGCTCAATAGCAAGTCCTGTCTTTATTAGCTTTGTTTCGCACGGCAAAATAATTAAATCCTCCTCTATACAAGCATAGAGGTCAGCTCCTGCTGCATATTCAGAGCCATATGTTGGTATAATAGCGTTTTCGTTTAACCTTTTAATATTTATTTTCATCTTTTTAACCCCTTTAGGTAAGTCTTTTGCTCGTTAGTTATACGATAGCTTTCACAAGCCTTTTGTATTGATTTGTTATGCACCCAGCTATCAAGTGAGCTGTCAAGTAAAACAGAAATCGTTTTTTCATACTGCTTAACCAGCATAACTGAAACTAACCAGCTAAGTGCCATATTTACATAGTATTTGTCGCTTTTTACTTCTTTGACAAGAGAAACAAGCTTGTCAATATATTCATCGTTTATATAATAGTCAAGCAAGCAGACAAGCCCAAAACGAATAAAGTAAGTCCTTTTACTATTAATACATTCTATCAAGAATGGATAAGCTAAATCTAAATCCTTGAAAAAGGTCTTGATAGAAGCACAAAGTGAGTCACATACAGCCCAGTTATCGACATAAGGCAAAAATGCAGTTAAATATCCTCTCATTTCTTCATTTGAGCATTTTGAAAGTCCAAGCATATATGCGTGTACAATGTTTTCATCGTGATAACTGTGAGGAAGAGAGGAAATAAACTCCTCACCACTCGTGGTAAAAACAAAACTCTTTGCAATTTTTCTTGCCATAGGTGCTCGCAAGCCTAAGATTTTGTCTTTATCAATGTTAGGAATTAGCTTAGAGGAGAATTCCTTGTAGGAGGTATCTATATTTTTTAGTATTTCCAATGAAACCAAATTCATAAAAACACCTCCCTTAATGTTTTATTATATCAAATTTAAAATATTATTTCAATATATATAAGGAAAAAAGCCAAGCAACGCTTGGCTTTTTATGTAAAATTGTGTTCGTTTATTATTTTCTTTCTTGCTTAGCTCTACCAACAATGCTATTGATACAAGCAACCATTGAAATAGCAAGAGGCATATCCTCTTCCTTGGCATCTACTGTAAAGGAGTTAACAAAGAAGTTGAAGTTTCTCTTAACAGTACCGATAACCTCTTCACCCTTCTTGATATCCATTGTTAGCTTAAACCATGAGCCACCAATTGACATTGGCTCCTCAAGACCAACAACGTCGAATTTTTTCTTGAAAGTAAATTTCTTTCTTGAAACAGCACAGATTTGCTTTTTGTCCTTGTCAAGAATGAAGCTTGTGCGCTTAAATAGGTTGAACCACTTGTCCTTTACATAGTAAAGAATGTTCTTTTCAGTGTCCATAACCTTGAGTGTAGGTGTCCAAGAAAACCATTTTGGCTTAATTCTGTAAACAAGCTTACCACTCTCATCAGTAACCTTCATTCCGCGACCGATGAATTTTGTTTTGAATTTTAATTTCATTTCTCTCTCCTCCAAAAAATTGGTAATTAAATTATAACACATAGTTCACAAAAAATCAACAACTTTGTGAACAAATGTTGAATTTTGTCAAACAGCAACCTAAAAAAGAAAAACGCATACTAAAAAGTATGCGTTGAATATTTTTTTATGATTAAATAATGCCGTCTCTGTATGTTAGGCTAAATCTCTTTGCGAGTTGCTTTAGTTGGTCGTCTGTTATAATGTTCTTTAGACCGATAGGAGCAGTCATCATATAAACCTGAGCAGCCTTTTCTACTGTTTCAACAAGACCGAATGTTTCATCAAGGTCGTGTCCTGCACAGTAAATGCCGTGCATTGCCCAAATTACAGTACGAGCACTAGCAATCTTTTCAGCTGTTGCCTCGCCGATTTCGTTTGTACCGCAAAGCATCCAAGGAAGAACCTCAACACCATCAGGGAATACAACGATACACTCTGTGTTCATTTGCCATAGAGTATGTGTGAACTTGTTTGTATCAAGCTCGTGAACGTATGTCATAGCCAAAAGGTTAGTTGGGTGTGTGTGCATAATGATACGGTTTGTAGGATCAACCTTAAGTCTAGCTATATGGCTCATTAGGTGAGCAGGGAGCTCACTTGTAAATCTACCGCCATCAGCATAGCCCCAAAGGAGCTCAGCATTTTGACCGTCAGCTGAAATTCTGAAAACGCCAACGTTGTTTTCCGGATCAGCAACAAAGTTCTTAAAGTATTTACCTGTACCACTTACAAGGAAGTACTTTCCTGCAAGATATGTAGCATCAAATCCAAGAGGGATAAGACGTAGAACGTTATTAACGTCTAAAACCTCCTTAACCTCTTCTTCCTTTAGTAGGTATGAGATGTTACCACCATTACGCTCGTCCCAACCAAGACGGTACATATTAGCAGCAGTAGCACAATATTCAGTTAAAAATTTAGCTTCTAAAATGTTTTTCATAATTTCCTCTTTAAGTATGTATTTACGTGCAACGAGGTAAGCCATACGACTTACCCCTATGCATTTTAACAGTTATAAATTAATATGCTTTCTTGTAAAGCTCAAGAATGTCAGCCTCAGTAATATCTCTTGGGTTACCACCTGTGCAAACATCGTTGAATGCGTCGTTAGCAAGTTGAGCAAGAGCGGTCTTTGGAATGTTGATTTCACGGAGTGTTTGTGGAATACCAAGGTCAAGTGAAAGCTTCTTAACAGCTTCTACAGCAGCCTTAGCACCCTCAGAAACTGTCATACCTGTTGTGTCAACGCCCATAGCCTTAGCAATATCACAGTATTTAGATTCGCAAGCCGGCATATTGAATTCCATTACGATAGGAAGGAGAAGTGCGTTAGCAACACCGTGTGCGATATCAAATCTAGCACCAAGTGGGTGAGCCATTGAGTGTACGCATCCAAGACCTACGTTAGAGAATGCCATACCTGCAACATATTGACCAAGAGCCATTTCCTCTCTAGCCTTCATATTTGAGCCCTCATATGTAGCTGTTCTTAGGTTGTTAGCGATAATTTCGATAGCCTTGATTTCGAGAAGGTCTGAAAGCTCCCAAGCGCCCTTTGTGATGTAGCCCTCAATTGCGTGTGTAAGAGCATCCATACCGGTAGCAGCTGTAAGTCCCTTAGGCATTGTAGCCATAAGCTCAGCATCAACGATTGAAAGAACAGGGATATCGTTAGGGTCAACGCAAACCATCTTTCTTCCTGACTCTTCGTCAGTAATTACATAGTTAATTGTAACCTCAGCAGCTGTACCGGCTGTTGTAGGAAGAGCGATGATAGGAACACACTTTTTCTTTGTATCAGCAACGCCCTCAAGAGAAACAACATCAGCAAACTCTGGGTTGTTTATAATGATAGCGATAGCCTTAGATGTATCAATAGCAGAACCGCCACCGATAGCAATAACAAAGTCAGCACCTGAAGCCTTGTAAGCCTCAACACCGGCTTTAACATTGTTTACAGTTGGGTTAGCCTTGAAGTTAGAGAAAATCTCGTATGGGAATGAACCAAGAACGTCAGTAACAAGCTTTACTGTACCAAACTTGATAAGATCCTTGTCTGCAACGATGAAAGCCTTTGTGAAGCCTCTCTTTGCAACCTCGCCAGCAAGAACCTCTCTTGAACCGGCACCAAAATAAGATGTTTCGTTAAGAATAAATCTGTTAGCCATTGGAAAAACTCCTTTAAATATATTTTATTAACCTTAGTATATCATAACCAAATATGTAATTTCAACATAAAAAATCAAAAAAATATCAAAAATAAGAATAAAACTCTGCGAAAAGCTCAATTTCAATAAAAAACTTGACAAACAGACAAAATGGTAGTATAATTAAAATGTTGAGTTGTCAACAAGTAAAGTAAAAATATCAAAGGAGACTAAATGGACAATACAAGATTCACTCCCTTTGTTTTGCTAATTGAAAGAATTTCAAAGAACATAAAAAGAATAGCAGACAAGGAAATGGAGCCATACGGACTGCGTTCATCACATGTTATGTGTATGCTTCAGCTTTCAAAAACAGAAAACGGTCTTTCCTCGTCCTCACTTGCAGATGCTTGTGGCGTTGATAAGGCATTTATATCCAGAGTTACAAATGAGCTTTTGGAAAAAGGATATATTACAAAAGAGGAGATTCCTACAAAAAAATACAAGACAAATTTCACACTCACACAAAGTGGAGAAGAGGTCATAGAAAAGCTAAATGGAATTGTTGCAAATTACGTTCATTGTGTAAACAAAAATGTACCAAGTACAGATATTGAGCGCTTTTATGAAATTATGTATGAATTTGACAAGGAAATTACCGGTATAGCAAACGGAAAAACTCAAGGCTAAAAGGAGAGAAAAATGTCAAACGAAAAATTTGAGCTAAAATCATTATATGAGCTTGTTGACAGAGCTAACAAGCTTTTCCCTAATGAGATATTATATAGATTTAACAGAGTCAAGGATGAAGAGGTACAGGTAACCTATAATGAGTTTTATCATTACGTAAGAAAAGCAACTTTGGCTATGAATGCACTTGGCGTTAAGGATCAAAAGGTTATCGTAATGGGAGAAACCACTGTGCAATGGGTTGCAACATATATGGCAACTGTATTTGCGGGTGGTGTAATAGTTCCACTTGATCCGGGCTTACTCCCTGAGGAAATAGTAAACTTTGCTAATGTGGCAGAGGCAAAGGTTATAGTATATTCAAAAACCTTTGAGAGCCTATTTAATGAGCACGGTGAGGAAATAAAGAGTGCTGAAAAGTTTATTATGAACGATAAATCAGCATTTACCTTGGAGCTTGACGAGGAATATAACGACAGCGATAAATATATCACCTTTAAAAATCTTATGTCATACGGTGATAAGCTCTATAAGGAATATAATGAGTCAAACGACGAAAACAAGTTTGATTTCTTTGACCAAGATACAGAAAAAATGCAAATCTTACTTTTCACCTCCGGCACAACAGGTACAAGTAAGGGAGTTATGCTTAACCAAAGAAATATTTGTGCTGTTGAAACCGACATTTATCCTGTGTTCAGTGTTTTAAAGGTTGGCGACCTTATTTTATCAGTCCTTCCTGTTCACCATACCTATGAAATGGCAACAGGTATGTTTGCACCATTTATGTTCGGTGCAACAATTGCTATAAGTGACGGTATAAAATACGTAACAAAGAACATTAAGCAATACAAGCCAACAATTATGACACTTGTTCCGCTTTTTGCATCAACCTTCTATAAAACAATTTGGAAGAATATCGAAAAGCAGGGCAAGACCAAAAAGGTTAAGTTTGGTATCAAGCTAACTAAATTCCTACGTGTATTTGGTATCGATATTCGCAAAAAGGTATTCAAGGACATCCACGAGGTGTTTGGCGGCAAACTAAAATATCTAGTTGTAGGCGGTGCAGCGCTTAACCCGGAAATTGTTAAGTTCTTCCACGCTATCGGTGTTCAAATGTCGCAAGGCTACGGTATTACTGAATGTGCTCCACTTATTTCTGTTGTTCCTCTTGATAAATACAATCCTTCATCCTGTGGTAAACCAATGGATGGCGTTTCTGTACGCATTGAAAAGGAAAGAGAAGAGGACGATTACGGTGAAATCGTAGTAACAGGAAAGAACGTAATGCTCGGCTATTACAAGCGTCCTGACCTAACCCAAGAGGTAATGACCGAGGACGGCTGGTTTAGAACAGGTGACTATGGCTATATCGGTAAGAAAAACTATATCTACATCACAGGTAGAAAGAAGAATATTATCATTGCCGAAAACGGCAAAAACATCTTCCCTGAGGAAATTGAGGAATACTTTGAGTCAATACCGCTTGTTGAAGAGGTAGTAGTTGTAGGACGTGAAAACAAGGATACAGGTGATGTAGTTATCGTAGCGGTTGTTGTTCCTAATATGGAAGAGTGTGACAAGCATGGTTTCCACGATGATGAAACAATCTATGAGGCAATCAATCACGCAGTTCACGATCTCAACCAAAAGCTTGCTTCTTATAAGCATATTGGTGATGTTGAGTTGAGAAAAGAGCCATTTGAAAAAACTGCGGCTCGTAAAATTAAGCGCTTCTTGGTAAAGTAAGAGAAAGCATTAGTAGGCAAAGAACCAAAAGGGAGGAGAGCATTCCTCCCTTTAATAAACAAAAAGTGCAAAAAATGACAAAAAAATTATCGAAAACTATTGAAAAAATGAATTTTAGCATTTATAATATTTCTGTAAGAAATGCTAAAGCATTAAAGGAGAAAAAAATATGAAAAAGCTTTATACAGGTAAAACAAAAGACGTATACGCACTTGAAAATGGCAATGTTCTTCTAAAGTTCAAGGACGATTGCACAGGTAAGGACGGCGTATTTGATCCGGGTGAAAACTCAGTTGGTCTTACAATTGATGGTATCGGTAAGGCAAATCTTGAAACATCTGTTTATTATTTTGAAATGCTAAAGAAGGCAGGCATAAAGACACACTATATTTCTGCTGATATTGAAAATGCTACAATGGAGGTTCTCCCTGCTGAATGCTTTGGTAAAGAGCTTGGTGGTGGCGGACTTGAGGTTATCTGCCGTTTAGTTGCAACAGGTAGCTTTATCCGTAGATATGGCGAATACATTAAGGATGGTACACCACTTGAGGGCGGTTATGTTGAATGTACATTCAAAAACGACGCAAAGGGCGACCCACTAGTAACAGGTGAGGGACTTGTAGCTCTTAAGGTTATGACAAAGGAAATGTTTGAGAGCCTAAAGGAGCAAACACTCAAAATCACAAAGATTGTTGCTGACGACCTTAAGACAATTGGACTTGACCTTTGGGATATCAAGTTTGAGTTTGGCTACAACAACGGTCAAGTTGTTCTTATCGACGAGATTGCATCAGGCAATATGCGTGTATACAAGGATGGCGTAATTGTAAATCCTGTTGAGCTTACAAAGCTTATCAACAACAGATAAATAGAGGCTGTCAGATACGGGCAAAACCGAAATCACAAAAGCCAATTAAACTAAATTAATATAGTAGGGCGACCAATGGTTGCCCTATTTCAATAAAACAATTTAAGGAAAAAAGAGGTCTTTGACCTCTTTTCTTTATGTGATTTCTATACACGATTGCTACTCTGCACACCAGTACAGCGACGACCACGCACTCGTGCATTTTTCTCCGCTCTGAAGCCTCTTGTTGAGAAAGCACAGCGAGTCGTGAGGGCTTCTTCTGTGTTTGTTGATAGAGAATAAAACAGAAAAAAGGACTCAAATGAGTCCCTTTTTTATTACATTTTTTCAGCCTTGAAGGTGTATGTTGCACCATCTTCAATAGTTGTTGTGCTAACGCCGGTTATAGCATATTCACCGTTGATATAAAGCGCCCAATAAGCGCCACTTGTGTTCCAATCAAGTGTTTCACCATCGACAGTTTCAACAGTTAAGCCATATTGACTCTTGTAGCCGGAAATATAGCCCTTTTCCGTAAGTGCATCAGCTAAAATTGTCTTGTAGGTTTTTACTTCAAAGGTCTTTTCTGTGCCATCAAGATGCACAACCTCAAATGTAAAGCTTAGCTCTGTTTCACTTTCCTTGCCACCGCAAGAAGCTATAAATAGAGCGCTTAAAAGAATAAGACAAGCAACGCTTAGCGACAAAATCCTTTTCATTTTTCTTCTCCTTTTTTATATTTTGAAATATAAGATAAAAATCCCACCCGAAAAGGGCAGGACAAAGAGCAAAAATAAACACTCTCTTCAAAACGAGAAAGGCTCTTTGGCTTTCGGTTTTCATATGCCCAAAACCGATTTTACCATTGGAATTTCACCAAAAACAAGATTGTGGCATTCGGGCTATGACCGTAGTGACTGCTGTGACGGAATTTCACCGTGCTTTCCCACAAAAATGTCTATATTTCGTATTTATTATAAAGCTTTTTAATTTTAATGTCAATATTTTATTGATTTTTGATTCAATAGATGATAATATTTAATTGTAAACAATTAAAGAGAGGCAAATTATGGCAGATTATTTAAAAATTCCGTTCCCTGATGTTGAAGATGTAATTGATGGTCATATTCATATGCATATGTGGTATGACAAGCAAAACAATATAGAGTTCTTGCACGGGCTTGAGGAATACAGAAAAGAGTGTGGCTTAAAATATATAGCACTAGCCCCATTGCCATCGGGCAATGCTGTTCCTGTCCCACGTGATGTTAGCAACAATATTATTTGTGCGTTTTATAAGTTGCTCAACAAGGATACCTTTTCCTATGGTGGATATATTTACCCAAGCTATCCGGCGAAAACAGAGGAAATGGACGGTATGGACTTAGCAACACAGTACAAGGAACTTATGGAAATAGGCTTTGACGGTATAAAAATGCTAGAGGGTAAGCCGAATTTATATGTAAGAGTGGGCAAACCACTTGATAGTGAGATGTTTGAACCGGCATTCAGCGAAATGGAGAAAAACGGCACATATATATTAATGCACGTACGTGATCCGGAGTGTTTTTGGACTGAGGCAACAGAGGAAAGAATCAATAAGCATTGGTATTACGGAAACGGAGAATATCCAAGCTTTGACGACCTATATACACAGGTTGAAAACGTACTTAAAAAGCATCCAAGACTAAATCTTTGCCTAGCTCATTTTTTCTTCTCAGCTGAATATCCCGAAAAGCTAAGCAGACTTCTTGATACATATCCAAATTTATGTGTTGATATTACTCCGGGGGGCGAAATGTATATCGGATTTGAGAAGCACCCTGAGTATTTTAAGAATTTTTTCGAGAAATATGCTGACAGAATAATCTTTGGAACAGATATGGATTTCCCAGTTTATATGGAGGCAGGCAAGTGGCTCTGCGATCGTGTTTATCGTTTTTTAGCAACCGACGAGGAATTAATGTCATTTGATGACCACAAGCTAAAGGGAATAAAAATTAACGAAAATGCTTTGCAAAAAATCTTTTCAGACAACCTTTTAACAAAGCTAGGCGGTAAACCTAGAGAAATAAACAGGCTAGCACTTAAAAGATATATAGAAAAATACAAGCACCTAATAATTGACAAGGAGCTTGAAAAGAGAATAGACGAGCTATCAAAAATGTACCTTTAATAAAAAAGTCGGACACGTGTCCGACTTTTTATTTATCATTTTGCTTTTCTTCCTTGAACAATTTCTTTTCAGTTTTTTGTAGCTCTTTTCTTGCTTTTTTCCAAGCAAGCTTTGTATATCTTTTAGTTATCTTGTCGCTCTTTTTTTGCCCCTTTTTATTTGTAAAATCCCAATCGGTAATCTCACCGTGCTTTCCAATCATATAAGCTTTTTCGGCAATTTCAGCAAGTGGCATATCGGAATAAGAGTCAGAATAAAACTCGTCGATTTTTGCATCTCCGTATTCTTCTTTAAAGCGAACGACCTTTTGTATTCCGGTACAGTCAAGACCGTTGATTTTATATGTGTTTATGTCCATATCGGTCGCTATAACGTTTTTTATGCCTAGACGAAGGGCAATAGGTCTAATTATAAAATAAGGAGTTGCAGAAATTATAATATCGTCCTCTTTTTGCCTTTCCTTGTACCAAGGATAAATTTTAGTAACCTTTTTGTCCCAAAACTCCTCAATCATAGCTTCCTTATTCGGCAGGTATTTCATAAAGGTGAAGAACTTTTCCATTACCTCTCCCCAAGTGAAAAATCCCAGCTTATAAAATCCCATTTTTGTGATTCCACCGGGAAAATGCAGCCAAATTTTAGGATATCTTTTTTTACAAAATGCCCAAAAGTGCATTGATGAATCTCCGGGAAAAAGAGTCCTATCAAAATCGTAAACGTTCATTTTTTCTCCCTAGATAAGTGAAAATACTTATCTTTTATCTAAAAATTCGAGCTTTTTCGCAAAATTTGATAAAGAATAGCACCTGTGTAGGTGCTATATATTAATTTTCTTTGATTTTCTTTACTTCCTCAAGGAATGTTTCAACATTAGAGAAGTCCTTGTAAATTGAAGCAAAGCGTATGTATGCAACGTCATCAGCCTTAATAAGCTCATTCATAGTGATTTCGCCAATTTCGGTAGATGTAATTTCTCCGCGAAGAGAGTTTAAAATTTCAGCCTCAACACGGTTAGCGATTTGTGTTGCATTAACAGGTCTTTTTTGACAAGCCTTTATAATGCCGACAAGTAGCTTATTCTTGTCAAAATACTCACGAGAGCCGTCTTTTTTTATAACCATAGGCTGTACGGTCTCAACAGTTTCAAATGTGGTAAAACGAGCACCACAGCTTAGACACTCCCTACGCCTTTTTATACTAGAGTTTTCGTCAACAGGACGTGAATCAATAACCTTGCTGTCCTCATATCCACAATGTGGGCATCTCATAAGCTCACCTCGAAAAACAAATTTTATCATAGCGAAACATCACTACAACAATACGAAAATATTATATCACAATATATATATAATTTTCAAGAGTTTTTTGTGATAAAACACAAAATATAGAAAAAAGTGTAACAATATGTGCTATTGACAAATAAAATTAAAAATAGTATAATCATATATTATTAATCAAATTAGACAAATTTGACTAAAGGAGAGCTTTATGAAGGCAATTACTGACTTTTTCGGCACAATGGTGTTTAATGACAGAGTTATGAAGGAGCGTTTACCAAAAGAGGTTTACGATTCTATTCAAAACACCATTCAAAATGGAAAGCATCTTGATTTATCCCTCGCTAACGAGGTTGCAAATGCTATGAAGGATTGGGCAATAGAAAAGGGTGCTACCCACTATACGCATTGGTTCCAGCCGATGACGGGTATCACAGCTGAAAAGCACGATAGCTTTATTTCTCCTAAGGACAATTCAACTGCTATTATGGATTTTAGCGGCAAGGAGCTTGTAAAGGGAGAAAGCGACGCATCCTCATTTCCGTCAGGCGGACTACGTGCCACCTTTGAGGCAAGAGGCTATACTGCTTGGGACCCAACCTCATATGCATTTATTAAGGACGGAGCACTTTGTATTCCAACCGCATTTTGCTCATATGGTGGAGAGGCTCTTGACAAAAAAACACCACTCCTTCGCTCAATGGAGGTTCTAAACAAAGCAGCAGTTAAAATATTACGTCTTTTTGGTCACGAGGATGTTACCTCAGTTAAGCCAACGGTTGGCCCTGAGCAAGAGTACTTCTTGGTTGATAAGGAAACATACAACAAGCGTCCGGACTTAGTTTATACAGGAAGAACCTTATTTGGCTCAATGCCTCCAAAGGGACAAGAGCTTGATGACCACTATTTTGGCACAATCAAGCCACAGGTTAAGTCATTTATGAAGGACCTTGACCACGAGCTTTGGGCTCTTGGAGTTTTTGCTAAAACAGAGCATAACGAGGCAGCTCCTGCTCAGCACGAGCTTGCTCCTATATTCACAACAACAAACCTTGCAACCGACCATAACCAGCTAACAATGGAGCTTATGCAAAAGGTTGCAAGAAAGCACGGTCTTGTTTGCCTACTACACGAAAAGCCCTTTGATGGCGTAAATGGTAGTGGTAAGCACAACAACTGGTCTTTATCCACCAACACAGGTATGAATTTACTTGAGCCCGGTGAAACTCCAAGTGAAAATGCACAATTTTTACTATTCCTATGTGCTGTAATCAAGGCAGTTGACGACTATCAGGATGTGCTTCGTATATCAGTTGCAAGTGCAGGAAACGACCATCGTCTAGGTGCAAATGAAGCACCACCGGCTGTTATTTCCATATTCCTCGGTGAGGAGCTTACAGAAATTCTTGACGGAATTGAAAAGGGTGTTAAGATAGGCACTAAGGAAAAGGCTGTTATGCGTGTTGGTGTGCATATTCTTCCTAAGTTCCCTAAGGATACCTCGGACAGAAACCGTACATCACCATTTGCATTTACAGGTAATAAGTTTGAATTCCGTATGCTTGGCTCAAACGCTTCAATTGCTGATACAAACACAGCAATTAATACAGCAGTTACCGAGGTTTTAAATGAGTTCTATGATGTTTTAAGCGAGGCAAAGGATTTCAATGGCACCTTGCACGAGCTTATTAGAAATACAATCAAAAACCACAAGAGAATTTTCTTTAACGGCAACGGCTACGATGACGCTTGGATTAAGGAGGCAGAGGGCAGAGGACTATCAAACCTAAAATCAACTCCTGATGCACTTGTACATCTACTTGACGAGAAGAATATCGAGCTCTATACAAAGAATAAGGTGTTTAGCGAGAAGGAGCTTCGTTCAAGATGCGAAATCTTGCTTGAAAGCTACTCAAAGATAATCAATATTGAGGCACTCACAATGATTGATATGGCAAAGAAGCTGATTATTCCCGCTATATCAAAATACGCCAAGGATTTGGCACGTGCTGTCAATGAAAAGTGTGAGCTTGGCTTTGATATAGGATATGAAACAGAGGTTGGCAGAAAGCTTTCCACCCTCTGTACAGAAGCATATAAGCTAACGCTTGAGCTTGAAGAAAAACGCAAGGAAGTGTCTCAAATTAAGGATGCTGCCGAAAAAGCGAAATCATATGAAAGCGTTGTTTTAGCTAATATGAATGAGCTAAGAAATACTTGTGACGAGGCTGAAAAGCTAACCGCGCGTGAGTATTGGCCAATGCCTGATTATGGTGAGCTTTTGTTTGGAATTAGAGAGTAACAAATAAGAAACGCACACTTTTTCGTGTGCGTTTTTCTTTACACTACCTCAAAGCAAAGAGTAGATGTGCTAAATAAAGACAAGTGTAGTAAGCTCGTAAAGAAAAATAAATATTTACATTTCTTTTTGGCTATGATAAAATATAATAAATATATAAATTAGGAGATATTTATATGGAAAAGAACCAAATGGAAAAGCGTTATGGCTTGTTTACTGCCATTTGTATGGTGGTTGGCATTGTTATCGGCTCCGGCGTGTTTTTCAAGGCACAGGATATATTAAACTACACCGGCGGTAATATGCTCATTGGCATACTTGCTTGGGTAATTGGTGGAATTGTAATGATAATTTGTGCCTTTAATTTTGCAAATTTCGGCACAAAATACGTTAGAGTCAATGGCGTAGTTGACTATGCTGAGTCTATTGTCGGTCCACGCTATGCATATATGATAGGTTGGTTTTTGACCACGATTTATTATCCTGCAATGACGGGAGTACTCGCTTGGGTGTCGGCTCGATATACACTTGTTTTGTTTGGCTCAGACGATATAACAGGCGGTCTTTGTATGGCACTTGGCGGTCTTTATCTATGCCTTGCTTATGCAGTTAATGTGCTTTCTCCTAAAATTGCCGGAAAATTTCAGGTTAGTGCAACGGTTGTTAAGCTAATTCCACTTGGAATAATCGTTGTTGTTGGCACAATAGCCGGACTTATTAACGGAAACACGGTTGATGCATTTAAGGGTGCGGAGAGTGCATTTGGCGGAGCAGGCTTTGACAGCATTTTTGCAGGAATTGGAGCAGCTGCCTTTGCGTACGAGGGATGGATAATTGCAACATCAATAAACTCTGAATTAAAGGAGCCTAAAAAGAATCTTCCTCGTGCACTTGTAATAGGAACTGCTATTATAATGGCTATATATATTTTATATTTTGTAGGCTTGGTCGGTGGTGCATCGGTTGATGAATTAAGAACAGGTGGTGCAACGGTTGCCTTTAAAAATCTTTTCGGTGGTGTAGGTAGCACTATTCTTAATGTATTTATAGTTGTTTCGTGCTTGGGCACCTTAAATGGACTTATGCTTGCAAATACTCGCTCACTATACTCATTGTCTGTAAGAGGAAACGGGCCAAAGCCACAAACCTTTGCACAGCTTGACCCACAAACTAATATGCCTGCAAACTCCGGTGCACTTACTCTTCTTTTTGCAGGGGCTTGGTTCTTCTATTTCTACGGTGCAAATTTAACTAATCCAATCTTTGGTGTTTTCAGCTTTGATTCATCAGAGCTTCCAATTATAACAATCTACGCACTTTATATTCCTATTTTTGTTATGTTTATCGTAAAAGAGGGCAAGAAGGATGTGTTTAAAAACATAGTTATGCCGATACTTGCAATAATTGCCTCGCTCTTTATGGTTTTTGTCGCAGTTTATGCTCACGGAATATCAAAATATCAAAGTGCAAAGGAGCTTGGAAATTTCTCGTTCCCTGTTTTGTTTTACTTAATTGTCTTTGCCGTAATAATGGCAGTAGGCTTACTTCTTTACAGAAGAAAAAACAAAAAATAAAAGTAAAGGACACCTATATGGTGTCCTTCTATTTATAATTAGTTCTTGATAAAATGGCTAAAGCGTCGTGTATTACCCCGAAGCCGAAAAGTCCCATTGTAAATAGATATGTAATGCCTAAAAGATATTTTTTCTCGTAGAATTTATGTGCTCCCAGATATCCCCAAAAAAGGCAGTAGGTAAGTGCAATCCATTTGCTTTTCATTTCGACCTCTTATGTAAATATTTCCTTAATATCAGTATACATTTACATATTGTAAAAAGTCAATGACCAATATTTGGCAATTAGTCGTTATCAATACATATTTTGCAGGGAGTATATTCACGCTCGGTTAAAAACTCAATATCGTAGGTTTCTCTTTTGTTTTCCTCTTTGGTGTTATTTAAGATATAGCAAGAGGGCAAATGATATGAGCGAGTGGAGATGTTTACAATATACAAGGTGTCGCCGGTTGTGTTAGTGCTGATAGGCTCCTTGCTTTCAGCGGTTACTGTATAATCACTTTTTCCACAGGAAAATAGCAATGCACAGAAAACAAGACAAATAAACAAGCTAATTCTTTTCATAAAACCCTCCTTATATTATTTTAAATCAGTATAACATCAAAAAATGCAAGTGTCAATATACACTTGAACATATAAAAATAATATGGTATAATAAAGCATATTTAAGCAAGAGGAGGGCAATATGGAGCGCATTAATCTAAGAAAGTTAGTTTTATCGGCTGTTTTTTTAGCTGTGGGAATTGTATTGCCACTCTTTACAGCACAGATAAAGGAAATAGGCGATACACTTTTGCCTATGCACATACCGGTTATGCTTTGTGGCATATTGTGTGGACCAAAATACGGATTTATGATTGGCATTTTACTTCCGTTTATAAGAAGCGTTACCTTTGGTATGCCACCACTTTATCCAAACGCAATTTGGATGGCACTTGAGCTTGCAACCTATGGATTAGTAATAGGCATTATGTATTTAAAAAAGCAAAAAGCAAGCCGTGGTTGGCTCTTAATTTCTCTTGTTACCTCTATGCTTGCCGGAAGAGTAGTATGGGGAATATCAAAAGCAATTTTGCTCGGCATAGGTAAAAAAGCATTTACAATCGGTGCATTTGTTACAGGCGGATTTTTAGATGCCATTCCGGGAATTTTATTGCAATTTATTTTGATTCCGTTAATCATAGGATTATATGAAAGAGTACAAATAAAAACAGTAAAGAGGGAAAAGCAATGAAAAAGGTGTTGTTTCCATACGGAAAAGAAACGATAGAATATTCCTTTAAGGATGAGGAATTAATAGCAGTCCTTGAATCCTCTATAAATCATTATAATCCTTACAAAACAGGCAAAGAGTTGGTTTTAGAAGCTATGGAAACCCCAGAGGGCACATCAAGGCTAAAGGAACTTGCATATGGCAAGAAAAATGTAGTAATTTTAGCAAGTGACCACACTCGTCCGGTACCCAGTAAGCTAATTATTCCTAATATGCTAAAGGAAATAAGAGAGGGCTCACCGGATGCAAAAATTACAATATTAATTGCAACAGGCTGTCATCGTGGCACAACAAGGGACGAATTAATAAGTAAATTCGGCGAGGATATAGTAAAAAACGAAAATATTTATATACACGACTGCGACGAAAAGGATATGTTAGTTAGCATAGGCACATTACCATCAGGTGGCGACTGTGTGATAAATAAAATAGCATATGAGGCTGATTTGCTAGTTTCAGAGGGCTTTATTGAGCCACACTTCTTTGCAGGATTTTCAGGAGGTCGCAAGAGCCTTTTGCCGGGCGTATGTGCAAGAAGAACCGTCCTTGCTAACCACTCTTCGGAGTTTATTGCTCACCCAAATTCAAGAACAGGAATTTTAGAGGGCAATCCTATGCACAATGATATGCTATGGGCTGCCAAAAAAGCAAAGCTTACATATATAGTAAATGTAATTTTAAATGATAAAAAGAAAGTTATCTATGCAGTAGCCGGCGACCTTGAAAAGGCACATAAAAAGGGAACAGACTTTCTTTTTAGAGAGTGTCAAGTCGACAAAAAAGAGGCAGATATAGTAATTACAACCAATGGTGGCTATCCGCTTGACCAAAATGTCTATCAAGCCGTAAAGGGAATGACAGCAGGGGAGTCAACTGTAAAAAAGGGCGGTGTAATTATTATGCTGGCCAAGTCAAACGACGGAATAGGTGGCGACCATTTCTACCGTCAGCTAGCTTCTGAGCCTGACATAAATAAAACAATGCAGGATTTTTTAAATAGAGATAAAAGCGAGACCGTACCTGACCAATGGCAAACACAGGTACTGCTCCGTGTACTTATGCACGCAACAGTTATCTATATTTCTGATATGGATGACCAAACTATTCAAAATATGCATATGATACCATCACATTCAATCGACGAGGCTTTAAAATTAGCAAAGCAAATTTTAAAGCTAGACTCACCCAAAATAGTCGCAATCCCCGATGGCGTATCGGTTATCGTAAAATAAAAAAAGCAGACACATAAGTGCGTTTTTCTTAGGAATTTTGTTTGAATAAATTACAAAACTCGACTTTTAGTAAGTCGAGTTTCCTTTTGCCCACGGAAAATAGATTGAATTCAAGCTGATTTTATGATATAATAAACTCACCGAAAAATAAGAATTTGACGGAGATATAATATGAAGCTGAAGAACATTTTGATCGTTGTTAAAGATATAGAAAAATCAAGACAGTTCTATCATGACCTGTTCGGCTTAGATATGGTGCTTGACAATGACGGAAATATGATTTTAACAGAAGGTCTTGTACTTCAAGATGAGAAGATATGGAAATCGTTTTTAGATAGAGATATTATTCCAAAAAGCAACTCTTGCGAACTGTATTTTGAAGAACAGGATGTTGAGTCTTTTATTGAAAAATTGGAAAGACTATACCCCTCTATTGAATATGTAAACCGTCTTATGACACATAGTTGGGGGCAACAAGTAATTCGATTTTACGATTTAGACGGTAACTTAATTGAAGTAGGAACACCGATGTAATTGACAAATTCCAATTTATCAAAATGAAAAGTACAAAAGGGTCTAACGAAATCTACCGCACCCTTCAAAATTTGAATCGCAGAAAGCAAAGGAAAGCCAAATCGATTGAAAAGTTCATAGAAATATGATATAATAAACTCATCGATAAATAAGAATTTGTGAGGTCAATATTATGCTGTTTAATGAATTTGGAAATAAGAATAATCCTCCTGTTTTGTTACTGCATGGTATGATGCAGGATTGGCACAGCGAGTATGAGATGCTCAAACCGTTAGAGGCGTATTATCGCTTAATTATCCCTGCACAGGATGGCTTTTATGATGGTAGCGGTGATTTCACGTCCTTTGCCGATCAAGCGCGGCAGATTGAAGAGTATATCCGTCAACACTATGATGGCAAAATACACGGTGCTTATGGCGCATCGCAGGGTGGCTTGATGTTGACAGAACTGCTCACTCGTAACAAGGTTGACCTCGGCACGGTGATTATGGACGGGTGTTATGTGGCACATCAAGGTAAGTTGTCTGCAAAGGTGACGGCGTGGATGTTTAAGAAGTATAAGAATACAGGCAAGTTTCCCGCTTTAATTCATATTATGATGACACTTATGGGGACATCCCTTGAAGAAATGGCAGACGGATTAACAGCGGGGATGTATATGAATGCCAGCGATGAAACGGTGGATCGCAATTTTCTTGAAAATTACACCTACCGCACACGCCCTGAGATTGCACATAATCAGACGATGGTTCATCTGTGGTGTGGAAGCAAAGAGCCATATGCAATTAAATCTCACAACATCCTCAAAAAATATTTGCCGAATTTTGATGAGGAAATCATGGAAGGGTTTGGACACGGCGAATTTCTTATGAAGCATACCGCCGATTGTTGCGAAAAAATCCACAGCACATTTGGTTAAACCAATTCCAATTTGTCGCGATGATGAAAAAAGCGAGGGCTGACGAAATCAATCGTCAGCCCTCAAATTTTAAACTGCATTAAACAAAGAAAAGCCAAATCGGTTGAAAAGTTCATAGAAATATGATATAATAATCCCATCGAAAATTACAATTTGCGAGGTGAGAATATGGCAATGTGGAATCCGTGGAGAGGTTGCAAAAAGTGCAGCGATGGCTGTCTCTATTGCTATATCCACAAGGGTGATGCAAAGCGTGGAGTTGATACGAGTATGATCGAAAAGACAAAGGATTTTGCAAAGCCCATAGAACGCCTTAAAAACGGAAATTACAAAATGAAATCCGGCATTGTCTATACTTGCTTTTCTACCGATTTTCTGATTGAGGAAGCTGACGGGTGGCGT
>JAGAMD010000025.1 GCA_017624905.1 Clostridia bacterium | reverse complement strand
TAGACCTCTTTTTTCCTTATTATTCTTTATTGGGCACACCATTGTAAGCTAATTCGACTGGGAGAAAAAGTCCCTTAGCTTATAATCGTGATTTCGGTTTTACCCACATCTGACTGCCTCTTTATCTAATGCCGTATTTTTCGATGATGTAGTCCATATCCTTGTCGCCTCTGCCCGAAAGGTTAACAAGAATAGAGCCCTTGCCCATCTTCTTCGCTAGTTTAATTGCATATGCAACCGCATGTGCGCTTTCAATAGCTGGAATAATTCCCTCTAGTCGTGAAAGCTCAAAGAAGGCATCAATTGTTTCTTCATCATTTACAACGTCATATTTTACTCTGCCAAGGTCGTGCAAGAATGCGTGTTCCGGGCCTGAGGATGGATAGTCAAGTCCGCTAGCCACTGAATATACAGGAGCAGGCTCTCCGTCCTCGCCCTTTAGCATAATACTGTTAAAGCCGTGCATAATTCCCTCTTCGCCATACTTTAGGCTTGCTGCGTGGTCGCCTAGCTTTTCACCTCTGCCAAGAGGCTCAACTCCGTAAATGTCAACAGGGTCGTTTAAAAATCCCGAGAAAATTCCCATCGCATTTGAACCACCACCAACACAAGCAACAACTGCGTCAGGTAGCTCGCCTGTCATACCTACAAATTGCTCTCTTGCCTCAATTCCAACAACGCTTTGGAAATCTCTTACCATCATTGGGAAAGGATGTGGGCCAAGAACTGAGCCGATACAATAAATTGCATCCTTGTATTCTCTTACATAAGCTGCAAATGCGGCATCAACCGCTTCCTTTAGAGTTTGTAGTCCCTCTGTTACCTCAATTACATTAGCACCAAGAATTTTCATTCTCGCTACATTTGGAGCTTGTTTTTTAATATCAACTGAGCCCATATAAATATCACACTCAAGACCAAAGTAAGCGGCAGCAGTTGCCAAGGCAACACCGTGTTGACCTGCTCCTGTCTCTGCAATTACCTTTTTCTTGCCCATATATTTAGCAAGTAGAGCCTCACCCATACAGTGATTTAGCTTGTGTGCGCCTGTATGGTTTAAGTCCTCACGCTTAACATAGATTTGCACATTACCGAGCTTGTTTGAAAGACGTTCAAGATGCGAAATCGGTGTTGGACGACCTTGAAAATCCTTTCTTATTCTGCGTAGCTCAGCTATAAACTTTGCACTCTTACAAATTGTGAAGTAAGCCTCGGCTATTTCCTCCATAGCCTTTTTTAGTTCCGGAGATACATATGCTCCGCCGTATTTGCCAAAAAAGCCTTCCTCGTTTGGATAGTTTTTAAAGTATGTATCAAAATTAACTCCATTAAATTCCATAATAATTCTCCTTAATTTATAAATATGTTAGATTTCAAAATTTAATAAAGAGTCGCCATCGCTTGTCTAATTTTTTCATAATAAACCTCGAAAAATACAAAATTCGCCCTTGACAAAGGTCAAGGACGAATAAATATCCGTTATGCCACCTTGATTTCTGCCGGGTACGCTATATACCCCTGACATCTTACGCGTGTCTTACGTCGTGGAATACTCAGCCTATGCCTTTGACCACGCCCTCAGCGGTCCATTTGCCAAACAGTTTCTTGCCCGACTCTCACCTTAACGAGCTCTCTGTATAGTCTTATTTGACGTTATCTCCGCTTCAACGGTTTTAAAGCAACACCAAAACACACTTCAACGCTTTTTCGCTAATGTGCTTAAGCTTTCGCTTATGTGATATGTTAAAATTTTAGCATACTAAAGTAATATTGTCAATAGTTTTTTCTATTTTGTAAGCTCTGAGCGTAAATTTTCTTCCATAAGTGCTTTTATCTCACTTGTTGAATAGCCCTTACTAAATAGATAGTATAGCTTAGCAACGGCAGCCTCGGTTGTCATATCGTAGCCACTTATTGCTCCTGCCTCCTTAAGAGGTGAGCTGGTTGCGTATGCACCAAGAGATACCGTGCCCTGTGGACATTGTGAGCAAACTGTAATCAGTGAGCCTGCTGAAAACGCCTTTTTAATAATAGGTAAAAGGCTATCTCCCTCGCCCGGAATATTACCTGCACCAAAGGTTTCAAGCACGATGCCCTTTAATTTTTCGGTCATTAATTTATCAAAAATCGGGAACGATATACCCGGAAAAACCTTTAAAACTCCAATCGGCACATTTTCCAGCTTGCAAAGAGAAAATTCCTTGTCCGTGTCAATCTCAGGCTTTGTGTATGGTAGGTATCTTATTGTTATGCCTGCCTCGGCAAGACGAGGACAGTTTGGTGAGTCAAAGGCAAGAAGCCCATCGGCTGACATTTTAGTTGCACGGTTACCACGGAGCAGTCTGCCACCGAAGTATAAGCAAACCTCATTTATTCTGCCACTACCGGCTATTAAAAGCGAGGTGATTATATTATCAACGCCATCACTTCTTATCTCGCAAAGCGGTATTTGTGAGCCTGTCAAAATAACCGGCTTGTTTGAGTTTTCAAGCATAAAGGAAAGGGCGGCGGCTGTATATGCCATTGTATCTGTACCGTGCAAGATAACAAAGCCGTCATAGCTATTATATCTTTTTGCTATCTCCTCACCTATTCTATTCCAATCATCTACTGCCATATTAGATGAGTCAAGCAGTGGCGACATCTCATAAAAATCAAAATCGGGCATTTCGGGTGATTTTAAATCGGAAATAGTTTCAAGCACGTTTTCAAGATATCCCTCTTTTGGCAAATATCCGTTTTCTCCCTTGACCATTCCTATTGTTCCACCTGTGTGGATTAAGCAAATACGCTTCTTCATATTTACCTCTTAAATAATATATTTTCACATATATTTTAACACACGTGCTCTCTTTTGTAAACAAAAACTTGACATAAGGAGAAAATAGTGATAAAATACTATCAAACAAAATAAAATATCTTCGGGGTTAGGTGAAATTCCTTATCGGTGGTAATATCCTTTGATTAGTCCACGAGCCAATGGCAGACTTGGTGTGATTCCAAGACCGGCAGTATAGTCTGAATGAAAGAAGATGAGCATACATATGCTCTTTTTATGCTTTCCGCCTCGATATGGCGGATTTTTTATTTCCCCAAAGAAAGGGCTTTTATGAAATTTACAACTAGAAACATTGTAGTATGCGGACTTTTCTCCGCTATTGCATTTATACTTACAAATATAGGCAATTTAATTCCTATTAGATTTGCAGGATTTTTGAGCTTTGACCCAAAGGATGCAATTATTGTTATTGCAGGCTTTGCTCTCGGTCCTTTGGCTACTATAATAATTAGCGTTGCTGTTGCATTTATAGAGGCTGTTACCATTAGCACAACGCAAATAATCGGCTTTATAATGAACATTATTTCAAGCGTTAGCTTTGCACTTATTCCATCACTTCTCTATAAGAAAAATCGCCAATTTAAAACAGCACTTATCGGGCTTGGCATTTCCTCTGTCGTTACAATTATACTAATGCTACTTTGGAACTACCTAATAACACCGATTTATATGCAAATCCCTCGTGAGGCTGTGGCTGATATGCTACTTCCTGTTTTCTTGCCATTTAATGCGATTAAATGTGCAATGAATGTGGTGCTTGTTGTGGTTTTCTATAAGCCATTTGTTAAAGCTTTAAGGAAAATGGTGCTCCTTGATCCATCTAAGAAGAAAAAATAAGCTCGTTTAAAACGAGCTTTTTTATTTGACTTTTTTCTTACTATATGCTACCATAAATATAGAACATATTAAGGAGTGGTTTTATGAAGATAAAAGGATTATTATCCTGCCTTGCATTAATTATGTTGCTTGTGGTATTCTTGACAGCTTGTAATAACACGGACACCAATAGTAATACCGAACCAAGCACAGAGACAAACACTAACACTAGCACAAGCCAAGAATGTGAGCACGAGCTAGAGCTTGTCAAGGGCACAGCACCAACCTGTACTAAAGATGGTATGCCAGACTATACAGCTTGTAAAAAATGTGAGCTTTGTATTATTCCTAGCATAGCTCTCCCAGCGCTTGGGCATACAAAGGAAACAATCCCAGCCGTTATGCCAACCTGTACCGAGGATGGAAAAACATCAGGCACTAAGTGCTCTGTATGTGGGGAAATACTTACTGAGCAAAATACAATACCATCAAAGGGACACCTTGAGCAAGAGCTTAAATCTGTTGAGCCTACCTGTACAAAGGACGGACTAACCGCGGGAAAGAGCTGTATCGTTTGTAAAGAGGTGCTTATAAAGCAAGAGGTAATAAAGGCACAGGGGCACAATGATGTAAACGGCTACTGCTCTGTTTGTGGTGAGGGGCTATGGGCACCTGAGCCAACGGACGAGGATTTAACAATTATTAAGGACGGCTCTAGCGACTTTATTATAGTATATGAATATGAAAATAAGGACCTTGAGCTATTTGCAAATGAGCTTGCAACACATATAACAACAAAATATGGTGTTTTGCTCCCTGTATATGACTATTATGAAAAGCCAAGCGCCACACACGAAATTGTAATCGGTATGGCAAGTACAAATTCCAAATATGTAAAGCGCAAGATAGCTACCTCAAACGACTTTATCTTTGATGTTTGTGGGGACGACCTCTTTATATACGCACCAAACAAATATCTATATAGTTATATGCTAGATGTTGCTAAGCTAGAGCTTTTTAATAGCGAAAGCTCACTTACATTAACTGCCGACACCTGCTTTACTTATCAAGAAAGCGAGTATAAGAGCTACAACTATGCAGAATATTTAAAGAATAAGTATAATGCATTTGATGCTAACCTACTTTTGAATATTTTCGATGCCGAAACCTATGAGGCAAGTGATGGCACAACCGTTATTCCTTATAGAATTTATGTTCCATCAGACTATGATCCATCAAAATCATATCCTCTACTCACCATCTTGCACGGTGCAGGCGAGCGTGGAAATGACAACACCTCACAGCTGAAAAATATGGTTAGCAACCTATTTAATCAAGAGAATTCACCTTATATGGACGCAATTATAATTTGTCCACAATGCCCATCTAACCAACAATGGGTTGACACTCCTTGGGGAGTTGGAAACTATAGCATTGACAATGTCCCTGTTTCAAACGAGCTTACTTGCGTTGTGGAAATTATCACTAGCGCACAGTGCGACTTAAATGTTGACACAAATAGACTATACCTTATGGGACTTTCTATGGGTGGCTTTGGCGTTTGGGATTTACTAATGAGAAACACAAGTATGTTTGCCGGTGCAGTTGCGCTATGCGGTGGCGCTGATGTTAGCCAAGCACCATTCTTAACATCTATTCCAATTTGGGCAGTACACGGCAAAAACGACCGTGAAAACAATGTTGTTCCATACACAGGAACCGAGGCTATGTGTCAAGCAATAGCTGACGCAGGTGGAACTCTCTGTATTGCCGACCTAAAGGAAGGCTACGGCCACAATGTTTGGGACTATGCTGGCAACAGCACGGAGATAGCCAAGTGGTTGTTTGAGCAAAGCAAATAATCTTCATATTAGGGCACAACTAAAATTAAAAAGAGGTCATAAGACCTCTTTTTTTATACTCTTTTTTGCTTTTTTGGTGCTCTAAAGATATAGAATATAACTGCTACAACAAGACCTACTGCAATAGCTACAACCAAGTCAAAAATAATTGTTAGAGCAAATGTTAAAATAAGAACGATTACGTCTGTTTTCTTTGCTGTTTTGCAAATATGGAAAAAGTGCTTATATTCACTCATATTGTATGCTACCATCAAAAGCACCGCTGCAATAACAGGCATTGGAATCCAACTTGCGTATGGCATAAGAACCAATAAAACCAACAACAAAACTACTGCGTGTACCATACCGGAGATTGGGCTTCTGCCTCCGTTTTTAACGTTTGCCGATGTTCTTGCAATAGCGCCCGTTGCCGGAATACCACCAAAAAGACCTGATGCAATATTACCAAGACCTTGTGCAATCAGCTCTGTGTTTGAGTTGTGCTTATCATCTATCATTTTGTCAGATACAACACAGGAAAGAAGCGACTCAATTGCGGCAAGTATAGCGATTGTAAATGCATTTGGAATTAGGCTGATTACCTTGTCCCAACTAAGCTCCGGAATTTTCATTGATGGCATACCCGAGCTTATTGTGTATAAATCACCGATTGTCAAAACATTTAAATTGAACACGCCAACCACAAGTGCACCAAGAACAACCACAACCAAGGAAGCAGGGATTTTCTTAAACGCCTTTACCTTTGGTAAAAGGAATAAAAGTGCTAGGCTGACAGCACCTACTATAAAGCCGACAGGATTAAAGGTTGCTATATTTTCAATTAATGCCTCTATCTTTTCCATTGACTCAACAGGGCTTTGTCCCGGCTTAAAGGACATACCGAAAAAGTCCTTTAGCTGTCCTATTACAATAGTAACAGCAATACCGGAGGTAAAGCCAACGGTTATTGTATATGGTATGTATTTAATTAACGAGCCAACTCGTAAAAGACCAAATATAATAAGAATTATACCTGCCATAATTGTGGCAATAACAAGCCCGTCAAAGCCTTGTGTTGCTATAATTCCGGCAACTATTGTGGCAAAGGCTGCGGTTGGACCGGAAATATTAACACGGCTTCCACCGAAAAAGGAAATAACAAAACCGGCAAATATTGCTGTGTATAAGCCCTGAACAGGCTCAGCACCTGAGGCTATGGCAAGTGCGATTGAAAGAGGTAATGCTATAATAGCTACTATTACGCCGGCTACTACATCATTTACAAATTGCTTTTTTGTATAGCCCTTAAGATTAAAAAGCTTTGGCTCAAAAACCTTCATTTTTTCTCCTTATAAAAAAACTGAAATATATTAGACCACAACATTATAAACCTACCATTCTTTTTTGTCAACAGTAAGTTTTAATAAATTAAAATTTTCAACCACTTTGGCACATTGTGTGCTATAATTATTAAAAACACCTTGGAGGCAAATATGGGCTACTTAAATTATGTTAATACAAAAATGGGGGCAAACTCGCAAATATCCTTTTCACGTGGTAACACATTGCCACTTTGTCAGCTACCATTTGGTATGTGCGCATTTTGTCCTCAAACTGAAATTCCCGAAAATCCAACTTGGTTTTATAATCCAAGCAAATCATATATCGAAGGCATACGCTTGACTCACCAGCCAAGCCCTTGGATTGGTGATTACGGTCCGCTCCTTTTCTCAACCTCAGATGGCAAGGCTATCGATATAATGAGCGAAATTATAAAGCCTAGCTATATAAAGTATGAGCTAAAAAACAACACATCGATTGAATTTACACCAAGTGAGCGAGGCGGTTGCTTCAAGGCTAGTGGCGGTAAGCTTTCCTTACACTCGGTTCACGGAAATACTAAATTTGAAATAAACGACAAGCATTTATATATAACAAATGACTATACTAAGCAAAGCGATGCTGTCGGCTTTGTACAGCATACAGTTATCGCACTAGAGGGCGATTACAAGGCTTCTGCTCAAAACGATGCTTTGACTGTTTTGTTTGATAACTCAATCTGTGGCAAGGTGGCTATTTCATATATAAGCCAAGAACAAGCACTTCTTGAGCTTAGCCGTATAGACAGCTTTGAAAAAACGCTTGAAAATGCGACACGTCTGTGGGAAAAATACCTATCTAAAATAGAAATTGAGAGTAAAAACGAGACACAGCTAAATGTATTTTATTCCTGTATGTATCGCTCATTCTTGTTCCCTCACAAAGCGTATGAGATAGATAAGGACGGAAAAGCTGTACACTATTCACCGTTTAAAAACGAGATAAAAAGTGGGCCAAGATATACTGACTATGGCTTTTGGGACACATATCGCACCTCGATTTCTCTCTTCTCTTTAGTTGCAAGAGAAGAGCTTGAAGAGATGCTTGAGGGCTTTTTGACCGACTACTGCGAGGGCGGATATTTACCGAGATGGACCTCTCTTTCCGAGGTTGGCTGTATGCCAAGCACACTAATTGATGGTGCTATTGCCGAGGCCGTTTGCCAAGGTGTTGGCTCTCGTGATTTACACAAGGGACTGCTTGAAGGTATGCTACACCACGCAACCACTCCTTCTAAAATTCCTCGTTATGGTAGAAAATGCCTTGATGAGTATCTAAAATACGGCTATGTTCCATACACAAAAAGTGATGAAAGCATAAATCTATCACTTGATTTTGCATACGGAGATTGGTGCATTGGCAAGGTGGCAGAGTCCCTCGGTGAAAAAGAGATAGCAAATCAATACTACAAAAGAGCAAAGAGCTACAAAAAGCTATTTGACAGTAGCCGTGGCTTCTTTATCGCTAAGGATGAAAATGGGCTTTGGAGAAATGGCTTTGACCCATTTGTTTGGGGCTATGATTACACAGAAAGCTCAGCTTATCAAAATATCTTTGGTGCTCCACACGCACTTGATGAAATTTCCGAAATGCTCGGTGGCAAGGACAAGGCGATAGAAAAGCTAGACGAAATATTTAAAACACCGCCTATTTTTAAGCACGGTCGCTACGGCTGTGAAATACACGAAATGACAGAAATGGCAAAAGCACCCGAGGGCTTAGGTCAATGTGCTATATCTAACCAACCGTCATTCTCTATTCCTTTCCTGTATGCGTACTATGGCAACAAAGAAAAAAGCGATTACTACATAAAGAAAATTGCAAACGAGTGCTTCACCACCGACTCTTATCCGGGTGATGAGGACAACGGAAGCATGAGTGCTTGGTATATATTTGCTACAATCGGCAAATATCCAATTTGCCCCGGCAGTGGTAAATGGACAGAAACAACACCACTTGCTAAATTTAAAATTTTAGAAAAGTAACCGATAAAAGGACACCTTTAGGTGTCTTTTTTCGATAATGCAAAATTAGTGCTTTTTCGACACAAATTTCCGTCTCTTAGAAAATGGGATTTAAATAAAAAATAAAAAACTATTGACAAAGGTAGTTTTTTTGTGTATAATTTAATGGCAAACTACGAAACGGCGGTTTGTGCAACCTTGGTTGCGTACTTTTTATGGAGAAGTACTCAAGTGGCCGAAGAGGCGCCCCTGCTAAGGGTGTAGGTCGGGTAACCGGCGCGGAAGTTCAAATCTTCTCTTCTCCGCCAAAGCAAAAAGACAGGTTTTATGCCTGTCTTTTTTGTTTTGCTTGGTGGAAAAGGATTTGCACTTCATCTGTGTCGGTTACTACCGTGCGCGGGATGCGGTAGACTCCGCGAAGCCTTGCATATATGGGCTGAGTGGTTAGTCGCCCCCATACGAAGCGTAGTGTAGTAGTTCAAATCTTTTCCTCCTCTTCCGTAGGCACAATCACAATTGCACCGAGAGTGATTAGCGTATCAACCACATATTTGATGTGATTATAAAAGTAAGAATAGCGTATTTTACTAAGCCACGGGAAACAGAAGATTTGCTTGCCAAAGGCATAGCCAATTGCAACCATTGCTCTTATTTTTTCGTTTCCACATGCTTTTAATGGGCGATTTATTCTCTCATCATCTAAGCCGAATAGACTTTTTATTTCTTCATACTGAATTTTGATATTTGATTTTTTTAAGCCTTCAATTATTAGTCTTTTTACAGACTTGTTTGATGAAAACAAAGAATATGATGAATCAATATAGCAGGAGTGTTTATGAAGCTCGTCAAAGGTAGTTACTTTATTGTTTATTTTCACTATTGGATTGTCTAAAACTGATTTTTTAGATTTTTCCGTTCCAATCAAATAGCTTATTGCAAAAATTCCTGAATCAATGCTGCCACATAGCTTATTGTATCCGTTTTGAAAGCAAAATTCTTTTCTTGTAGCAATTACGTCTTCAACAGTGTAAAAGCAAGAAATACATTTTATATAACCGTCTAATTCTATTGATATATTATCTATTTTCATTGTATCCTCCTCTTGTTAAAAACCGAGAATTTGCATATTCAGTATATCTTATTATAACATTCGCTATACAAAATGTAAATACATCAGTTCGATTTTCATCTCACTTGCTCCGCCAAATAAAAACGAACTTTTGTCTACCAGATGAAAGTTCGTTTTTTGCTTTCCTTGACAGTGGAGTATATCTGTGATACAATGATAAAAACGATGAATTTCATCAAAATCTTTATTTTCACGCAAGGTCCGAAAAGCGGGCATCGGGTGTGATATTAATGCTTTCGAAGGGAGTGATACTAAACCGTGGAAAAATTATACGCAGCGTTTCTTTTATGGTTAAATGAGTTAAATACAAACGAAAAATACGAATTGCTCCTGCATAAATATTTTCTAAACACTCCAAATGATAAAGTTTTGTTTGAGTTGGAGGAGAGTTGTTCGGATATACGCAGAACAAATGCTATATTAGAAAACTATTGGAACTCCGAGAATAAGATTTTAGATGCTGATGTATTTGGAGAACACTTATTCTCCGAGTTGGAATCTGTTTATAAATCCAACAAATTCGTCATTGAGGATTTTGGGAAGCGTTGTTATTCTCTGTGGGGATATTTACCACCACATTTACAACAAAAAGAACCTTTCTGGACATTGAGTTATGCCGATGATTGCTTATCCTGGAATGACGAAGCACAAACGCGCAAACTATATGAAGAGGCATTCTCTTTTCATCGTCAGAAAAAATGAACTGTATACACCTTTTTGCTGTTCTTACCTGTATTTACACACCTTTTCACTGTTCTTTCGCAAATAAAATGGGGCGCTATTTTAGTGTCCTTTTTTATTTTATTTGGTGGAAAAGGATTTGCACTTTCTTTTGTAGCTTGTCTGCAAATGAAGTGCATAAGCACGACAAAAGGTGTCTGTGAGCTTGTTCACAAGGGATTGGCTACTGTGTTTATTCTTAGAAAGTTCATATTTAGTAGTAAAAAATCATTGAAAAAAGTGCCTCTATATGCTATAATCAAAGAGAAAACAACCAAATAAAAAACGAGGTACAGATATGAAAAGATTATTCGCTGACCATTACAAAAGAAATGTAATTGAATTGAGTGGAGTTTGGCACTTTGTTACCGACCCTGACAACATAGGAGAGGCTAATGATTGGCAAAAAGGTCTTCCAAATGGTGAAACGATTATAATTCCATCTGTTTGGAATAACGAGCTTGGGCTTCTCAATTATGAGGGCTCTTGTTGGTACGAACGAAAATTTACAACAACCGGTGGAACGCTTCTTTTAGAATTTGAAAGTGTAATGACGCTTGCTACTGTTTGGCTTGACGGAAATAAAATCGGCGAGCATTATGGAGCTTTCACTCAATTTGAATTTATTGTAAATGATATAAGCAGTGGTGAGCACACAATTGTTGTTCGTGCAGATAACCGATTTGATAAGCAATCGTTCCCTCAAAGATATACTGACTGGTTCAATTACGGTGGAATTGCAAGAGATGTTTATGCTCACGAGCTAAAGGGCATCTCAATTCTTTCTAATCATATTGTTTACGAGTTGTCAAAAAATTTGGAGTGTGCAACGGTTAACGCAGAGCTTGAGCTATATAATGCCTCTAAAGAGTCTGTTTCCTCTAAAGTGTCCGTGCAAATTGGAGACACATCAATTTATAGCGACAACCTTACCCTTAATGGATATGAAAAAAGGACAATTGTTACTCCTTCTGTGGTAATTAACAACATTGCTCTTTGGAGTGTTGACACGCCAAATTTATATACTGTAATTGCTACGACCGATACTGACGACCTCATTGACAAAATCGGATATAGAAAAATTGAGGTTAAAAACAATAACATTCTTTTAAACAACAAATCTATTGAGCTTCTTGGTATTAACAGACACGAGGAGCATCCTGAATGGGGCTTTGCTTTTCCGCCAAAGCTTATGAAAAAAGACCTTGATTTGATTTGTGATATGGGCTGTAACAGTATCCGTGGCTCTCACTACCCTAACTCCCAAATTTTTGTTGATATGCTTGATGAACGTGGAATTTTATTTTGGAGCGAAATTCCTATGTGGGGCTGCGGATTTAGTGAGCAATCGCTTCAAGACCCCGTTATTGTTGAACGAGGCTATTCTATGCATAAGGAAATGGTCAAGTATTACTATAATCACCCATCAATTATCATTTGGGGTATGCACAATGAAATTGCTACATATTCCGAGTACACCTATCCAATTTCAAAAAATTGGAGCAGATATCTGCGAGAAAACGGTGGAAATCGCCTTATCACACACGCATCCAACCACCCGTTGCTTGACAATGATATGGACTTTGATGATATTATTTGTATAAATATTTATCACGGTTGGTATAATTACAGAGGTTACAACGGCAATCTTTCCGATTGGGATAAGATGATTGAGGAATTTAGAGCTCGTCGATTGGAAAAGGGATGGGAAAGCAAGCCTGTGATTATGAGTGAGTTTGGAGCTGCCGCCTTGGCAGGCTTCCATTCGCATTTTGATACTGTCCGTTGGAGCGAGGAATATCAAAGAGATTTACTTGAATACACTCTTGAATTATTTCATAAAACAGATTATATGCGAGGTACTTATATCTGGCAATTCTGCAATATCAGAACATCTCCATCTATGGATATTAATCGTGTAAGATACTTTAATAACAAGGGCGTTCTTGACGAATATCGCAATCCAAAAGCTTCTTATTTCAAGGTTAAAGAGCTATATCATCGTTATTCAAAAGAATAATATTAATTTTGATTGTGAGAAAATTCTACCTTTATTTGAATTTTATCCCACTCTCTACGACAAATAAAAGGGGCATATTCGCCCCTTTTTATATTTTTATCTTGGCTGTGTGTACACGGTGGTCGGATGCTATTATTTCCGGGATTTCGGCATTTATTACCTCAATGTCTTTGGAAACAAAGATATAATCTATCTTTATTTTCGGCTTATCGCTTGGCCACGATGGTGTATTCTCACAAAAGCCGATTGATGCATCCTTCATCTTCTCTTTTATTGGCAAAAGAACAGCATTGTCAGGTTCAACATTGAAGTCGCCCATTAAAATGCATTTTTCTTCCTTTATATTTTCAAGAATTGCTTTTACTGCGTTTTCCTGCTCGTCGGGATTTAGTCCAAAGTGGCAAACCAAAACCCTTACGCCGTTTTCAAGCTCTGCCTTTAAAACACACCTTGTTTCATAATAGCCGTTAAATCTTTTTGGATTTGGATCGGGGATTATTATCGTTTCCGCCTTTTTTATTTTATATTTTGATATAAGACCATTACCATATGTACCCTCCGGGTATGCGCTTATAGCCTTTGCAAAGTAGTGGCTTTCAAAGCCGACAAGCTCGGCTAGCTTTTCTGTTTGATTTGGAAATGTTGCCCACTCTTCCCCGCCGGAAAACATTTCATTAAGTCCACAAATATCAGCACCGAGGTCGCGTATTGTCTTTGCCATTATTTCGTAATCAATTCTATTCTCAAGAAAATTAAGGCAGTGCTGAGTATTAAAGGTCATTATTTTCATAAAAGCCCCCGTTTTTTAGATATATATCTATTCTAGCACACTTGCTTTATTTGTACAAGTATGATAGAATAAAATAAAGCTTTTTTAGAGGTGAATTATGGAATTTTTACTTGGTTGTAATTACTGGGCATCAAATGCCGGAACTGATATGTGGAAGGACTTTAACATAGACATAATCGACAAGGATTTGTCGCTTCTTTCAAAAAACGGTGTTAAATACCTAAGAGCATTCCCTAACTGGCGTGATTTTCAGCCTGTATCTCCTATTATAACCAACCGTGGCACGTGTATTGGCTATACAGGGGACAAGAAAAATCACTATCTTGACAGTGATATGCTAAATAAATTTGATTTATTTCTTGATATATGTGGCAAGTATGGAATTAAGGTTATTGTTGGGCTTGTAACAGGCTTTATGAGTGGCGCTATGCTGATTCCACCTGCTCTATACAACAAAAACATCATAACAGATAGCGTATCACAATATTTTCAGCAGTTATATATTAAGGGCTTTGTTTCTCGCTTTAAAAACAGAGAGGAAATTTTTGCTTGGGACCTTGGCAACGAGTGTAACGAGATGGAAAACGTAAAAAATCCTTATGAGGCAGCCGTTTGGACAGCTATGGTATCTAATGCTATACGTGCAGCCGACCCATCTCACCCTGTTGTTTCCGGTATGCACTATTTAGATAACGAAAACAACTGGAAGATAAGCGACCAAGCCGAAAGCTGTGATATTTTAACCACTCACCCATATCCATATTGGTGCGAGGGCACGACTGTTGACAAAAATCTATCCCTTAGAACAATTATTTTCCCAACTGTATATACAAAATTTTATGAAACTATGAGTGGCAAGAGTTGTCTTGCTGAGGAAATGGGCACAATGGGACCTATGGTATGTAGCGACGAGGTGTCCGCCGACTTTCTGCGTGTAAACCTCTTTTCTCTCTTTGCAAACGGCTCAGCCGGTGCTATGTGGTGGTGCTCAAGCGACCAAACAGAGCTTAATCACTTCCCCTACTCTATGCAAATGGTAGAAAGAGAGCTTGGACTTTTAAGAAATGACCACTCGCCTAAGCCTGCACTTTTGGAAATCAAGAAATTCAGCGAGGTGCTTAAAAATCTTGATATAGACTTGCCAAGAGCTAAGGATGATGCAGTTTGCTTACTCACTCACGACCAACACCATTGGTCAGTTGCTTATATGACATATGTCCTTGCACGAAGGGCAGGACTAAATATTTCCTTTGCTGATGCAAACGAGGGAATACCAAGCTCCCCTGTATACATCGTGCCATCAATCAAGGGCGTTAGATGTATGTTCAAGGACAAGTACGATATTCTAAAGGAAAAGGTTAAAAACGGAGCAACTCTTTATATCTCACTTGATGACGGAATACTATCCGGCTTCGAGGAGCTTTGCGGTGTTAAGGTCGTTGACTCGTTTATACATAAAACTGAGCTAAGTGCCGAGTTAAACGGCGAGGTAATCGAGTTTGAAAAAGCAAGAAACCTTACTCTTGAGAATGTGAGTGCCGAGGTTATAGCCTACGATAGCGAAAACAATCCGTTTATAACAGTAAACAGCTACGGTAAGGGCAAGGTTTACCTTGTAAACGCACCTATTGAAGCAAGTCTTATCGACAAGCACAATGCGTTTGATAAAAACACATATAAAATATATCAAGCAATATTCAAAAAAGAGCTTGACAGCTATGTGGCCAAGTCAAAAAATGAAAATGTGCTATTAACTCTTCACGAGGTGGAAAACGGCTATATCGTTATAGCTATCAACCATGGTGGGACTGATGCCGACTTTGATTTATCAATCGACTCATCTTACAAAATAGATAAATTCTACTATGGAAATGACGAAAAGATAAATAAATATGATGCTTGTATATTTAGAATAACAAAATAAAAAAAGGACACCGTTTGGTGTCCTTTTTCTTTATAGCTTTTTAGTAGCTAGAGCTTCAACCTCAAGTCCCGCCTTGTAGCTTTGCATAAATCTTCTAAATCTTGCTCTTTCCTCGTCGCTTGCTATGGTTGTTTCCTTCTCTGCACTTGCAAACATACCATCAAGGAAGTCTTCAAGTGTTCCGTTTTTAACTAAGCGATATAGAGCCAAGAGAGCTACGCCCCAAGCACCGCCCTCACCTGCGTTTTTCATAACAGTTATAGGACAGCCAAGTGCTGCACTCATTGCGTTTGCACCAACAAACGGAGCCTTGAAAAATCCACCGTGGCCACAAATTGCCTCAATTTCTACATTTTCCTCAGCCAAAATTTCCATACCGATGCTCATAGCACCAAGGGCTGAATACAGTTGCATTTGCATAAAGTTAGCAAGAGTTAGTTTTCCGCCCTCTTGTCTTGCAACCATAGGTACGCCTCTTTCAAGACCTACAAGTGGCTCACCCGATAAGAAGTTGTAGCCAACAAGCCCTCCAACCTCAGAATCGCTCTTTAGTGAAACCTCGTATAGCTTGTCGTAAAGCGGACCTTTTTTAATTGAACCACCGGCAAGCTCGATAACCTCTAGGAAAAGTGATGTCCAAGCGTTGATTTCAGAAGTGAAGTTGTTTGCGTGTACCATTGCAACGGTTTTTCCGCTTGGTGTTGCAACTACGTCAATTTCTGTACTTGCCTTTGTTAGTGGCTTTTCAAGAACGACCATAGCAAATGCGCTTGTTCCGGCTGAAACATTACCTGTTTTTACCTTAACTGCGTTAGTTGCTACCATACCTGTACCCGCATCGCCCTCAGGTGGGCAAACAAGTGCACCACACTTTAATACTCCGCTGGGATCGAGCAGCTTTGCACCCTCAGAGGTGAGTGTTCCTGCATCCTCGCCTGCCATAAGTGGTGTTGGAAGTAAATCTTCTAATTTCTTATCAACTCCGTGCTTTTTGAGTAGATTATTATATATTACAAGCTTTTCTTGGTCATATTTATCGTCAATGGTTGGGAACATACCGGCAGCATCACCAATGCCAAGCACCTTTTTGCCTGTTAGCATCCAATGAACATAACCGGCTAAGGTTGTCAAAAATGTAACATCCTTTATGTGCTCCTCTTTATTGAGCACTGCTTGATAGAAGTGTGTGCCACTCCATCTTTGAGGCATATTAAAGTTAAGCTCACGAGTTAATTCCTCTTGTGCCTCGGCTGTTGTTGTATTTCTCCACGTTCTAAACGGTACTAAAAGATTATCGTTTTTATCAAAGGCTAAATAGCCGTGCATCATTGCTGAAATACCGATAGAATCTAGATTTTCAATCTTTTCGCCATAATTCTTAACAAGGTCAGCGTAAGACTCTTGCAATCCCGCCCACACCATATCAAGCGAGTATGTCCAATAGCCGTTTTCAAGCTGATTTTCCCAATCGTGTGCACCCTGTGCCACAACCTCGCCCTTTTCATTTACCAAAACTGATTTAATTCTTGTTGAGCCAAGCTCAATGCCTAGTATTTTTTTCATAATTTCCTCCGAAAAAGCCTTATGAACCTATTATAACATATATTAGAAAAAATGTAAATTATTTTATCATATGAAATTTACAAATTTGGGAAGACTCAAATATTGACAAAATCGTTTTTTGAATGTATTATTATTTATGGAAATAATTTTAAGGAGGTAAATATGTCAGCTTCTACAAAAAATGAAGTCAAAAAGGACACGACACTAAGGTTCCGTCCGCTAACCATTGACGACAAGGCTATTTATGAAAAATATTTATTCTCCGACAAAACTCGTGGCTGTGAGCTTTCCTTTTCCAATCTAATTTGTTGGGGCAAGCACGAGATTGCATTTTTAGACGATTTTTGTGTGCTCTTTTCCTCGTATGGCAAGCATTCCTTTTATCCATTCCCTATTGGAAACGGAGACTTTTTTCCCATAATTGAGGCAATAATTTCAGATGCAAAAAAGCGAGGCAACACACCTATAATCAGTAGCATAAGCCCACAAAATCTTGAAATGTTTCTCTCGGTATATGGTGAGCGTGTAACAATCGAGGGTAAGCTCGGCTCGTTTGACTATGTTTACGACATAGAAAGCTTATCAACGCTTAGTGGCAAAAAATATCACAAGAAGCGTACCCACCTAAACAACTTCAAAAAAGCATACCCCGTGTATGAAATTGAAGAAATAACCGAGGGCAATCTAGAAAAGGTTAAAGATATGTCAGAGGCTTGGTACAAGATAAAGCAAGAATTAAATTTGGAAAATGATATTTCATACGAGCATATGGCTCTATGCCGTGCGTTTGAAAATTTTAAGAAGCTTAAGCTCGACGGAATAATGATTAAAAGCGGCGAAAGAGTACTTGCCTTTTCTATGGGCTCACGATTATCAAGTGATACATTTGATGTACAGTTTGAAAAATCAATCCCCGAGGCTTACTCTGCCATAAACTACGAGTTTGCAAATTACATTAAGAACAAATATAAAGATATTAAGTTTCTTGACCGTGAGGAGGATATGGGGGTTTTAGGCTTACGACAAGCCAAAAACAGCTATTTTCCACACCATATGACAGAAAAATATCGTGCGTTTTTTAAGGAGGACTAAATGATAATTACTTCTCCAAAAATCAGTGACATACCCAAGCTAAAGGAGCTTTTTGCAGAGGCCTTTGGCGACGAGGGCGAGTTTATAGACATCTTTTTCAAGGTTGCATTTTCCACCGACCGAGCAAGAATAGTCTATAAGGACGAAAAAATAGCATCTATGCTGTATTGGTTTGATTGCGAGTATAATGGTGGTAAGCTTGCCTACATATACGCAGTTGCAACTGACAAAGCATACCGTGGGCAAGGGCTATGCAGCTTGCTTATGGAAGATACGCACAAGCATCTAAAATCGCTCGGCTACTCTGGTGCTATTTTAGTACCAAGTGAGATGTCGCTTTTTGATTTTTACGAGCGTATTGGCTACAAAAGCTGCTCACAGGTGGATGAATTTACAGTAAAAAGTGCGACACAGGGTTGCAATTTTTCAAAAATCGACAAGGACGAATACGCATCCTTACGCCGTAAATATCTCCCAAAAAATGCAGTAATCCAAGAAAACGAAGGGCTTGATTTTTTAGATAACCTAGCTACCTTTATAAAGGGTGAGGATTTTATCCTTTCCTACTCTGTATATGAAAACAAGCTCCATGCCTTTGAGCTACTAGGCAACAGGGATAAAGCTCCCAACATTCTTTCTGCCCTTTCCCTTAAGAGTGGTACATTTAGAACGGTGGGAGATGGGCGACCATTTACTATGCTCTACCCGTTTGAAAGCATAGAGCCACCCAAATATTTTGCATTTGCATTTGATTAAAAAAGGACTTCAAAAGAAGTCCTTTTTTATTTTTTGTCCATGCCAAGCGCATTATATACCTCGTTAAGATACTCTTTCTTTCCCTTAAATTCCGGGCGACACATATACGCAACTTTAATATTGTTTTTTTCCTTGTATTCATTTAATACGTCATAGAATGGTTTTATCCAGCTATCCTCTTGTGGCGTGGCTTGTTGACTTGTTTTTGCGATTACAAGTATATGTGTTGGCTCAAGCTCTTTTAGCTCTTTTTCTAGTATTTTAGGTGCAAGCTCGATTTGCACGCGCCAATTATCTCCCTTTGGATTTCCTCCCGAGGCAGGCGCCAGCTTAGCAAGGTTTGTCCACGCAATATGCTTTGTCCACTCGCCTTTTTTTAAGTTGTTTTGATATAAAGCCTCGGTAGTTGCTCTGACAACTGACCAAAACCGTGATTGTGTTTCTGTGCGACAATAATTTTTATTGCTCTTTATATAGGTTTTTACCCATTCTAGTCCTTTTGTTTCTTCAAGACTTATGGGTGTTTTTCCCTTGTCCAAAAAACGAGTTTTGGAAAGGCACTCAAGCTCTCCCCTTTCTTGCTTTTCCCACATAGAAAGAAGCTCATCTGCATTATCGACAATAAAGTCATTGCTCCAGCCGTTTATTGCTCTGCCTATTACGAGCAGCTTTATCTCACTGCTTTCATACTTCTCGCCACGAAGATAGCGAGAAACAACAACCTTATGATCGGCTTTTTTATTAATTTCGTTAGCATTTTTTACTAATTCTCTGTATTCGTTTATCATGTCTTTTATATACTATAATATTGAATTTTGTCCTCTTGTCCTATTCTGCTAGCAAGTATAACTGTGCCATCGCTTTTTTCCGGCTCAAAAAGCTCGCTTTTCTTACTCGCCTTTCGCACAACACATAAATTAAAGATATTGCCCTTTTTAGTTGATATTTTTCCATTATGCCCAAAAAGCGGCCTTAATTCCTCAAAATCCGCACCATACTCCTGCGGAAATGTGTAAATTGAAAGCAAATCAAGAAATGCCTTGCAAATATCCTCATTTTCATCAACCTCAATATATGGTATATCAAGTGCATTTTCTTCTATGCTTCCTACAACAAATGTTATATTGGGTATATTATATTTTTCCTTTATTTCCTTAGCCTTTTGCAGTCCTTGGCTGTCGCCAGCCAGCACGATTTGAAAAATAATATCGCATTCCTTATCTATTTTTTCAAGGTCGTTTGGCATATTAATCAACGAGGCAAGTGAAATTGAGCTTATCATTTTATTTCTTTCGTCTTTGCCTACATTGCCCTTAACAAACTCTGTGCTTTTTAGGTATTTATGCACATATCGAAATAGTCTTTCGCCTATTCTGTGCGCACGTGCCCCATGGCATATTATTTCGGTTCTTACAAAAGCCATAATACATTCTGATTGCATTTTAAGTCCTCCAATAAGATTGGTAATATTTTATATAATTCCTCTATGCTCTTTTTAGGGGCGGAAAATGTATAGTGCCCATTCTCTTTAACTATTAAAAAGCTATATTCATAGTCGGAGCTTTCCGTTTCCTCCAGCATTATAAACACATTAAAATTTTTTGTGGGGATTTCATAAAGAATATCTATATTTGTATCAAACGGTATTTCAAGATATTTGTTTTCTCCCCATTTTTTAAGAAGCTGAGGCTTGCCATAGTCGCATTTTTTAGTTGAAATAAAAGCGTCATACTCTTTAAAGCTACGCAAGCATCTTAGATTTGGGTGCAGGGTGTGGCTTTTTAAATCGTACCAAAGGTACACTCTACCCTCCGGACTTTTTAAGTGCTCGTTTTCCTCGCCTCTTTTTATAAGAGAAAGCCCATGCCTCTTTTTTATTATAGCATCATAAAGAGGCAAAAGCAACTCTATTTCATTTTCCTCATTAAACGAGGCGTAACCAAGCTTACCGTCCTTTTCTATAATAAAATCAAGCTCGTCAAGCTCACAAATCGAGTCATAAACCGGATATAAAACCGTTTTCCCCTCTTTTGTCTCAATTCCGTATTTGCCATTTGACTCCGTTAGGCAAAAATCGGACGAAAATATTTTATTTTTTGTGCTCATTTTTCTTGTGTCCTTTCTTTTTTGCTCATTTTACAGCCCAAATATGAACAAAAATGCGTAAAGTTGTGTCTAATTTGTGTCGCAAAAAATTTTCGTCATTTTTCTATATAATCGATAATTTTTGCTTTTAAGTCAAAAAACAGGTGCGATTGCACCTGTTTTTATTTTATTACTTCTCTTTTTTCATCAAGTGGGACTATGTCGTTATACCTTTCGATGTATTCGCACAAAAAATCGATTTCGCCGTTTTCGATAAGCCACTCTCTTTCCTCTTTGTAGATTGGCAAAAGAACATAATAGTTGATTTTTTTCTCGTCTATTTCAAGTGCTTCGGTAAAGGACAGGGGTATAAATAAAAACGCATCATAGCCAAAATGCTCCTTAAAGGTCTTACTTGCATAAGCTGTATGCCCCATACCAAACCAAGTATTGTTTTCAAACGGATATTTAGATAGTGATATTAGCTCCTCTGCTATTACAAGCTTTTTTTCATCATTGTCGACTTCATTTGACATAAGAATCATTTCAGCTCGCATAAACTCCTTTTCGGGTGCATTCATCTCGCCTGCTCCCATGCCAAAGGTAGCAAAATATAAATATCCATCTGATGCTTTGCTGATTAAAACATCCGTGTGTACATATTTCGATTCCTTTTCGTGGCAAACCTCTCCTCCGTCTTCAAGCCCTATCTCTTTTTTTAGGTATTCCACTACTAGGTCCATTTCTCTTTTTGTATATTGATTTACTATATCACTCATTTTGCTATCATCCTTTCAAAATCACTCTCGCTTAACAGCTGTGTGCCGTATTTTGCTGCTGCATCGAGCTTTTTTCTGCCTGTTGTTACTGAAACTATTAAATAGTCCGTTGTATCAGTTACTGTATCAACCACGGTTGCGCCAAGGGAAAGGAGCTTGTTTGTTATTTCCTTTCTTGTATAATTGACAAGTGTGCCTGTAATTGCGACACGTGTGCCAAGAAACGGACTTTCCTCATAATCCTCGCCTCTTGCCTCCTCGTAATCATCATTTGCAAAATCAAAGACCTCAAGAAGTGGTCGCCATAGCTTTGCTTCCTCGTCGTTTCCATACCACTCGTAAATGCTTTTCTCAAGGCTATATGGCACCTCGGCAATATGTGAAAAATAAAAGCCTTTCTTTATTGCGTTCTCAAATTTTTTAAATGAGCCACGGAAATATTCACCTATATATGCAGCCGAGCGAGGTCCCATACCCTCAATACCTATACCCATTAAAAAGCCCGAAAGCGAGATTTTTTTGCTTCTTTCTATTGCATCCCATAGCTTGTCAAATGAGCGTTCCCCAAAGCCCGGCTCTTTTATAATTTGAGAGCGGTATCTATCAAGCCTGTAAATATCTGCATATGCCTTTATCCAACCCCTTTCAACAAATCGCTCAATAGTTGAACGGGACATTCCCTCTATGTTCATTCCGTCCTTGCCACAAAATCTTTCGATTTTACGCACAGCACGAGATACACAGCCCTCATTTATACAGTATAGGTTGTGCACACCTCCGCCCGAGCTCTTCACAAAGAGCCTTGCTCCACACGCCGGACAAACATGCTCAATAAAAAATGTGCCACTGCGTGTCTTGTTTTTGGCAATTTGAGGTATTATCATATTAGCCTTATAAACAGTTATTTTGTCGCCTATACCAAACTTAAAGCTATCAAACACATCAAGGTTGTGTAGGTATGCTCGGCTTATCATTGCCCCATCCATATTAACCGGGTCAAATATTCCCACTATGCTGACAAGTCCTGTTCTCGTTGTTTCAAGCTCAACACCGCGAAAGACGGTTTCGTACTCCTCGTCCTGCCACTTAAGTGCTATCATTCTTTTTTCGTGGTGGGCTGTTTTGCCGAGGCTTTTGCCATATAAAAGGTCATCATATTCAAAAACAATTCCATCAACCGGGTAGCTGTATTTTTCTGCGTTCAGGGTATAAAGAGCACTTTCAATATTAAATTTACCTGCCTCAAAGAATACATTATCGACCACCAAAAAGCCTTGCTTCTTTAAAAATTCCAAAGCTTCGGTTTTTCTTTTTATGCCCGGCACATCGGTAACAATTTCAAACGCAAAGAAGTCAAGTCGTGATAGTTTGCCCTCTTGTATATCAAGTCGTCTTACTGCACCTGCTGTCAAGGACCTTGGATGTGCATTTGACTCCTTGAATGTCCTGTTTATAAAATCAAAGCTACTCCAAGAAGCAACGCCCTCACCACGCACCTCAAGCTCACCGCTATATGGTATTTTCTTTGGCACACTTGGTATATTTTTAACCGTGTGCGTTACATCCTCGCCACAAATACCATCTCTGCCTCTTGTAAGTGCTAAATCAAGTGAGCCGTTTTTATATCTTAAAACCAATGTTAGTCCGTCCATTTTGCGTGAGGCAACAATGTCCTTACCCTTAGCAAACTGCTTTATGTCAGAAGCTGACTTGGTTTTGTCGCACGATAGCATCGGCTTTGTATGCTCAACACTTTTTAGCTCTTTTCTGTTTTCTCCACCTACCTTTTTGCTTGGTGAGGTTGCAAAAACGATACCGCTTTCCTTTTCAAGCTCCTTTAATTCTTCAACCATCTTATCATACTCTAGGTCTGAAATTTTAGGGTTGTCCTCGCCAAAATAATCGTGGTCTGCCTCATTTATTTTTTTAATTAGCTCCTTCATTCTTACAAGTGCGTTCATTTCTTATCTCCTTTAGCTTTGTAAGTTAATTTTACAGTATTGCATGTGCCAAAAAAGTCGCACAACTAATCTCTTTTTATTCTTGCTACCTTTCCCCAAGATGGTGCTTCTGCCACTTCATTATTAAGAAGCCACAAAACAGGAATACCCATAGCTTCCTTTTCATCCGGGAAGGCATCATAGCCATCAGTGATTATTACTATAAACGATGGCAAGTTGTCAATCATTTTGTTTTTCATATATTTAAAAATCACAGCAAACGCAGTGCCTCCTCCGCCAATTGGCTTGATTTTGCGTAGATCGTCTATGCTTGAAAATTCAACCGGCTCACTTATAGCACAATCCAAAAAGCTTATTTTTCCCTCTATCTTCCCATTAAACTGCTCTATTGCCGAGCATATTTCTCCATATGCCATATCTAAATCCTTGTCAGAAACAGAGCCTGATGTATCAACAACAAACCAAATGTTTTTTGGGGCTTCGTCCTTTTCGTTAAAATCGGGCAAGAAAAAGTCGCTATCAGAAAAGCGTCTATCCGGTGGAGTAAAGGAATAATCATTTATTTCCTCCTGCAAAAAGCCGGTTAAAACCTCTCTCCAATCTACTTGAGGATTTGTATATTCCTCAACCAATCTAATCGCCCCAAGTGGTGCTTTTCCACAACCACCACTTCCATTATAGTTTCTTTCAAGAGCTATCGCACTTGCCTCTATAAGATTGTTTATCCATTCATTTTTGTCCTCTTCGGAAAAATCCCCATTCCATTTCTTGTGGCTATCAAACGAATGGGCTTTTGACTTTTTCTTTTTTAAAGAGCTATTATTTTCTGTCGAGTTACTATTTCCACAGCCACTGCTGTTTGCTTCACCATCGCTATCGCCTTCTCCCTCGCCTGTGCCACCGCTATCATCGGTGCCTCTTTCTCCGTCTAATTTTTCTCCCTCGTCAGAGCCGGACTCACCATCGCTATCGCCTTCTCCCTCGCCTGTGCCTCCGCTATCATCGGTGCCACTTTCTCCGTCTGATTTTTCTCCCTCGTCAGAGCCGGACTCACCATCTTCTTGACCGCTTTCACTCTTAGCACTCAAGGTTGGTGGATTTTCGGGTAACATTTTATATACCTCCTCGGCTGTATATAAATAGCCCTCTTTGCCGTTTGGGGCTAGGTGCATTGATACGCCATATTCTTTAAGAGTTATCGCTTTTAAGTCCATACCTGAGGAATAAAGAATATTTGAATTCACTACTATATCACAGGCTATATTGGCATTTTCTTGGTTTGGCATTTTCGACATTCTTGATTTTGAGCAATGCAAAAGTGCCACGTGCAAAATCTCGTGCATCAGAACAAACAAAAGCTCCTTGTCGTCAATTTCGCCCAAAAATTTTGGAGAAAAGGCTATTCTGTGGCCGTCTGTGTATGCTGTTTCGCAATTTTCGTCTATTGATAGCTTGATTTTCATAAGCAATAGTGCATAGAATGGATATTTTTTCATAGCATCCATTCTAACTCTTTGAAATCGCTCTACAATTTCCCTTAGCTCAAAATCATACATATCCGTTTTTTATTACTCCTCTTGCCTTTATCAAATCAAAATATTCAGGCATTGCTTTTATTATATCGCCAAAATCCGCATCTATCATTTTATAGCTTTCTATTAGCAAGGCGGCAAACTCCGGTGGAAATCTCTTTGCGTAGGTTAGTGAGCTACCTATTCCAAGAATATTATCGCGGTGCTCCCTTGCATAGGATACCATTGAGGTTACCATTGCATATAGAGCGCTTGGTGTTTTTACATTTTTTGTGCATCTACCGCCAAAAACCTCCTCCATGCTTGGTAGCTCGTCGTAAACTTTAATCCAAGAGGTAAATTGTGTAGCCGTCCCCGAGCCAACAAGACCACATATTAAAGGGTATGCGCTTTGCTCGTCAATCTCTGAGTTTAAAATGTTGCTGACCATTTCCCAAGAACGAGGCGTTGGAAAGGCTAAATCCTCGCTATCCGCATCAAAGCCGTAAAGACTATCAACCTTAAAGGATAAAAAGCCTATTACCTTTTTGTTTACTTGGGAATTTATTGCCCATTTTTTCCAAGACTCAAAGCTACCCTCAATTTCAAGGTGCAAAAGACGATTGGCAAGAGCCTTTGGCATTTTAAATGCTACACTTTTATCAGTTACTCTGTTTCCCGCTGCAAGAACAATACAGTTATCAGGTAACTTATGCTCACCAACCTGTCTATCAAGCGTTAGCTGATATGCAGATGCTTGTACCGATTGCGGAGCGGCTGACAGCTCGTCAAGGAACAAAATGTTGACAATATCCTCGCTTGGATCCATTTGGAATATCTCCGGCTTTAGCCAAAGTGCCAAGGTTTTGTCCTTGTTAGCTGTTGGTATGCCACGCAAATCTATTGGATTGAACAAAAGAAGTCTTACATCTGTGATTTTACACGTCTTGCCTGTTTCTCTTTCTATTCTTTTGGCTATTTGTCTAACTCCCTGTGATTTACCAACGCCGGGAGCTCCCCAAAGCATTACAGAGGGTAATGCTTTTATTGGGGTTTTATTAATTATTGCAGTTGAATACATAGCTGACAGTGTGTTCACCATATTTTCAACTGACAAGGCAGGTATGTTTGTATTAGGCAACGTCATTTGTCTTTACTCCTAGATTTGTATCAATATAGTCAAGCTCAATCTCGAGCTTTTTAATAATTTCTGAATATGGGCTTTCCTTTTTGAGCTCATTATTTATAAAGGCGACTCTTGCTTGCAGACGTTCAATATTTACCTCAAGCGATTCTATTTTTTCACCAAGTCCTTCAATTAGGTTGTCAAGTCGCTTAGTAATTCCCGACTCGCTTTCAATCTCCATAAAGTAGTTACCTGCTCTTCGCACATAAACATATGGTAGAATTTTTTCTGTGCTTTCGCCGTCTCTGTGCTCCACCTTTACCTTCTTAGGCTTCATATATGCCGGAATAATCACACTAAAGCCACCATATTCAAGCACTCTTTTTTCAACCGGACAATTTTCATTCAGTTTTATTGCCCTTGCTATTTCTTGTCTTACACTAAGTCTTTCCTTTGAGTTATATTCATATGGGTTTTGCTCCACATATGCTTTATCCATTTTAGCCTTAGAAATCTTGTTTTTTATACTCTTTATTTTTTCAGGTATTTCCTCAAGCTCGTTTTGCATACGCTGTCTTTCACTCGTAGCTTCTCTTTCAAGAATTTTATACTTATCAAGCTCGTTTGAAACCTCTACTCTCTGCTTAATTAATGGGTTGCCTATTGCTAGTGCCTTTACCTCAGCATATGAAAGCACAGTTTCATCAACATCTGTTGACTCTCTTTTTGTAATGCTGCCATTAAGTAGCTGACTTATAAATTTTTGCTTTGTTTCAAGTAGCTGCCAAGAATACGCATCAAAGCTCCCCTCTGTAATATATCTAAAGATTTTAACGCTCTTTGAGGTGTTGCCACGACGCAAAATTCTGCCCTCTCTTTGCACCATATCGGCAGGTCGCCAAGGCACATCTAGGTGGTGTAGCGCCACTAGTCTTTCCTGAACATTTACACCAAGTCCCATTTTAAATGTAGAGCCAAGCATAACACGGATTTTTCCCTCTCGTGCCATTTCAAAAAGATGCTTTTTCTTTTCCTCGGTGTCTGCATCGTGAATAAACCAAACCTCGTCCTTTGGAATTCCCATTTTCATAAGCAAAAATCTAAGCTCATCATAAAGATTAAAGCCCATCTTTGGAGTTGAGGAGTCGCAAAATACAAGCTGTACTCCCTTTGCTTCTTCCGTTTCGTGATATACATTATATATATTTTCAGCACACATCATAACCTTTGAGTCGGTGTCAAGTCCGTATGCCATATCGACAAGACGCATATCAAGTGCAGCCTTTCTGCCATCTGTTGTGATTTTTAATAGGTTGTCCTCTTGTCTTGAAACTCGTTTTTGTCTTACATCATCAGCACGACAGGATATGTTTGCAAGATATTCCTTAAAGTCCTCGTTTCCGTCAAGCTTTGTGTCTGTGTAGCCATCAAAGATAGGCAAGCTTTCATCCTTTTCCACGTGGTAAAAGTCAGCTATTGAGGAAAGAATTGAGGCGAGCTCCGGTAGGTTTCTAAAATGAGCAAATCTTGTTGCCAGGTGGAAGTTATTTGTGTCAACATCTATTTCAAACTCACTTGTTTTCTCGCCAAACATTCCTGCCCAAGCATCAAAGCTTGATAAACCAAGGAACTCAAGCTCTCCACTTTGTAAATATCTTTGCATTACATAAATGTCTGTTATTGAGTTGGTAATAGGTGTTCCTGTTGCAAAAACGACACCTCTGCCACCGTTTTGTCTTTGAACACAGTGTACCTTGTCCAGCATATCTCTGCATTTATCACTTCCTGAGCCACCACAGCCTAGAACTCCTATTATTCTTGTTTCAATAGGTACATTTTTGTAGTTATGTGCCTCGTCAACAAAAAGCGTGTTAATACCAAGAGAGTCAAACGGAACGCTTCTCTCAATTTTACTAGAGTCATAGTTATCTCTTAATTTGTCAATTGCGTCTCTTATAACCTTGCATTTTCTTTCTATCTTTGAGGAATTATATTTATCTCTTGCCTTTTCAAGCATTGTAAGACGCTTGTTGTAGGTATCAAAATAATATTTTCTTGAAAGACAGAGCATATCAAAGCAGCTATATGCCATAAGTATTGCATCAAAGTCCTCGTTTTTTATAGCTTCAAGTGTTTTTTCACGCTTTTTTGAGGAGAAATTATGACTATCAACAACGAATAAATTGATGTTTGGATAACACTTATAAAATGCATCTCTCCATTGTGGCAAGATATTATTTGGCACAACATAAAGGTTTTTGTCGCTCTTGCCAAGCCTTTTCATCTCCATTCCGGCAGCTATCATAGCATAGGTTTTTCCTGCTCCTACATCGTGGGCAAGAAGTGTGTTTGGAGAAAATAACATTCTGGCAACTGCATTCTTTTGATGAGGGAAAAGCTTAATTTCCGGATTCATATTTGGGAATGTAAGATATGAGCCATCAAAGCTTCTCTTTCTTATGCTTCCATATCTTGACATATAAGAGGCTTGAAGCCTAGCCTTTCTGCCCTTGTCCTGCCATACCCAGCTTTTAAACTCGTTTACCATTTCCTCTTGCTTTTGTAGGATTTTCAGTGTTTCTTCCTTATTAAATATATTTGTTACCTTGCCGCTCGAGTCCTTTCTTGTGTCCTTTATTGAAATGGTTCTCATATTCAAGGTGTTTTCAAGAAGATATAGCATATCCATACGATTTGTTCCCCACACAGAGTAGTTTACGTCCTCGTATCGTCCGTGTTGCCTTGTTTTTCTAAAGCGTGTTTTCTCGGGTATTTCCCAAATTCCTGTTAGCTCGTCGTGCTTTACTCTGTATTTCTCCGAATAAACAAGAGATTGGTCAAGTCTTGGATCTCCCACTAAGTGGAAAATAAAATCATCTATTACCTTTGTTGGTACCCAAGGAGAACCAAGAGTAATATATATGTCGTTTGCATTAACCGAGTCTCCTATTAGCGACTTTAGTGCATTTACATTCCTTTCAAAATAGCCATAGTACTTCTCGTTTGCTTCCTTTGCTACCTCCAGCTTTTGCATAAGGTTGCCGGATAAATATTCGTCAGCAGTTTCAAAGCCCTTATAAAAGCACTCATCCCAAGTGAGTGGATTTTGATAAATTGATGAGCCAAGGGATAAAATTACATCCTTACAATCTGTATCACAAATTGCAGAGATATATTCAATATCTACTCTACCCAAATTGTCAAGACAATAAGCTAAGCCGTCAGGAATATTATCAATTCTTATATCGGCTCTGTCATCGTTTTCATACGTGTTTGACCAATCAAGAGGCAAATCCATACAGGTAACCTTTTCTGCGTGGCTACGATTTTCCTCTTCCGCTCTTTTCGCCTCTCGACGAGCTATGATTTGTCTTTTCTTTTCCTCTAAAATACGCTTCTTTTCTCTTATTGCCTCTTCCTCTTTTATGCGTATTTCGGTTTCCTTTCGCTTTGCCTCCTGCATCGCCAGCTTTAGCGTTTCAAGCGCAACCTCTATATCCTGCGAGGATAGGTTTTCTCCTAAATCCTTAATGTTATCAAAAAAATCGCTTATAATTTTCTTTGGCTTTGGCGATTTTTGAGCTTCTACCTTGATTGTTATGCTATCCATTTTTCTCCTCCTCGGTGATTTGTGAGAATAGTTTATCACTTCTTGCGAACCAAAAAACGGACACAACCAACAGCTCGTTTGTATTTTAAAAATTTTGATTTTGCTCGGTTGTGGGACTTTTTTGGTACATTACATTTTATATAATAATCTCACAAAGCAAGATAACGCTTGGTTTTGTCGCCATTTTGCGACTTTTTAGAAAAATCACACATAATTAGTTGATTTATTCTAATGCGTGTGTTATACTCAGCTTGTAATTAACCTAAAGGAGATATTTATGAATATTCCAAATAGTGCAATGAATGGTCTATGTGGCAAACGTCTTGCCTCCATAGCGATTTATCAAATCTTATCAAAATACAGCGACGAGGACCACATTTTAACTCAAGCGAAAATCGGTGCTCATCTTGAAAATGACTATGGCATTTTTCTTGAAAGAAAGGCTATCGGTAAATATTTAAACGAGCTTTCCGAAAACGGCTTTGACGTTGTTCTCACACCAAAGGGCGCATACATTGAAAGAGAGCTTTCAAACGAGGAAATCAGAGTTTTAATTGATGGTGTTCTTTCAAGCAAGTACATAAGCGAAAACCAATCAAGAGCACTTATTGACCATCTTTGCGACCTCGGTGGCGTTAATTTTAAATCAACCGTTAAGCATATACATACTCTGCAAAGTTGGGGAAAAAGCGACAACCAAGACTTGTTTTACAACATTCAGCTAATTGATGAGGCTATAAACGAAAACAAGCAAATCAGATTTATATATAATGAATACGGAATTGACAAAAAGTTGCACCCCGTGTCCGATATTCCATACATTGTAAGCCCTTCGCAGGTTCTACTTGCAAATGGCTCTTACTATCTTGTTGGAAGCATTGAGCCTAATGTGGAGGCTACTCACTTTAAGCTTGACAGAATCAAAAAGCTTGAAATACTAAAAAGACCAAGAGCAAGAAGCTCCATTACAAATATGCCAAAGGTTGACTATATCAACACTCATCCATATATGTTTAGCGGAAGAGTTGAGCCTATCTCTCTTTTAGTAAAAAGCGAGATTTTGTCCGACACTATTGAGTTTTTCGGCAAGGATATAAGACTTGTTAATCAGCCGGATGGCAGAATAAAGGTGGATTTTAAATCAGCCACCGCCGGTATTTACGAGTGGGCGCTTCAGCACGGAGATATGTGTGAGGTGCTTTATCCACAGGAGCTACGCGATAAAATCCGTTCTACTATTTATAAAATGAAGCAAACCTACTACAAAAACGACGACGATGCTTATCACACAGCTGTGCTTGAGGCAAAGGACTCAAGAAAGCTTTCTCTTGTCAATATTGATTTAAGCGGAAAAACCGAGCATCACAACTTACACGACATAAAAGAGCTTATACTTAAGGGCAACAACCTAACAAATATAGACTTTTTAAGAAATTATCCTAACCTAATAAATCTCTATATTGCCTCTGACGACATCGAAAGCTACGATGTTTTAAAGGAGCTAAAGCGTCTTCACTTCGTAAATATTAAAAACTTCAATCTTAAGGACATTAGCTTTTTAAAAGGAATTGAAAATCTTTCTACTGCATATATAGAGGCTGACAACCTTGAGGACTTTTCACCTCTTTACGAATTAAAGAATATAGTCAACTTAAATGTCTTTTGCAACAAGTCGTTTTTAATAGACGAGGAGATATTAAAGGCCAACTCCGGCGTATCATATGCTCGAGTTTATCGTTCAGAGGGCTCTTGCCGTAATTTAAATTTAGGCATAATCAAAAAGGACAAGAAGCTAAACGTACTTTCATATCCTGCAAATCTTGCTTGTGCAATTTATGAAATAAACAGCAAGGATGTTTCAAGGGATAGCGAAAAAGCATTTCTTGAAAGTGAGATAGCAGAGCTTACAAGGAGCTTAACCCAACAGCTTGAGCCACCTGTTGCTCGTGTATTCAAATCTTATTTTGAACAAAAGCTCACACTAAGAGAAAGTGCAAAAGCGCTCGGTCTTTCCTATACCGGAGCATCTGATGCTATTGAATACGGCTTAAGAAAAATAAGACAGCTACTACGTGCAAGAAGAATAGCAAAGTCCACACAGGACATTTTACTTAACAAGATTAATTAATTTAAGGAGATATATTATGGAATTTACAAAGGCTATCAAAGGAAACACATATGACTCTGCAATAAAAGAGGCAAAAAAGAGTGGTGTTTTAAACCTAAGCGGACTTAACCTAAACGGCAAGTGTGAGCATTTTGGTATTGAATCCGTAAAGGAAGTAATTATTGAAAACACTAAGCTTTCCGGTATTGCATTTTTAAAGACATATCCTAACCTTGAAAGACTGACAATTTACCAAGAGGGCATTAAGGACTTCTCTGTTTTGAAATCACTGACAAGCCTTAAATATCTCGACCTTTGGGACGAAACAATTGACGATATCAGCTTTCTTTGTGGCTTAACTCTTGACACCTTAATTATTTCTCCCGGCGTTATAACCGACGACGAAAGCGAGGACTACGGGACTCTTGACTTTTCTCCTTTGCATCAAATGACAATCAAAGAGGAACTTGTAGTTTATGCCGAGCATTCTCATTTTCTTGACGAGGAAGGATTTAAGGCCAAGGGCATTAAGAAGGTCTTCCGTGATCGCCCACGCTCTATGCTGATTGAGGATCCACCTCTACCATTAAACGAGGAAAGGCCACAAATGGCTAAATTCCCAATAAACCTTGCTTCTCATATTTTTGCACACTGCGTCGATCAAGAAAAGGCTGCCGAAAGCTTCTTTAATGAGGAAAGCAAGGAGCTTAGAGAGAAGTTCTTTGAAGCACTTGATAATGCATACAACAGCCTTAAGCCAAGCATTATGCGTGTAGTAAAATGTTATTTTGAAAAAGGCTACTCAGAGCTTGAAATAAGCAAGGAGCTTGGTCTTGGTCGCGACTCACTGAGAATGTCATTAGCGTACGGCTTAAGAAAGCTAAGACATCCACGCCAATCAAAACCACTTGCAATTATTCTTGATTGCTTTCCACCATTCGAAGAATACGAGGAATAAGGAGATTTTATGGGAATTTATAACTTAACAGAAAAAGAGGGAGCTCATGTTTTCTCCTTTATGCACGACCTACTTATAAGAGGCGGGTTAAGAGACGACTACTCTAAGCCATTTCCAAGGGAAACAATGACCTTTGATGAAAAAAGCTGTGCTAATATTGCAGGTGAGCTTATAAATCGAAAATTTGCAAACATTGACAAGGATATAGAGTCGCTTGTTGGATGTGAGTATTATTTAAAAACCACAAATGGAGCTAAGCTTAACATAGCTGACAAAAAGGATTATATAAGAACAAGCGAAAGTGATCCATATGAAATTGCTAAGCTTATTGTTGCATTTGCTATTGAGCTTGGTATTTTATGGGATGCTTATCAATATTTGCGTTTAGAAACAGACATTGAAAAATTTGAAAAAACTTATCTTGGCAGAGCCGTTAAGGAGCTAGGCGCTTACCTACACGGGGACAAGCGAACTGATACGGCTGTCCCATCAACATATCTTAAAGACATGCTTCTCTACGACTGATAAAATACCTCTTTTGGTGTGTCATTTTATGGCACACCTTTTTTATGTCCCTTTTTTGACACTCTTGTCTTGATACAATAATAAATGTAAAAAAAGATTAGGAGAATACTATGAAAATCAAACGACTTATTATTAAAAATCATCCAAGAATTAATGACTGCGATAGGCTTTTAAGTGGAGGCGTCAACCTCTTGCCTACCGAGTGTGGCGAGATTATTTCCTCGCTACTTAACTACTCTCACCTTACGGACTTATTAACATCAGATGATAATCCCTCCGATGTTTTTGCATCTATCGAGCTTGAAAACGGAAACGACAGCTACAAGCTTCAGCTAAACGACGGTTATTATTGCTATATGAAAAATGATGTAGTGCTGTCAAAAGAAAAAGCATTTGGCGACGAGTGTCTTTCCTTTTTTAATTCCACAAATGACAAATACTACTTTTTTGCGGGAGTAAGAGGCGAGGAAAAAAGACCTGTGCGATACTATAGAGAAGAGCTTTTTAATGAGTACACGGGTGGAAAGCTGCTTTATAAGGTTATAAACGGCAAGGAGCTTTATGTCTCATATAACCAAGAGCGTGGCTACTTCTTTTTAAAAAATGCATCTAATAGCTATGAACACGCCGAGCTATCCTTTTGCGATGAGGCTGTGCTTTCTCTGTGGTGCTTTTTACACAAAACAGGCTTTTTTAGATATTATCAAGAGTCAGCTTATGGCTCAAGCATTGTGCCACCGCTTTTTATCTTTGATTTACTTCCCCTGCTCGACAAGGACGAAAGCAGACGAAAAGAGGTTTTGGAGCACTTACTTAATAGCGAAAACCAAATTCTTTTGTTTGAAAACGATATTCCGTACACCTCACTATATAATTTAGAAAAAGCCCTTAAAATGAGTGGTCTTGCATTTCTTTGTGCAAGTGATTACTCAAAAAACGAGCTTGACAAGTTAGGATATGAGTATTTTGAGCTTGGTGGATATTTAGAATCTCTCAAATCTTACACTAATGCTCTTGCCATAAAGGACACAGGGGGAGAAGACTTTTTAAACAGCATATGGGAGCTTGGACAGTCAAACGGAGAAAACAGCATTTACTATATTGAAAAGAATATGCAAAACGCATTTTTATATAATGGTGAAAAAGCCTACTCCTTACCTGTGCCAACTCCTGAAAATTTACCATTTAGTATTTATGTAAATGGTGAGGAGTTTGCTTGTCTTGACGTTGAGAGAAGCAAATCACATATAAAAGAAAGGGAAGAAAAAATGAAAAACGAGGTAATTATAAAGGACGGCACAATAGAGATAGACGAGGGAGAATATTCCTTTTATGACGATATAGACCAAAGTCTGTAAAATACATCCACCCACTCTCCTTTGATGGTATAAGCAGTATTAAAAAAATCGAGGTTGACAAGGAAAATCCCGTTTATCATACAGACGGAAACTGCATTATTAAAACTGACGAAAATATGGTTGTGCTTGGCTCGGAAAACAGTGTGATTCCAAGCTATACAAAGAAAATCGGCAAGCACGCATTTAATGGCAGACTAGCACTTGAAAAAATCGTAATCCCAGAGGGCGTAGAGGAAATTGGCTATATGGCTTTTGCTCTAACCGGCATATCTGACATTGATTTGCCAAAAAGCGTAAGAGCTGTTGACTCCTTCGCCTTTGCTCTTTGTAAATTTAACCACTCCCCATTTGATGAGGACAAGGAGCGTTTTGAAATTATGGGGGTTGGCATAGGAGCTAATTTAGACGAGGTTAAGGACATAATTCAAAAAAAGCTTGAGGAAAACGGAAATGACAACCTACAATAACAGTAAAATATTTAATAAAGCCTTTGCCGAGCTTACAGAGCTATACGGAAAAGATGTACCCATTACAATATTAAATAGATACTACAAGGAAAAGGCTCTTCTTAAAAACAGCGACCTCGTTTTGCTTTTTGATACAATGGCAGAGGTGAAAAAACAAGCTAAAAACGACTCTGTCAGTACTTGGTCCCGTGGCACATATACCGCATCATTTATTGCATTTTTGCTCGGTGCAACGGATATAAATCCGTTGCCTAGCCATATAGTCTGCCCGAGCTGTAATAAGGTTACCTTTATAGAACCAAATGCTTTCCCACCGGATACTCCAAATAGCACCTGTGAATGTGGTAAGGTATGCCACGTTGATGGCTACGACCTAGATTTTGAGATGCTGTACAGCAATCTTACAAATTCGTGGTGTGAAATTTGTGTAGCGACCTCGTATCGCCAAAAAGCTCACGATATTATTCTTAACCATCTTTCAAAATATAAAATTTGCTTTGTAAAGGATGAAAAATACCTTGAAAGAATATATCTTGCCGACAAATTAGATAAGGAATATAAAGAAGATGAGCTTTCCCACCTCGCTCACATCACGCTTTTGCCCCACTATGAGCTACAGTTGCTTGACGAAATAGAAAAAGCCACCAACACCAAGTCAGGCAGCTGCGATAAGGAAATTTTAGCAAGGCTTTTAGATAAAGATTTTGATGGTATCTTTGTAAAGGGAACTGAGTTTTTAAGCGACACCGCCCAAAAAACAAACCCCAAAACATATTATGATTTCCTAAAGCTACTCGGCTTAGGGAATGGCACAAGCGTTTGGAAAAACAACCTTGAAAACATATATAACAAGGAAACCTGTTCTCTTGCTACCATACCCTCTTTCCGTGAGGATGTATATAGAGCGGTGCTTTATAAGCTAATGGAGCACGGAATATACGATTTTGGTCTTGCCTACGAGGTGTCAAGACTAGCATCGCTCGGCATATATAACAGACGCGGAATTGATGACACGACAAAAAAAGCCCTTCTTTCCCTCAGCTTTGATAATAGCTTTATAGAGTTTTTATCTAAAATTATTTATATGTCAACAAAAGCAATTGCCATAACCTCCCTAAACCATGTTTCCAAGCTAATGTGGTACAAAATCAACTTCCCCGCCGAGTTTGAAAGCATCATTAAAAATGCACATATGAGCACAAAAAAATCCACCTAATGGTGGATTTTCTTTTTTAGTTTGTCTTGTTATGGCTTCCTATTGAGGCTCCCTTTAGGGCGCGCATTCAATGTAGGAGGCTCCGCCGTTTGGCGGTGGTGAGGTATTATAGCTTTATTGTTAGCTTTTCGCCCTTTATAATTGGGTATTTTTTGTCGCCTAAGATTAGTGTTCCGCCGTCAATTTCGGACACTACCTCGCACTTTTCCTTGTCAATCGACACAAAAATATCGCCGTTTGGTGTTGGAACCTTTCCACTGATTTTGCCAAATGTCATTGTGTTCGGCTTAACCTCGTACCTCTTGTAGCCAACATCCGTCGGAATAACGCCTAATGCATATTTACCGAGCAGATAAATAGGTGATGCGCCCCAAGCGTGGCAAAGGCTCTTTTCATACTTACCGCCATACATTTCATAGTGCTCTATTCCCTTTTTGGTCGGATCAAACTCCTCCCAAATGGTAGTTGCACCGAGGCGTATCATCTCTCCCCAATAGCTATCCAGCATATTTGTCATATACTCATAGTTACCTATTTTGCACATAGCATCAAGCTCGTAAAACTCAAAATATGGCGTTGTTATTTTTGTTATCTTGTCGTTTAAGATAACATTTTTTATTATCTTCTCTTTTCTTTCCTCGCTTGTGTAGTCGAAAAGAATTGCAAAGATATTTGCGTGTCTTGTTACATTATTCCTGCCCGATTTATAGTCGTCTACAAATGCACATTTTTCCTCGCTCCAATAACGCTTGTTTATCTCGCTGACTATATACTCGTGTCTTACCCTTGCATGCTCTGCCCACTTGTCATCTCCAACCAATGTAGCATATTTTTCGGTAACCTCATAAGCACGAGCAAGTAGCATATTTTCAGCACACATAGGGCCGTTTGAATCAAAGGTTGACCAATCAATAAACACCCAGTCATCAGGCTGTCTTTTGTACATTCCGTCAGTATCAAGCCTTGGCTCAATAAACGCCCACATATCAAGTATCTCAGGGTAAATATCACGGACAAAGTCCTCGTCCCCTGTGTATAGATAGTAGTCCCACACCGAGGCAATCCACAAAAATGTATAGTCGCAAATTGTATTTATATGCTTTGTAATAGGGTCTGCGCCTCTTAAAATACGAACAGTGCGTCTAACTATATCCTTGTCAAAAGCAAGATAGTAGTTTACAAGGTTTGTTTGGTAGGCATCACCTGCCCACACCCAACGGTCTCTTTTTATTCCGTCAAAAAAGCCCTCGCGAGAGTTAAGCAGCATTGTATAAGCGCAAACATCCCATAGCTTATTTACAAGCTCATTGTCGCACTCAAACGAACCACGATTTTCAAGCGGTAAAAATTCAAAGGCAACGAACGTTTCTACCCCTGTAAGCTCCGGTACGAAGATATATCTAAATGCAACCGGCTCACTTAAAAAGTAATCGCCACTTACATTTAAGCCTATTTGACAGAACTCAACATCAAGTGCCTCCTCCATACTCTCGCCAAGAGCTACAAATCTGTCCTTGCCGTCAAGATTGTCAAGAGTTATTTTGCCAAAAACCTCCTTGCCAAAATCAAAAAGCGTACCACCGTTTATCTCTTTTTTAGACACTGGGTACATCCTTTCGTAGCAAAACCGAAACACCTCGGGGCTATGGCTTGGCTCGGTATAGTAATCACTATATCCGGCATGTCTGCCTGCCTTATCGTCAGCTCCACCGACTACATATGTTCTGTCTGTTTTAAAGGTATCTCCCTCTACATAAAAGGTAGGAAAGCCAAGCTTTTTATAGCCTTGCAAAACGACTGTATGCTCGCCTGCCTCTAACCTCACCTCGCTGTCTCTTGGATAAGCTTTGCCGTCAACCACCATATTGGCAGTATCGGTGTTTGTATAGAATTTTAGCACCTCGGGCTTATTTATAGTTGCCTTCTTTTCTAAAATTGCATTGTGTCTCGGACCATCAATTCTCCACATTGGATAGTAATAAATGCTTTTTCTTGTCCCACCCTCATAGGTTCTCGTAGTGGTGCGCCTATTATGTAGTAACATGGAATGATATAGCTCAAAGCTACCCGGATGCCATATCCAATTTGCCATAATATCTCCTTAATCTATAATTTTGTATTCAAATGATTTAAAGTCGGCATATTGTCCCTTGCCTGTTAGGTCTTGACAGCAAATACCGATAAATGTGCCTGTGTGTCCCTCGTGACCGATTAGCCCATATGCTTCATCGCATAAATTAGACATATCAAGCTCTCCGCCTATCTCTTTATAGTCCTCACCGTTTAAGGAATAGTAGAATTTTAGTGTAAGTCTATCGACCTTTGCTCGTAGCCAAACTCTTTTATTTTCACCTATAAGCACCCTGTATTCCGGTATTGGATTATAGAATTTCAAGCTATCTCGCACGATAATTCTAAGTGCGTTTTCCCCACTCTCCTCATCGTGTGATAAATATAGGTAGAAAAAGTTATATGTATCGTAAAAGACTGTAAGTCCTGCCATTTCTTGAAATGTTTTTGGCTCAAATTCAAGCTCTGTTGTAGCTACGGCATTAAAGCTGTCAAGTCGTCTTGCTACCATACTTTGCTCATTTGCTGAGGTAATCGCTTCCTTGCCGTATAGCCTTAGTGATTTTCCTGTTAAGGTGCCTATTTTTTCAAGTGGCAATCTTAGTGTTTTGTAGTGTAGTGGTAATTTTTCGCCATTAAACACATCTTTTTGAGGCTTTGGTGGGAATTTTACCTCGTCAAGGGTAGAAAAATACTCCCTTGGTGGTACTTCTCCACCATTTTCCAGTCTTAGCCAACCGTTTTCCCATTTTACAGGAGCTAAACAGGTTTCTCGTCCTAAGATTGAACAGCCCTCTGCCCAATCAACAAGCTTTTTATCTCTTATTGGTCGAGCACCGAGGTAAGCTACATAGCCTTGCCCGTTTGGTGCTTCAACATATGATGCGTGTCCTGTTCTTTGTATAAATTTTTCGGGGTTGTTTCTTGTGGTAAGAAGTGGCCTTTCGTCGCTTTCATACTCGCCCCAAATATTGCGTGATCGTGCAAGACGCACTCCGTGGTTGTACATAGTGCCACCCTCGGCAACCATTAAATAATAGTAGCCGTTTTTCTTGTACAGGTGTGGTGCTTCGGTCGCTCCTATTTCGGTTCCTTTATATATTGTTTTGATCTCGCCAACCAATTTTTTAGACACAGGGTCGTACTCTTGCATTAAAATCCCTGCAAAGTCGTGCTTTTCCATTCTGTGATCCCAACGCATATTGAGTAGATACTTCTTGCCGTCATCATCGTGGAACAAGGACGGGTCAAAGCCACTTGAATTGAGATAAATCGGCTCACTCCACTCACCATATAAGTCAGTTGTGGTAACTAAATAGTTATGCGTGTCCTTGAAAATCCCGTGAAAGTTTTTCGTATTGGTGTATATTAGATAAAACACACCATCACTATATGAAAGGCAAGGTGCCCAAACTCCGCCTGAGTTAGGATTTCCCTGCATATCGAGTTGACTTGTCCTTCTTAGTGGGCAAGGAAGCTGTTCCCAATTGATTAAATCACGAGAATGGTATAGCTCCACGCCCCCAAACCATTGGAATGTTGAGGTTGCAAGATAAAAGTCCTCTCCTACTCGTAAAATGCAAGGGTCCGGATGAAAGCCGGTTAGTACCGGATTTTGTTTAATTAGCATACTTTTCTCCTCTTGTGTTACAATCCCTCAGTCACTCTGTGACAGCTCCCTTTGCACAAGGGCGCCTGTCAGAATCCGGGTGAAAGCCGGTTAATACCGGATTTTGTTTAATTAGCATACATTTTTCCTCTTGTGTACGGTTTACTCATCCGTCTTGGCTCTGCCAAGACACCTCCCCTAGTAAGGAAGGCACGATTTTGTTTATTTTATTGTGTCGGCAAACCAAGTATTTCCTTGCTCGGTGTACCAATTAAATGTGATTTCCTCGCCGTTTAACAGGTATCTTTCGGGGGTTGTTGTTTCCATCCAGTCAATTGGCACAAGCTCGTCAGCTTGGTAGGATGCAACCTTGTAAGCTTCTCTTAGCTCGTCAAGCTCCCTTTCATTAAGTACGCCCGGTTTACAGGAGACAAAGAGCGGTGAGCCACTTCTTGAAAGAGCAAACAGCCATTCCTTATTTTGCTCCCACGAAATCGCTCCTGTAATACCAACGCAGTCGGCATCGCTCATAAATAGCTTTCCGTTTTGTGTGTTTCTAAACGCAAGTGTATTTACGCCCATTTTTGCAGTTCTCGACCATTCAAAGCCACTTGTATCATCACCTGTACGGTTGAGCTGATGTAGTCCTGCACACAGATGCCCGATACAGTTACAGCCTATAATAACAGCTCCGTTTGCGTGGTCCTTAATTGTTTTATAGAAGTTCTTAACTATCTCTGCGCTTGTCCTTGTCTTATCGTAAAAGCCCCACTTGTCCCAAGTGATTTTGTCTTGCATTTCAAAGCCCCACCAACCAAAGATATCAAAGGTTGAAAAGTCGTGCTTGATTAATTCATAGCCCCACTTTTTTGTTAGTCTTTCGGTTGTTTCGGCAACGTAATTTAAAACCTCGGGATGTGATGGGTCAAACACCTTATTGTGTCTTTCAAGATACCACCCCTCCGGCTTTTCTATCTTTCTTTCAGTGTCGTCTCTGCCGTTAATTAAGTAACGAACCCAAATACCGGGGCGTACGCCAAGCTCACGCATTTTATCGGCTAGTCCCTTCATATCGGGAAAACGCTCATTTCCCGTGTCCCAAGGTGCATCAACCGGATTCGGCTGCCAACCATCATCAATTACCATATACGGTATGTTTTCAAGCCCTTTGCACATTTCTGCCACAAGCTTAGTGTCCTCTATTATTTCCTTTTGTGAGCTTTTGCCATATGCATAGTACCAATTGTTAGAGCCGTATACCTTATGGTCGGGCAAATATGGATTTGGAGATAGCTCACCACAGAACTCACTAACTGCTCGGTAAGCACTCATATCCTTATATTCAGAGAAAACAACAGTTGCACACTCAAGCATTCTGCCAGCGAGCTGTGTGCCGTTTCCACCGTTTCTTATATCAAGCCAAAGCGTTATTCCCTTGGTATCGTATTGCCAAAAGCACATAGCATTTGGCTGTACCATAACACCAAAGCACTCTGTAAATCTGCCATTATAATCAAGACAAGAATCGCTACCGTTTGATACCGCCATATACCAAGGCATAGTTCTTTCCGGACGGATTGACTGCCATTGCAAATCGCCATAGCCACGCTCGTAAGCATCGCCAAGCACCCTTACATCCTTCCTTGTATTAGTATTCCAACGGAGCTGTAAATATTTTGCTCCCTTTGTATATGTAGTTGCAAAAACCTTAAGCTTATTTCCATCAAGCTCAAATTTGACCTCTCCATCATTTGATTTCAAGCTTGTGCTTAAAGACTTGTTAGAAAATTCGTCCTTACCCTCGTGATATAGGCAGACATAATCAGGAATACGTAGCTTCATAGCTTCACCTCGTAAAAATAGTCTTCAAGATGTTTATACATCTTGACTATTTTAATTGTAGCATATTATATTAGCAAAGTAAAGCATTTTTCTTGACTGAGGGCGGTTATTTATGGTATGATAAGCTTGTAAATACAAAGAGGAGGTTAGCTATGAACTTTATTTTTGCATCGGACTCATTTAAGGGCTCTCTTTCAAGCCTTGAAATATCAAAAATTCTTGAAAAAGAGCTTAATAGCGTATTCCCACAGGCTAGTCATACCTCATTTTTGATTGCAGACGGCGGTGAGGGAACTCTTGATGCGTTTCTTTGCCAAAAAAGTGCGAGGCGTGTCGAGGCTTTTGTGTCTGACCCACTATTAAGAAGCATAAAATCATCATATGTAGTGCTTGGCAAAACTGCTATAATTGCACTAAGCGAAGCAAGTGGACTGACCTTACTTACAAAAGAGGAGCAAAACCCACTAAACACAAGCACCTATGGTACAGGTGAGCTTATTTTACACGCACTAAAGAGTGGCTATCGTGATATAGTTGTTGCAATTGGTGGCTCAGCCACTAACGACGGTGGAATTGGCTGTATGTCAGCACTCGGTGTAAAATTTCTTGATAAAGACGGAAAAATCGTACACGGGGTGGGTAAAAATCTTGGTTTAATTGATAAAATTGATATTTCCTGCCTTTGTCCTCTTGTTAAGGAAGCTAACTTTACTGTTATGTGCGATGTTGAAAACACCCTACTCGGTGAAAACGGTGCAACATATGTATACGGCCCACAAAAGGGTGCTTGCAAGGATTCACTTTTACTGCTTGAGAGCGGTATGGAAAATTACGCAAGTGTAATAAAAAAAGACCTCGGCGTTGAGGCAGATAAAATTATCGGTGGCGGTGCTGCCGGTGGAATAGGTGCAGCTCTTTGTGTGTTCGTTAACGCAAAAATGACATCCGGAATTGAAACACTGCTTGACCTTGTTGATTTTGATTCATCACTTAAAGATGCTGACTATGTTATCTCGGGTGAGGGACGAATCGACTCGCAGAGTGCAAGTGGCAAGGTGCTATCGGGCATCGGCAAAAGATGTCAAAAGCATAATGTCCCGCTTCTCTGCATTGCCGGATGCACAGGTGATGGCTACGAATCGGTTTACGATATAGGAGTAAAGAAAATCTATACCTTGGTCGGCGACGGAGTTGATACCGAATACGCAATAAATAAGGCAAAAGAGGTCTATTCCAAAAAAGCCAACGAGCTGTTTTTAAGCTTGAAATAAAACAAAAAGGCGACACATGGTCGCCTTTTTTAATATCTTTTTGCTATGGAATACGGGATTTCTCTTACAACAAAGTCACTATCTGAGATTATATAGAACCAACCATCAACCAAGGTTGCTCTCATTAAATCCATATCTCCGTTCATTTCCTTGTCGATTACCGCCATAAAGCCATCGCCTGTGTATTTAAGAAGAACATATCTGTTTGGCCATTGGCTATTATAATCATAAATTCCCAAACCAATCAAACCATTTTTCCTGTCGATAAAATATGCCTTGTATTCGTCGGAGCAGGTGCCGTTTACAAGATAGTGGCATACTCTTTCAACGCCTGTGTCGGTTTCTCTATATACCTCTATTTTGAGGTTCCAATCGGAGTCTACGCCTATACCAAGCAAATCCTTACCGAAATCAACAAGTGTATTTGAAAAGCCCGGAATTGTTCCCGTGTCCTTATAGTAAATATTGTCTAGGTTGCCTAGGTCAAAGAAGAACACAGGGTCGGTTATTTGTATTGATGTGCATACATAGGCATTATAATCCTTAAATCTAACAGAGCGTACTATTTCTCCTGATGGTGCAAAGCGTATTACACTCGCTTTTATTTCCATTGTATCAACTAAAGCACAATATAGGTTTGCACTTGTTCCAAAATCATCAAGAGTTTTTACATCTCTTGTATTATCAGTTGTAACAACTCGTAATACTCCATCATACTCGTCAAGTGAGAATCTATCCTTTAAATATCCGTCAACCTTTAATACTCCCTTTTTTTCAAACTTACCATTTGAATAGTCAATTCTTAGTATTTCGGTTACTGTTTTATGCTCGTTCTCTCCTCTTTGGTAGTATTCGTGAGTGAGATATATATTGTCCTTTGACACATAGATTATATCACCATAGTCAAGGTAAGCGCCGACATCATTCATTATAAGTGTGCTTTCGTTCATACGATATGCCAAAAGATACTTGTTTGTCCTTGTCTCTTCATTATAATAAATTTTGTCGTGGTCAAACAGCTTAAAGCCCAAGCCATCACTATACTGCGGAACTATCGCACTCTCTCTTTTTGGTGTGTATTTTGTAAACACGATTATTTCGCCATCAACCACTCTTGCACTTTCATATCGACCATATAGTATTGATATGTTGTTTACATATATATCATTTACATCCTCAATGTTAAGAGAAATCAGCGACACATATGGTAGCTCTCTTATATAATGATTTCTGCCATCGTCGAACTCAAAATACCCCTGCGAAACAATTGTTACTGTCTTTAGATCCTTTGCTAAAAACATTTCTTTTATATCTCGCTTGTCGTATTCCTCTTTGTCGAGCACTTCCTCATATAGCTCGTCGTCAGTGCTTTCCTTTTCGCCCCTTATCTTTGTGCTATCACTAATTAAGCTATATATCTTACTCATATTATAAAGGCTTACCAGCTTAGAGTTGTTTCCCTTTATAGAATAAATTCTAAGCGTTTGTCCGTCTAAATAATATAAATACTTGCTTGAGCGCTTTAGTAAATCTCCCTCAACAACTCCGCCCACCTGCAAATCGGTTGTCTCCTCGTATTTTTCGGTTGCGTCCTCTAGGCTCTCGTCTTTGTCGCTTGAATCAATTTCTTCCTTTATATTATCCTCAACTGCATCTTCATTTAGACCGGGAAACTTGTTCTTTAATAGAGATTTTAGGCTATTGTATTTGTCGGGGATTAACGAAATGGGGCTTGACAAAACAACCTCTGTTTTTTGCCCACCTTGAGAGTTAAAGATTATGTTACTGAAGCTATTGTTTATAATTGTTCCTTGCTCTGTGCTGTTGCCATTATTTTCAAAATTTCTAGCAATTAAAATAGGTGTTAAAATAGAAACATTTAGAACGAGTAAAAAACACGCAACACATACTGCAAGTTGAATAAAGTAGCTTTTCGGCTTTTTTGTTGCTTTAGGCTTTTTTGACGGCTTTGCTTCCTCTAAAAGCTCATCGTCAATAAGATTTAGCATCTTATCCAGGTCTTTTCTTTTCATATTATACCTCCATTCCAAATTTCTTAAGGTGATTTTTAAAGCTATCTCTTAGCCTTGATAATATCACCTTGACATTGCTTTCGCTTAAGCTGTTGTTTTTTGCAATTTCCTTTATCGACGAATGATAAAAGTATCTTTGCACAAAAATAATACGCCTTGCTTTAGATAGTGAACGCAAAAAGGTGTTGATACATTCCTTTAAGGTAAGCTCGTCAACTATGGACTCGTCCTTGGTTATAAGCTCCTCTAGCTCCTCAAAAACAAGTGCGTTTTCAGAGCCTCTTCTCTTTATTGCCTTGCTTTGATTATACTTGTCAATTGCAACATTACGTGCAATTTTCACAAGATAAGCACCAAGCTTTTGTGGCTTGTTTGGTGGAATGGAATTCCAAGCACGAAGCAGTGTATCATTAACACACTCCTGTGCATCAAGTGGAGAATTTAATATGTTGTTGGCAACATAGTGGCATAACCTACCATATTGCTTTTGTGCTTCCTCTAATGCTTTTTCATCTCTTAAAAAGAGCATTTCAACTATTCTTTTGTCATCCACCGTGCTCACCTCCTTCTGCGTTACTCAAAACGAGATCAAAGGCACCTTTCAACTATAAAAACGGAATTTGGAATATAAAGGTTACATATTTATTGTAACATTAATAAAAATTTTTTTCAATAGAAAAAGCGGAAGCCAAATAGCCTCCCCTACAAAAATCACCAGTCTCACATAGAGGAATCAGGACGGAGAAAAAATGCACGAATAGAGCGAGAGGCATACTGGCGTATGTCGGAGCGATAGTCGTGTATAGAAATCACAAGAGGAAAACGCACACCATTTGGTGTGCGTTTTCGACATTAATACTTATTTGTTATTAAAACGGGAAATCCATAGCGTCCTTATAATCGATGCACTAATTGCTTTTTTCGTGATTTCGATTTTACCCGTTCTGACCATCGCTCAAGGGACAGTAGTGGGTATAGAATGCACGAGTGCGTAGTCGTCGCTGTACTTGGTACTGCAGAGTAGCAGTCGTGCATAAAAAAGCACATAAAAAAGAAAACAGGCTTTTTGCCTGTTTTCTACATTATTAATATCTTTGTTTATAGAACTAAACAGTTGGGTAGCACAAGCTTTTGCATCGTAATTGTGCTTTTTGGTCTATGCCTACTAATGCGCCCTTGGCTCATTTAGCTTTTGTTTCACAGTATAGACATCTATACTCTCTGTTTTCCTCATCCGTTAGCTTAAAGATTTGGTCAAGCTCCTGCTCACAAGAGGTTATACATCTTGGATTTTTACAAGAAATAACATTCTTTAGCTCACGTGGCAAGGAAACACCATACTTAGAAGCGGTTTTCCCTTCCTTAATTATATTAACAGTTGCACACGGGTCGATATAGCCGATAATATCGGTGCTTAATTCAACAACACCATCTATTTTGATAATGTCCTTTTTGCCCATCTTTGCACTGTTCATATTTTTCATTATTGCAACAGGAATTTCCAGCTTGTCAAGGCCCAAAAGTGTATATAGCTCCTCGCCCTTGCCGGCGGTTATATGGTCGATAACTATTCCGTTTTTGATTTCTTCAATTTTCATAGTCTACCTCCCCTTATTTAATGCCGAGAAGCATTAAAATCAATGCCATACGCATATATTTTCCGTTTAGTGCCTGTTCAAAATAGTGTGCACGTGGATCACTATCTACCTTAACGCTAATTTCATTAACTCTTGGTAGTGGATGCATTATTGATAAATCCTTCTTTGCGTATGTTAGCTTTGCAGGATCTAAGATATAGCTGTCCTTTAAGCGTAGGTAGTCCTCCTCGTTAAAGAAGCGCTCCTTTTGTACTCTTGTCATATAAAGAATATCAAGGCTTGGTAGTGCCTCAACTAAATCCTTAGTTTCTACGTACTCCTTGCCCGCCTTTGTAATTTCATTCTTTACATAGCTTGGCACCTTTAATTCATCAGGAGAAATAAGCACAAACTTAATGCCGTTATATCTATTTAATGCGTTGATAAGCGAATGTACGGTTCTGCCGAACTTTAAGTCGCCGCAAAGACCAACTGTCAAGCCATCAAATTTGCCCTTCTTACGCTTGATTGTTAGTAGGTCTGCAAGTGTTTGTGTTGGGTGGTTATGTCCACCATCACCTGCATTGACAACAGGAATAGTTGCATTCATAGACGCAACAAGTGGTGCGCCCTCCTTTGGATGACGCATAGCAATAATATCTGCATAGCAGGAAATCATCTTTGCTGTGTCAGCAACACTCTCTCCCTTTGCAGAGCTTGAGCTTTGTGCCTCGGAAAATCCAAGCACATTTCCACCCAGCTCATACATAGCAGCCTCAAAGCTGAGTCTTGTTCTTGTTGATGGCTCAAAGAAAAGTGTAGCAAGCTTTTTGCCCTTACATTTCTCACTATATTTTTGTGGATTGTCAATTATATCAAGTGCTGTTTCAATCAAAGAATCAATTTCTTCAACGCTTAATTCTTTTATATCTATAAGACTTCTCATATTTTCTCCTTTATGCGGAATTTACAGGCTGGTGAAAACGAAAAGCAACTTTTCTTTTAAAAAATTAATCTGTCAAGACGACAACGTACCTTTTAAGGTAGAGATTTTTCTTCTGAAAAATCTCATTTTTGCTTTTCTAACCGCGACCGCTACTCTACCGTACACAAGTACGCCTACGCGTACGCGTTCACGGCTTTTCCCTCACCCTCTAAATCCCTTGATAGTGTTTTATTTACAAATGTCGCGACGTAAATCTCGCTCATTATTCACCATCAAGCGCCGTAAACTGTTAGATAGTTCTTAATTCTATCAACGTTTTCCTTGTTTGCCTCGTCCTCGCTTAGGTACTCGATAATATCGTAAACGTCAACAACTGAATATACAGGGAAGCCAAATTCCTCCTCGATTTCAACCATTGCGCCCTTTTCGCCCTTGCCCTTTTCCTTACGGTCAACCATTACAAAGCAAGCAACAACCTTTGCACCCTCTACGCCTTTCATGATTTCCATAGTTTCACGAATAGCAGTACCGGCAGTAATTACGTCCTCAACGATAACGATTTCGTCTCCTGCAACAGGCTTGTAGCCTACAAACATACCGCCCTCACCGTGGTCCTTAACCTCCTTGCGGTTAAAGAAGAATGGTAGGTTTAGTCCTTCCTTTGCAAGTGCAACAGATGCTGAAACTGCAATTGAAATTCCTTTGTAAGCAGGGCCATAAAGTGCAGTTTGCTTCTTGCCTACCTTGTCAAAATATGCCTTAGCATAGAACTCGCCGAGCTTTGCAATATTTTCACCTGTTTTAATCTCACCTGCGTTTATAAAATATGGGATTTTTCTACCACTTTTAGCTGTAAAATCACCGAACTTCAAAACTCCTGCATTTTGTAAAAACTCAATAAATTCTCTCTTGTAACTTTCCATTTTAAAACTCCTATATTCACAGGGAGAATAGGCGTCAGAGAAACCGTGAACGCGAAGTCGTCGGCGTACTTTGTACGTCAGTACGAGCGGTCGCGGTTAAAAAGGCAATTAAATGAAATTTGCACACAAATTTCTACCTTTTTTAACACCAAAAATCCCTTATTTTCTTTTTGCCTTTTGTTCTATGATGCCTAGCGCCCTGTTAACCGATAAATTCGGCTACGCAACGTCTGTATGCTGCAACCGGGTCAGCTGCGGCTGTGATTGGTCTGCCAACTACGATATAGTCTGAGCCTATTTTCTTAGCCTCAGCAGGTGTCATAACTCTTACTTGGTCTCCCTTGTCGCCATCAGCAAAGCGAACGCCCGGAGTTACTGTAACAAAGTCCTTGCCACAGGTTGCGTGTACCTTTTCTGCCTCTAGTGGTGAGCAAACGATACCTGCAAGTCCTGCCTTCTTTGCATTTTGGGCATAGTGCATAACTACCTTATCCATTGGCTCGTTGATAAGTAGGTCGTCTCTCATTCTTTCCTCGCTTGTCGAGGTGAGCTGAGTAACTGCAATAAGGAGTGGGCAAGTGCCGTCCTCACGAGTGAGTCCCTCAAGTGCAGCCTCCATCATAGCTATAGTGCCACTAGCGTGTACATTTGTCATATCAACATCAAGGCGTGAAAGCACTGCCATAGCCTTTTTAACTGTATTTGGAATATCGTGTAGCTTTAAGTCGAGGAATATTTTATGACCTCTTTTCTTAATTTCTCTTACAATGTCCGGTCCCTCGGCATTGAATAGCTCCATACCGATTTTTACAAATGGCTTTTCATCCTCAAACTTGTCAAGAAACGCAAAAACCTGCTCCTTGCTTGCAAAATCACAAGCGATAATTACATCCTTTCCCATTAGTGGGCACCTCCTATTATATCCTTTAAGTTTTTAATACCGTATTTCTCCATTACTCGTGGTAAATCCTCAATGATTTTTGGACAAGCCATTGGGTCAACAAGGTTTTGTGCACCTATTTCAACCGCACTTGCTCCTGCAAGCATCATTTCGATTACATCCTCGGCAGAGGCAACTCCGCCACCACCCACGATTGGAATTTTAACTGCCTCATAAACCTGATATACCATTCTTATAGCAACAGGCTTAATTGCAGGACCTGAAAAGCCTCCCATTTTGTTTGCAATAACAGGCTTTTTTGTCTTTAAATCTATCTTCATACCAAGAAGCGTATTGATTAAGCTGATACCGTCAGCACCTGCCTCCTCACACGCCTTTGCTATCGCTACTATATCAGTTACATTTGGAGAAAGCTTTACTATAATTGGCTTGTTTGTTACTTGTCTTACTGCACGAGTTATCTCGGCTGCCGCCTCAGGGGATGTGCCGAAGCTCATTCCGCCTCCGTGAACATTTGGACAGCTTACGTTTATTTCAAACCAACCAATGCCCTCTTCCTTGTCGAGCTTTTCTACTGTGTAAACATAATCCTCAACTGAAAATCCGCTTACATTTGCCATAACAGGCTTGAAAAAGCATTTTCTTAGCTTAGGAAGCTCGTTCTTTATTACATTTTCAACTCCGGGATTTTGTAGTCCTACTGAGTTAATCATTGCGTTTGTACATTCTGCAATTCTAGGTGTTGGATTGCCAAAGCGTGGATCCTTTGTTGTTCCCTTAAATGAGAAGCTACCTAGACAGTTTATATCATAAATTTCTGCAAATTCATAGCCGAAGCCGAATGTACCGGAGGCAGGAATTAATGGATTATCAAGCTCAATACCGCAGAGCTCTGTTTTCAAGCTTACCATATGATTTCCTCCTTCTCAAGCACAGGTCCGTCCTTGCAGATTCTCTTGTTTCCATACTTAGTTTTGCAGGAGCATCCCATACAAGCACCAAAGCCACAGCCCATTCTTTCCTCAAAGCTATATTGACCACTTGTTGTGCTCTTGTTATACACAGCCTTCAGCATTGGCTCAGGGCCACAGGTGTAAACATATGTATAATCAACCTCGTCAAATGCGTCGGTTACAAAGCCCTTTATACCATATGAGCCGTCAACTGTTGTTACATAAGTGTCAGCTCCAAGCCTTTTAAACTCTTTCTCGTAAAAGATTTCGTCAGCCCCACCAAAGCCAAGGATTACAGCCGGCTTTTTGCCCTCGGCTATTAGCTCCTTGCAAAGCTCATACATAGGTGGAACACCGGCACCACCGCCGACCAAAAGAGGTCTTACTCCACTCTTTGATAAATCGTAGCCGTTGCCAAGACCTGTTAATGTCCAAAGAGATTCGCCCTCTTGCATCTTGCTCATTTTTTCAGTGCCCTCACCTACTACCTTGTAGATAAGAGTTAATTTGTCGCCCTCAACCTCACAAACCGAGATTGGACGGCGCAAGAAAAAGCCGTCAAGCTTTAAGTTTACAAAGGCTCCCGCCTTTATTCCCTCGGTATCGCCCGTAAGCACCATTTCAAATGTGTTTTTTGCGATTTTTTTGTTTGTTTTTATTGTAAGTAGTACGTCCTTCATATTAATCCCTTTGGTACGCCAAAAGGAGGTGACTATGTCACCGCCTTAAGCGTCGATTGTTGAAATTGTAATTGTTATTTCCTCAAGTACATCGAGAAGAATTTTTACTGTATCAAGTGATGTAAAGAGTGAAATGTTGTTTTCAATTGCTAGGTGTCTGATTTGATAGCCGTCCTTCTTGCCTTGGTCAGTATCAAGGTCGCTTGTGTTAATTACGTAAGCTATATGTCCTTGACGCATTGACTCCGGAATATCTGATGAGCCTGAGCCAATCTTAGCCTTAACTCTTGTTCTGATTCCGTGCTCCTTTAGATACTTAGCTGTACCCTCTGTTGCCTCAATGTTGAAGCCGAGGTTGTAGAAGCGACGGATAAGCGGAAGTGCCTCCTCCTTATCGCCATCAGCAACTGTTACTAAAACTGTACCGTAGTTTTGTACCTGCATACCGGATGCTTGAAGTGCCTTATAGAATGCACGGTTGAGTGTATCATCGTAGCCGATTGCCTCACCTGTTGACTTCATTTCAGGGCTTAAGTAAGCATCAACGCCACTAATCTTCTTGTATGAGAATACAGGAACCTTACAGTACCATCTCTTCTTTTCTTGTGGATAGAGGTCAAAGATACCAAGCTCCTTGAGTGATTTTCCAAGGATTACCTCTGTCGCAATATCAGCAAGTGAGTAGCCTGTTGATTTTGAGAGGAATGGTACAGTTCTTGATGAACGTGGATTAACCTCGATAATATAAACATCGTCGTTTGAATCAACGATAAATTGAATGTTGAATAAGCCGACAATACCGATACCAAGACCAAGCTTCTTTGAGTATGTCAAAATCTTGCCCTTAACCTTATCGGAGATACTGAATGCAGGATAAACGCTGATTGAGTCGCCGGAGTGAACGCCTGTTCTTTCAACAAGCTCCATAATACCTGCAACAAATACATCATGTCCGTCGCAGATTGCGTCAACCTCAACCTCTTTACCTCTGATATAATGGTCAACCAAAACAGGCTTGTCCTCGTCGATTTCAACGGCTGTTCTTAGATATTGACGGAGTTGCTTTTCGTTAGATACAAGCTGCATTGCACGTCCGCCAAGAACGAAGGAAGGACGAACAAGAACAGGATAGCCAACCTCTTTTGCTACTCTTACGCCGTCAGGAATATTAGTTACGGCTTGTCCCTTTGGTTGTGGAATGTTTAATTCCTCAAGAATCTTTTCAAATGTATCACGGTTTTCTGCTCTGTCGATTGCTTGACAGTCAGTACCGATTAGCTTAACGCCACGCTCATAAAGTGGAGCTGCTAGGTTTATAGCTGTTTGTCCGCCGAGTGATGCAATTACGCCATCCGGCTTTTCAAACTCGATAACCTCCATAACATCCTCAACTGTAAGTGGCTCAAAGTAGAGCTTGTCTGAGGTTGTGTAGTCGGTTGAAACTGTTTCAGGGTTGTTGTTTATAATGATAGCCTCGTAGCCACAATTCTTGATTGTAGTTACTGCATGTACTGTTGAATAGTCGAACTCTACGCCTTGACCGATACGGATAGGACCTGCACCAAGCACGATAATTTTCTTTTTATCTGTGTGGATTGATTGGTTCTTGCCCTCGTATGAGGAGTAGAAGTATGGTGTGTAAGCTCCTACGTGAGCTGTATCAACCATCTTGAAGTTAGGAATAATGGAGTTTTGATGACGAAGAGCGTAAACCTCTTTTTCATTTGTATTCCATAGCTTTGCAATATACTTATCAGCAAAGCCCATCTTCTTTGCATCCTTTAGTAGCTCAACGTTGTTTACGTTCTCGGAAAGAGCTTTTTCCATCTTAACGATTTTCTCAAAGGATTTTAGGAAGTATTCTGTAATCTTTGTGATTTCGTGTAGCTCAGCTGTTGTTACGCCACGGCGAAGCAGCTCACAAACTGCAAATGCGTTGTCGTCGTGGAATTCATTAATATATTCCTTGATTTCCTCGGTTGTAAGCTCGTCAAACTTAGCCATATGTAGGTGGCAAACACCTATCTCAAGGCTTCTTGCAGATTTGAGTAGACATTCCTCAAGGTTAGAGCCGATTCCCATACATTCACCGGTTGCCTTCATTTGTGTGCCAAGCTTGTTTGGAACTGTTGTAAACTTGTCAAATGGGAAGCGTGGGAACTTTGCAACGATATAGTCAAGGCTTGGCTCGTGTGATGCCTTAGCACCTGCAACCTCTATCTCGTCAAGAGTCATACCGAGAGCAACCTTAGCTGTTACTCTTGCAATTGGATAACCACTTGCCTTTGAAGCAAGAGCTGAAGAACGGGAAACACGTGGGTTTACCTCGATTAGGTAGTATTCGCTTGTTTCTGGATTTAGAGCGAATTGTACATTACAGCCACCTGAGATTTTAAGAGCCTTAATTAGCTTAATTGCACTGTCATTTAGCATCTTATGGTCTTTTTCATTTAGAGTTAAAATTGGAGCAACAACGAGTGAGTCGCCTGTATGTACGCCAACAGGGTCGATGTTTTCCATACCACAGATGGTGATTGCGTTGTCCTCGCCATCACGCATAACCTCAAATTCGATTTCCTTGTAGCCCTTAACACTCTTTTCAACAAGCACCTGATGAACAGGAGAAGCTGCCAAAGCACCCTCTGCAAGCTCAACATACTCTTCCATATTGTAAGCAAAGCCGCCGCCTGTACCGCCAAGGGTAAATGCAGGACGTAAAACAACAGGGAAGCCAATCTTTTCGATAGCTGTCATAGCCTCTTCCATATTATTGGCAATCTCTGAAGGGATTACAGGCTCACCGATTTCTTGACATAGCTCCTTAAATAGCTCTCTGTCCTCGGCTCTTTCAATACTCTTTGAGCTTGTGCCGAGCAGCTCTACGCCATTCTCCTTGAGAATACCCTTCTTTTCAAGCTGCATAGCAAGGTTAAGACCTGTTTGTCCACCGATACCCGGTACTATGGCATCCGGACGCTCGTGACGGATAATTTTTGCTACATACTCAAGAGTAAGTGGCTCCATATACACCTTGTCAGCAATAGTTGTATCTGTCATAATTGTTGCAGGGTTGGAGTTTACAAGGATAACCTCGTAGCCCTCCTCCTTGAGTGCAAGACAAGCCTGTGTTCCCGCATAGTCAAACTCTGCTGCTTGTCCGATAATGATAGGACCTGAGCCTATAATCATTACTCTTTTGATGTCTGTTCTCTTTGCCATACTTTCTCCTCCGTAATAGTCCTTTACAGGCTGGGAAAATCGAAAAGCAATGGTTTAAGCATTTTGTTATCAAGACGATAACGAACCATTTAAGGTAGAGATTTTTAACAAAATCTCATTTTTTTGCTTTTCTAATTGCGAGTGTCGTCTCTGTCGTACACAAGTACGCCGACGAGCCCGCCCCTCGCACTTTTTTCCTCACCCTCTAAAGTCCTGAGTGTATATTTTATTTTTTTATTAATCTAATTTAAATTTCCTTGTGATTTGCTATAATAGCTTTTCCGTCCTTGACGGTCATTAAGCACTCGCCATAGAGCTCGTCGCCCTCGAATGGTGTTGCTTTGCCCATTGACAGGAACTTATCCGGCACAACGGTGTATTTTTTGCCGAGGTCAAACACCGTATAGTCGTTGCCAAGATGTAGTCCAAATCGTTTTCTTGGGTTGTAGCACATTAAGTCAAGTAGCTTTTCAAGTGTGATTTCACCTGTTTTTACTAAGTGTGTGTACATTACCGCAAATGCAGTTTCAAGTCCGACAACTCCCATATTACTGCCCTTAAGCCCCTTGCTCTTTTCCTCACTTGAGTGTGGTGCGTGGTCAGTGGCAATCATATCTATTGTGCCGTCCTTTATTCCTTCGATAAGTGCGAGTCTGTCGTCCTCGCTTCTTATCGGTGGGTTCATTTTAAATCGTCCCTCGTCCTTTAGCATCATATCATTAAACACTAAGTAGTGAGGTCCTGTTTCACAGGTGATGTCAACGCCATCCTTTTTTGCCTGTCTTATAAGCTCAACGCTTTCCTTTGTTGAGATGTGGCAAACGTGGTATTTACAGCCCGTTTTCTTAGCCAAGGCAATATCTCTTTTTATCTGCCCCCATTCACTCTCCGAGCATATGCCCTTCATACCGTGGAGCTTTGCAAACTCTCCGTCGTGAATGTATCCGCCGTTTAACAGGTCGTTTATCTCGCAGTGTGCGACAATCATTTTGTCAAGCTCTTTTGCCTTTTTCATAGCGCTTTCCATCATCGCATCGCTCTGCACTCCTCGTCCGTCGTCCGAGAATGCAATTGCCAAATCCTTCATTCCATCTAGGTCAGCTAAGGCTTCACCCTTTTGTCCAACCGTGATTGATGCGTATGGATGTACGCCTATTTTGGCATCGCTTTTTATTATATCAAGCTGTGCCTTAATGTTTTCAATGCTGTCCGGCACGGGATTTAAGTTAGGCATTGTAAGTACATCTGTGTATCCGCCGTTTGCTCCTGCAAGCGAGCCTGTTTTTATGGTCTCCTTATAAGAAAAGCCCGGCTCTCTGTAATGTACGTGAACATCACAAAAACCGGGGAAAATAACAATATTATCGTTACCAAAAACAGTGCTATCAGAAAGTGTGGCACTTACAAATTGTTCATCTATTTTCATAGCTGTGTAATTTTTCATTTGTAAGCCTCCTATTCTTATTTCATAGCTGAATTCCATAAAAAAACCTATCTTTAGACAAGACAGGTACACTATATTATGTCGTATAACGACATAAAATCTTGTCGAGAATTCTCGCAGATTTATTTTTTAATATTATAGCAAAGTATGAGTAATTTGTCAATATTATTTTATTACATTTTAGAAAAAAATTAGCAATTTATTAAATGAAAAAAATCTCAAAAAGCGATTTTTGTGCAACCTCACGATTAAAGCGTTTGTTTTTTGGTAATAATGACGAAAAGCGTCAATTTTTCCATATTTTTTATACCTTATTTTTGGCAAAAAACACAAAAATTATTGACAACAGCCTTACTATTGTGTTATTATAAAATTCGAGGGAATTCATTTTTTTGGGAGGTGCTCAAAATTGGAAATTGCTATCATTGCAGACGACACTAAAAAGGAATTAATCACACAGTTTTGCATTGCATACTGTGGTATTTTAAGCAAACACTCTATTTGTGCCACTAGTACAACCGGTGCATATATTTCAGAGGCAACAGGCTTAAAAATCGAAAAGCTACTCTCCGGTGAGCTTGGTGGAGAGCAACAAATTGCGTCTCGTATTTCATATGACGAGATAGATATTCTATTCTATTTCCGTTCTACTACTCCAACAAATGATTCTCTTTATAACGGCCACTATGTAGTTGAGCAAAACCTACTCCGTCTTTGTGATGTGCACAATACTCTTCTCGCTACCAACATCGCAACTGCTGAAACTATTGTTACAGCTCTTGAGCGTGGCGACCTTGATTATCGTGAGCTTATTAATCCTAGAAGTGAGTATAATCTTAAGAAGAAGCTGGAGCAAAAGATTCCTGTTCCCGACGATTTTATACTTTAAAAAAGAACAACAGGGGCATATAACGAAAAGCAATAAAAGGCATTGATTTTAGTCAGTGCCTTTATTTTTTCGCTATTTAAAGTTAAAAAGCCAAGGCTTTTCTTCCCTTTTACCTTTTACTTATTACTTTCCAAAAAATCCTGCAAATTTAGGTAAGAGTGAAGAGGTAAGAGGTAAGAAGTAAAAAATCCCACACTTTCGTGCAGGATTTTTTGGAGCTACTAGCCGGAATCGAACCGGCGACCTCATCCTTACCAAGGATGTGCTCTACCAACTGAGCCATAGTAGCATTTGCGAAATTATTATAACAAATAGTGTTTACTTTGTCAAGCAATTTTTTAAAAATGAGGTTTTTAAACAGTTTGATGTTGAATTAGTCTTTAAAATGATGTAAAATGTAATTAAATTTGAAGGAGGTGGCGAGTATTTCACAAATTGATTCCAATCCATTTAAGTATAGCGATTCAAACAAGCGCTACCATACCTACAATTACTACCTAAAAAATAGGTTTGGCAAAAAGTGTGCAAAAATTCCTCTTGATGGTGGCTTTACCTGTCCTAACATCGACGGCACGTGTGGTCATGGTGGCTGTATTTACTGCTCCGGCGGTAGCTCTTGGGGACAGAGCCGAGGCGTTGCTCCTCTTTTGGAGCAATACATCATTGGTACTAAGCTAATGAGGGAAAAATGGGACACCGACTGCTTCATTCCCTACCTCCAGTCATATACAAATACGCACACATCTCCACAGATTTTAGAAAAAATGCTTGACCACGTGTCTAAATTTGACGGTGCGGTTATGATTGATGTTGCAACAAGAGCAGACTGTCTTAGCAGTGAGATAATTTCTGTGCTTGACAAGGTGTCAAAAGTGATTCCTTTGACTGTTGAGCTTGGATTACAGACTGCAAATGACAAAACTGCCGAATTTATCAACCGTTGCCACACCTACAAGCAGTTTGAAGACGGATTTTTAAGACTCAGGCAGGGTGCCCCCAATGTAAAAATAGGTATTCACATTATAAACGGTTTACCCTATGAAGATGGCGAGGATATGAAAAACACCGCGATACGTGTCGCTAATTTGCATCCCGACCTTGTAAAAATCCACCTTTTGCACGTGCTTAGGGACACACCTCTTGCCGAGCTTTATAATTCGGGCGAGTATATTCCTATGGAGCGAGATGATTACATTAATATTGTATGCGATCAGCTTGAAATATTCCCTGCCGACATAGTTATTGAGCGAGTAACGGGCGACGGTCTTGAAAGTGAGCTGATTGCACCTCTTTGGAGCAAGAAAAAGGTTACAATTATAAATGACATAGACAAGGAACTAGTAAAAAGAGACTCTTATCAAGGAAAATATTGGAGGAAAACCTAAAATGAACATTTTATGTATAGGAAACAGCTTTTCGGAGGACGCAACGAGATATCTACATCAAATTTCCGATGGAAAAATGTATGTTCGTAATCTATATATCGGTGGCTGCTCCCTTGAAAGACATTGGAGCAATATTGTAAACGAAAGTGCTGACTACGAGTGGCAAAAGAACGGCAGACTGCTTAAAATGATATCTATAAATGAGGCAGTTACTAAGAAAAAATGGGACTATATCACCGTTCAGCAGGTGAGCCAAGACTCCGGCATAGCAGAAACATACGAGCCTTATCTCACTAACATTTTAGAGTTTTTAAAGGAGCAATGCCCAAAAGCCGAGATTGTTTTCCATCGCACTTGGGCTTATGATGATAACAGCACTCACGGTGGCTTTGCAAACTACGACAACAACAGAAAAACAATGATTAACGCTATCATTGAAGCATCTAACCAGCTTGCGGGCAAGCACAGCTTAAGAGTTATTCCAAACGGCGAGGCTATTGAGTTGGCTCGTGATTTGCCTGAATTTCAAGGTGAAAGAAATATCAATCGCGACGGATTTCACCTCTCTCTTGACTACGGCAGATACCTAGCCGGTCTTGTTATGTATGGCTTTTTCTCGGGCGATAGTCCACTAAACGTTACCTATGAGCCGGAAAACACAGATAAAGAAATTAACAAAAAGCTAAAAGAGGTTGCGAAAAAATCTCTTTTAGGACAGTAATTTTTGAGTTTTGGTGTCAATTTTTCTTTCTTATTAGTTTTATAATTATTAATATAATATTATTGTGAAAATGCACAAAATTGACCTTGTGCATTTTCTTTTTTTCAGCGAATTTTTGTGCAAAAGGTAGAAAAAGCCAATTTAACAATTAATCTATTTACATTATTTTTTTAAAATGCTATAATTATAACGCAAAGAGTTGCACACACGTGCACTAATATTTTATTGCTCTGAAAGGAAAAACAAAATGAAAAAAAGCACATTAATCAAAATCATTAGTATGGCTTTGACAGCTCTTATGGTGCTCTCATTTGCTTCTTGCTTCAACTTTGGAAACAAGAACAACAGTGAAGACGACGCTAACAAAGTTACACTATATCTCGACCCTAACGGTGGTGAGCTACCTGAGGGTACATCTGATGAGATGCAGGTTGTTATCGGTGAAAAAATCGGTAAGCTTCCTACACCTACAAGACCGGGCTACACTTTCCTTGGCTGGTTTGAGGATGGAAACGACAGATATCCAATAGACAGAAAGACAGAAGCTGAAGATTACGATATGGATATCGTAGCTCTTTGGGAGGCAGCTGGCGAGCTTGCTGCTGTTGAATTTACACTCGCTTCCGGCGAAACATTCGACGATCCAAACGCTAAGACACTCTATGATGTTGTTGTTGGTAACAGAATTTCAACAGTTCTTCAAACCTTCCCTACCGCTTCAAAGGAAGGCTTCAAGTTTAACGGTTGGCAAGACAGCGCAACAAAGCAAACAGTTACAGCTTCAACAAAGGTTGAGGGCGACTTAGTTCTTGTTCCAAAGTGGGAAAGAATCGTTTACTGTAACGACGGTACAGAAAACCACCAATGGAATGCATGGCAAGAATCAGCTGAGGCTACATGTACAACTCCAGCTCAAACAACAAGACAATGTGGTATCTGTGGTCATACAGAGTACAACATAACACAAGAGGCTCTTGGCCACTCATACGGTGACTACGAAACAACAGTTAGCGAAAGCGGTTCAGTTGTTAGAACACGTACTTGCACAGAATGTGATGACGTAGATACAGACCCACTAAAGAACATCTCCTTCGACTCCTTCAACACACCTATCGTTGACGGCGACTGCTGGGGCGGTGACAAGGGCTCATCTCTTATCGATGGTAACTTCACAGATACAAACATCGCCGGTAAGGGTACAGGCGCTATGACAATTACTCTTAACGCAAAAGAGCCTGTTTATGTTGACATGGTCGTTGTAGCAGGTCAAGGTCGTGCTGCTTACACAGTAACAGTTACTTACTCAGACGGTACAGAGAAGGCTCTCGGTATTGGTGCATTTGGTGCAACAAAGGCATTTATAGTAGAGCAAGAAATTACAAAGATTGTAGTATATATGGAAAACCCATCCAATGGTTCAGACTACTGGAGCGAGGTTGCTGCACTTGTAATCAACAAATAAGATTAAATCTGTTCCCTCGAAATATCTTTCGGGGGAACATTTTTAACTAAATCATACGCAACTTACAATATTTATTGTAGAACAAGGAGAAAAAATGAAAAGGAAATTACTTATTCTTCTTTTAGCCGTTATTTGTCTGTTCTCCTCACTTGCACTTACATCGTGCTTTGGTGACGGAGGTGGAGACAACACTGATGACGGCCGTCCTACATACACTGTTACATTTGTTGTGCCTGAGGGTGCTACCTTTACAGGTGAATCAGCAATAACAGTTAAAGAGGGCGATAAAATTCCGGAGCCCCCTGCTCCAACCTCTGAAGGCAAAATCTTCTCCGGTTGGTACTCAGGCAAGAGCTCTACATCAAGATGGAATTTTGAAACAGGCACAGTTACAGCTGATGTAACACTTACTGCATGGTTTGCAGGTGGTGGCTCAGGCTGTACACACGAGGAAACAATTCCACTACCGGAAAAATCAACACCGGCTACCTGTGAAAAGGATGGCAAGCTATACACAAAGTGTGTAAAATGTGGTCTTACCTCATTCACAGTAGTTAAAAAATTCGGTCACAATGAGGTTACAGAGGTAATTGAAGCAACCTGTGCAGAGGATGGTTATACACGTGTTACCTGCTCTAACGAGGGCTGTGATTATGAAAGAATCCACTCAAAGGTTTATGCAACAGGTAACCATACATATGGTACCAGCTTTGTAACACTAATCCCTCCAACGAAATATGTTGGCGGTCAAGAGGCTAAAATCTGTACAGTATGTGGTGGCTCTCAAGTATTCTCTATCCCATCACTTGCTGAGCTTGATGGCATTCTATACGATCTTGAAATCGGTAACTATAAATACACCGGTGGCTCTTATGTAAATGCTTCATTCGTTGATATCGCTAAATTTGCCGGTGTTTCTGCTTCATCATACTACACAGTATGTACAGCAAACAAGGTAAACGACGGTTCATCAACAACCTTCTGGTGTGCTGATACTCTTGCTGACGGTGCAAGATTCGATGGCGACTACCTAGACTTTGTATTCAAAGAAGCATACGATATCGGTATGGTTAAGGTTCTTTTACCATACTACACCGCTTGGGAGCTTGGCGATGACTGCTACGTTTCCTATGATTTACAAGCACTTATCAATGATGAATGGGTTTCTGTTGGTGTTATCTCCGACAAGAACGCATCTCCATCCGGTATTGCGGGCTCTGTTGTTTACGAGTTTGACACTCCTGTAAACACAAGTGCTCTTCGTCTTGAGGTTTCACACTCAACACGTTTCTCACCGGCTATGATTTACGAGGTTGAAATTATGGCAGCTACAAGCTCAACCGAGCGTGTAACAGCTGACCTTATCAGCTCCTCAACAATTGCATCATCCGGTAAGTATAACGCATACGCATCAGGTGCTGACGCACTTATTGACGGCTCTCAATCAACAGAGTGGTATACAAACTGGCGTGAAAAGGTTCAAGGCTTAGTTGACGAGGTTTATGCCTCACTTACCTTCCCTGAAGAAAAATTTGTAACAGCAGCTCAATTCTCAATCGCTCCTGATTCAAACAAGCAATTCTCCATTTACTCCGCAGATGAAAATGGCGAATGGGTTCTTGTAAATACATACAAGGTTACTGTCGGTGGCGGAAATGTTTCATTCACCGATGGCGGTGAGCTTGTTGAGATTGACGGTGCAAAGAGAGTTATCTTTACAGTTGAAATTGAAAAATTCACAACCGGCTTAAAGCTTGTTGTTGATTCAGAGGCTCAAGCTTATCTAAGCAAAATTTACGAGTTTGTTCCTTATACAGCTATTGAGCAAGCAGTTGGCGTTTCAAGATACGACGGCTGTCCTCATAACTCATTTAAGGACGTAGAGGTTGTTGCTCCTACTTGTACAGAGGCAGGCTACACAATCCAAGAGTGCTACGGCTGTGGCTTTAGAACAGTAACAGACGCAACTGACTCTTATGGTCACTACTGGAGCGACTATGTAGTTGCTACTGCTGCATCCGGCAAAGAAGCAGGAACAAAGGAATCATCCTGCCAAAACTGTGATGCTAAGAGAACAACTAACTATTATAACGAGCTTGAAGATGCTACTATCACAACATACTTCCACAATGCTCCTGCTGCGTGGGCACAAACACTTGACGATGGTAACTATCTCTCAACATATGAATGGATTATTCCAAAGCTTCAAAAATATGGTTGGAAGGCTACCGCAGTTCTTTCAGTATGCTATTCAGACGTTTACGTTAAGGAGTGGGAGGGCTACTTTGCATCCGGTGCACTTGACCTCGGCTCACACTCATATAACCACGGTGGCTACTACTCCGGTGCTATTTCAGAGAACTCACTTCTCGGCGACGTTCATAACGCTCACTATTGGTTTATGAGCAAGTTTGCAGGTCAAAGAATTCTTGGCTTTGCTACACCTAACGGTGCTACATCAGTTGGTACATCCGAGTATGTAACAAGCTTGATGGGTAGTGCTCGTAACGGTGGTAACTCATTATACTTCTACACTATCATTGATGAATTAAGATCAAACGGTAAGGGACAAAACCCACTTGTTGGTAATATCACAGTTGATGAAGAGACAGGTGAGGTTATCTTTACACAATCTACAAACAAAGTAGGCGAGCTTGTTTGGGTATCAACAAGACGTGCTTGGGGTAATATGAACTCATACATCTCAAAGAACGACCAAAATGCAGGTCCATTTGTGTTCGTTAAGAAGGATGACGGCTCTGTTCTAACCAAGTATAAGATGGTAACACAATCTCCTGTAATCGATGAGGAAACAGGCGAGCAAGCAGTTGACGAAAACGGCAATCTCGTTTGGGAAACTCTTGAAAAGCCTATCTATGAGGAAACAGATGGTGGATATGACTACGCATCCGGCTCATATACCTTCAACGAAAAGGGTGGTACTCACGCACTACTTAAATCTCCTGACGGATTATACTACTATGTTGCATTGAGCGATACAAAGATCAACTATGTATATAATAAGGATGTAAACCGTTTGGCTGATACAGGCGAAACAGAGGGTACTTACAGATATGTTGAAACACGTGATGAGAATGGTAATGTAACAGACTCATACTTTGAGTGGGTTGAGGTTGGCTCATATTCTTGCTCAGATGGTGTATACACATTCCAAGCGGACAACAACGGTGAGTATAAGCTAAACCACGTTGCTCTCGGAACTTACGAAAAGGGAATCAATGATATTCTTTCAGTTGGCGGTATGACAGTTGAATGTCTACACGGTATCTTGCCTGAATTCTCAAATCCTGGCTATATTTGGTCATCATATACTTCAACAAACTCTAAGTTCACATACCTACACCAAACAGGTGTTTGGGTTGCATCATACACTGAGCTTGTTCAATATATGAAGGAGCAACTAAGTGCAACACTTACAACAGTATCTCGCACAGATACACAAATTGAGCTATCACTCACTGATACTCTAGATGACTATATGTTCAACCACGCTCTAACAATCAAGGTTGACATAGACGACTCTTGGACAGCTGAAAATATCACAGCTACACAAAACGGCGAGGCTGTTTACTTCTCAGTAGAAAACGGCTACGTTTATGTAGATGCTGTTCCGGACTGTGGAGCAATTGTTATTTCTTATAACGGTTAATAAAATAGAAGAAAAGCGTACCACGTGTACGCTTTTCCTTTTTTATCTAACTATTTACTGACAGTATGCACAAACAAAATTATAAGCATATCATCTGCTCTTCTCTATCCTCAGCGTATAAAAATCGACGAGTGTGGAGGCAATTTTTAGCGTTACGCTTAGAAGGACGAGGAGGTAGGGAAAATGGACGAGTGCGTACACGTCGGCGTACTTGCGTACGGCATACCCTTTCCCCAAAAATCTTGACAGATTTTAACGGGGACCCCGTGGGTCAATCGTGCATAAAAATCGCATTGAAACAAAACACGCTTTTGGCGTGTTTTTTCCTTATTAAGAAAAACAAAATAGGGAGGCAAGTGCCTCCCATAAAGGTTGTTATTTTCTTTAGATATTGCGATTTTGGTTTCACACCTATCTCGCATTCTCTCCAAAGAGGCATCAAGGCGGAGAAAAAATGAACGAGCAAGCCAACGTCGGCGTACTTGCGTACGGTAGAGGGCTTGGTCGTTTATAGAAATCACATAAAGAAAAGAGGTCAATCGACCTCTTTTTTCCTTATTTCTCTTTATGGGAGAACGGGCTCTTTGATAAAGACAATTTTCTTGGGAGAAACAATCCCTTAGCTTAAAATTGTGATTTCGGTTTTGCCCGTTTTGACTGTCTCTTTTATTGGTTAGGGTTGATGTACTTCCAATAACTCTTAAGATAGTCAATTCCCGACGCCACTGTCATAAACGCCATCAGCCCGATTAGTACATATGACGCAATCCAATATGTTGGCAATCCAAAGCCCTTATTTAGCGAAAATTCAATCAAAATAACAGAGATTGCAATTACTTGGATTACTGTTTTAGCCTTACCGAAAAAGCTTGCTGCAATAACTCCTGCACCTGTGCCTGAGCATACCATTCTAATTGATGTTACACCTAATTCACGAAGAACTACTACCATAGTTGTCCAAAGCATCACGTGTGCTAAAACCTTATCGTTTGTTGAGCCTACTGATAAAAACAGCTTAACTGTGATTGTAATTAGAGCTGCAAAAACCATAAATTTGTCAGCTAGTGGGTCCATAAATTTACCAAAGTTGGTAACCAAATTATACTTTCTTGCAATTTTTCCGTCAAGCATATCTGTAAGTGATGTGAGTAGGAAAACTCCTGCGGTTACAAAGCCACACACTATTGCATTTGGTATATAAAGCAAGCAAGCAATAAATGCAGGGACTAAAAGCACCCTTAGTATAGTTAATTGATTGGGTATGTTTAACTTCATACTTTCCTCCTATTAATTAGACTTTGGCACAAAAAGCTTCATCATTGTGCCCTCGTCCTTTATGTATGCGTCCTTGGGCGCCTTTAAAAACTTAATTGAAACATATATATCTCCGGCTGCACCTGAAATATTTTGTATTTGCCAAAAATAAACAATCCAAAACCAACTTGATGTATAAATAAATGGGCAAATTACAGCAAAAATAATTCCAAAAACAACCAATGGAGCAAGTGCTATTATTATATATGGCCATTTTTTAAAATATTCATGCTCACTTCCTGCATATGCAAAAAGACCTGTAAAGCCGAATTTAATTTTTTTAGCTCCGAATATTTTCATAAAAAGTGCGTGTGTTAGCTCGTGCAAAATAATATACAAAAAGCTACCAACAAGCAAAACAGCAAATCTAAGTATATATAAGAAAATTGCTTTTTTATCAAGATCGCCCATATCAAATAGACTACCTAACGGAACTAAGAATGCCATAGGAACAGCTAATGCTACGCCTATGAGTATAGCAATCAAATTTACTAAAAACGATTGCTTTTTATTTGTTTGCATATCGACCGTATGGCCGAGCTTATAATTTTTTGGCAACTCAAGTGTTGCACTTGGTAATTTCTGTTCGTTCATTCTCTTTTAAAATCGCACACGTGGTGATGTTTTTACAAAAAATCGTACACAGGGTGCGTTATATTTCCTTTGCATATAAATCGAAATCATCGATTACTTCTTCTATTTTTACCTTTACAAAATCACCCGGACGGTGTCTTTTCTTGGCAGTAAAGAATACATTTCCGTCAATATCGGGTGCGTCAGCCTCGCTCCTTGCAACGTATGCTTCTGCAACCTTGTCGTAGTCTTGACAAATAACCGTAATTTCCTTACCTATTTTCTTTTCGTTTAATTCCTCGGTAACAGCAAGCTGTTCACGCATAATGATGTCAAGTCTGTTTTGCTTTTCTTGGTCATCAATTTGGTCAGGCAAATTGTATGCAGGTGTGCCCTCCTCACGTGAATAAGCAAATGCACCAAAGCGGTCAAACTTAACCTCGCGTATAAACTCGCATAGCTCGGTAAAGTCGTCTTCGGTTTCACCCGGGAAGCCAACTATCGCTGTTGAACGGATTGTTATTCCCTCAATTTTGCGTAGCTCCTTCATAACTGAGCGAACAAGTGTACCGTCTCCTCTACGGTTCATACGCTTAAGCACTCTGTCGCTTATATGCTGAATAGGAATGTCTATATATTTTACTAATTTTTCATTAGTTTTAAACTCGTTTATCAGCTCGGGAGTAATTTTATCCGGATAGCAATATAAAATTCTTAACCATTTTACATCTGTTTCCTTAGCTAAGCGAGAAAGAAGCTCCGGTAGCTTATACTCGCCATAAAGGTCAATACCATAGGCGGTTGTGTCCTGTCCTATAACGATTATTTCCTTTATGCCCATTGAAACTAAGTCCTTTGCCTCGCTAATCAGCTCGTCCATTGGGCGAGAGCGGAACTTACCACGGATTAAAGGAATAGCACAATATGTACAACGGTTATCACAGCCCTCACTCACCTTTAGATAAGCAAAGCTCTTTTCCTCGGTTAAAACCGCACGGTCTCCACCTAAGGCTACCTCGTTTTTGTCCTTGTACTCAGAAAAGCGTTCGCCTCTCTCTACTCTTTTAACTGCATCTGCAATTGAGTGTACACTACCTGTTCCAAGAACACAGTCTACCTCGCTAAATTCAGTTAAAATTTCATCGCGATAACGCTCGGCAAGACAGCCTGTTACTATTATTCCCTTTAAGTTGGCATTTTCCTTTAGCCAAGCTATATCAAGAATATTGTCAATTGACTCCTGCTTTGCATCATTTATAAATGAGCAGGTGTTAATTATAACAATATCAGCCTCGCTCTCCTCCGGAGTTATTTCGTAGCCCTCTTTTACAAGATGAGCAAGCATAACCTCGGTATCGAGTAAATTTTTTGGACAGCCTAAGGAAACAAAGCCTATTTTACTCACTTTCCTTGCTCCTTTCGGTAGCTATCTTGATGCCTTCCTTAATTTCACCGATATTATAGCCGTAGCGAAGTAGTGTACCCATCATCTTCTTAACATCGTCCTGTGTCTTTAGTGGCATAAACTTGTTTTCGATAATGTAAGCGCAATTTTCGGCGAAGTCAACCTTGTCAAGATTTTTCTTGACAAACTCCTGTACATCCTCTCTTTGATAGCCGTGAGCTACTAGCTCATTTATAATTTTTAATTTGCCATACTTCTTTTTAAGGTAGTTTTGACAAAGCAATTTAATTTGCTTTGGCTCGTCAATATAACCACGATGCTCCATATAAATAGCCATATTCTTAGAAAGCTCATAAGAATAGCCACGCGCTTGAAGCTTAGTAGCAAGTGCTTTTTTATTGTTTTCACCACAGGAAAGAATTGAAAATGCTGCACGACGTGCGTTGTCAAATAGCATTTCCTCTCTAATCTTTAGAAAATGCTCATCATCAATTATTTCGCCCTCTTCAATATCAAATCGCTCATACTGCTCGTTTGAAACTAGCATCTCAAACACAGTACCCATATTTGATTTAATGCAGAAGGTCCTTCCTGCCGGAGTTTTTTTGATTTTTTCTACCTTGTAATAGATTTCTTTTTCCATTTATTTTGCCCTTTGTCTTAATTTAAAGCTCTAATCCAAGTTGAGTGAATCGAGGTCGAAGTCGTCTGCGTCGAAATCGAGCTCATCGGTTTCTGGTGCCTCTCCATTTGTTAGTCTTTCCTTGATTTTATCCTCAAGAACCTTCATAAGCTCCGGATTTTCCTCAAAGTATTTTCTTGCATTGTCCTTGCCTTGTGCAATCTTTGAGCCCTCATATGAGAACCATGAGCCACTCTTCATAACGAGTCCAAGCTCGATTGCTATATCTATAATTTCGGAGGATTTTGAAATACCCTTTCCGTAAATCATATCAAATTCTGCCACTGTAAATGGTGGTGCTACCTTGTTTTTAACAACCTTACATTTTACGTGGTTACCGTATGCAACTGTACCATTCTTTAGTGTGTCAGCCTTTCTTACATCAATTCTTACTGATGCGTAGAACTTAAGTGCACGACCACCTGTTGTGGTTTCGGGGTTGCCATACATTACATTTAATTTTTCACGAAGCTGATTAATAAAGATAACAACACAGTTTGTCTTAGCAATAGCACCCGATAGCTTTCTAAGTGCTTGGGACATAAGTCTTGCTTGAAGTCCCATATGAGAATCTCCCATTGAGCCCTCAATTTCCTGTCTTGGTACAAGTGCTGCAACTGAGTCAACTACGATAATATCAACAGCACCCGAGGAAACAAGCTTTTCTGTAATTTCAAGAGCTTGTTCTCCATTGTCCGGCTGTGAAACAAGTAGGTCATAAATATTTACACCAATAGCACTTGCATAAACCGGGTCAAGTGCGTGTTCAGCATCGATAAATGCGGCAGTTCCGCCTTCCTTTTGGCTCTCTGCTATTGCGTGTAGTGCTATTGTTGTTTTACCGGATGATTCCGGACCATAGATTTCAATAATTCTTCCCTTTGGAAGTCCACCAACACCGAGTGCTAAGTCAAGTGTTAGTGAGCCTGTGGAAATTGCGCCAACTTGATTGTCAGCCTTGTCGCCAAGGCGTCTAATTGACTCGTCGCCACATTCTTTTTTTATTTGAGAGAGTGCTGTTTCAAGCGCTTTTTTCTTTTCGCTATCAGATACAGCTACCTCTGTTTTTGTAGCTTTTGTTGATTTCTTAGCCATTATATTCTCCTATAATATTTTAGCAAGTAGCAGAGTTGAGCCTCCATACATAGTCGCTTCCTGCCTCTTGTCTAATTAAGGTTACTAAAATTGTTGTCTTTCCGTCCTCGCTTGTTATATTCGCCTCAACAAATCTAAGTGAGATTTTTTTAATTTCTATCGTGGACGTGTCGTATTTTTGCACATTTAAGCCCTCGTATTTGCCGTGTGTCGGGCTTTCATAATCGAGAATTGTATAGTCAGTTAAAATAAGTAGCTCGCCTGCGCTATTTGTTATATATCTTGGAAATAGTGTTGAGCCCTCTACTCCACTTGGTGAGCCTGAAAAAGCAATTGTCTCAAGGCTCTTTGCATATTCCTCTGAATATACCTCACGGATAGCAAGTCTTATATCGCTTATTGTTTTGTATTTTTCATTCTCTATTACAGGAGAATAAAGTGGATTTTCGGGGTCCTTTTCGTCTAAATGAGGTAGTCCGTCTCCAAATACAATAACATTTATCTCGTAGGATTTTTCTACAAGAGTGGCAACATATTCCTCTGCCTCTGTGTTACTTCTTATTATTCCCTTGCAGGAGCTTACGCTGAATATAGTAAATATAATCAGCGTAATCATAACTACTGCAAAAATTCTTTTTTTAATTTTTCCCATATTATTCCTCAGGGGTTACTTCTTCACTTTGGGCTGAGGAAGTGTCTGAGTTTTGAGCCTCAGTTGTTGTTACCTCTGCGTTTTCTGATTCTTCAACAGATACAGGGTTGCCGTTTTCGTCAAGCTCAATTTCTTCCTCGTCCTCTTTATCAACAAGAGTTGTATTTGCAACTATTGCACCATCGTCAAGACGCATAATCTTAACACCTGTTGTGCTTCTCTTATATGTTGGAATAACGTCTGTGCCTGTTCTTATGATAACGCCCTCGTTTGTAATTACCATTACATCCTTTTCGTCGTCAACACAAGAAATAGATGCTAGCTTACCTGTCTTTTCATTGATGTTATGAACAATAACGCCCATAATACCACGGTTTCTTGGCTCGAACTCGTCAAAGCTTGACTTTTTACCATAGCCGTTTTCTGTAATTGTGAGTAGCTTCTTATCGTTGTCAACAATAACTGCACCGCAAACGATATCTCCCTCACGTAAATCAATACCACGTACGCCACGAGCAGTTCTACCAACTATTGATACCTTGTTTTCATCAAAACGAGCTGCATATCCGTTCTTTGTAGCAATAAGCACATGCTTTGTTCCGTCTGTATGACCAACAAATATAAGCTTATCTCCCTCGTCAAGATTAATAGCAATCTTACCGCCCTTACGTTGATATTCATATTCTGCAATATCAGTACGCTTAATTACACCGTTTTGTGTAACCATTGTTAAGTATTCGCCGTGAGTAAACTCAGATAGAGTTACCATAGCTGTAACCTTTTCGCCCTTTTCTATCTCAATTAGGTTGATTAGGTTAGAGCCCTTAGCAGTTCTTGATGCCTCAGGAATTCTATATACCTTACGAACAAATATCTTACCGTTGTCGGTGAACATAAGAAGATAGTCGTGGCTGTTTGCAACGAGAACCTTTTCAATAAAGTCCTCTTCCTTTGTATGCATAGCGATGAGTCCCTTACCGCCTCTCTTTTGAGCTGAGTAGGTATCAGCAGGAATTCTCTTAATATAGCCGGAGTTTGTAAGAGTAATTACGCACTCATGACGCTCGATTAAGTCCTCAATGTCGATTTCTTCCTCGCTATCAATGATGTCTGTGCGACGAGCATCAGCAAATTTTCTCTTAATTTCAAGAAGCTCGTCCTTGATAATTCCCTTTAATTTATCCTCATTTGCAATAATTGAGTTGAGCTCAGCAATTGTTTCATTGAGCTTAAGAATTCTGTCCTCAATCTTTTGACGCTCCATACCGGATAGACGGCCGAGTGTCATTTCAACGATAGCTTGAGCCTGCTCGTCGGAAAGTAAAAACTTTTCCTTTAATCTTTCCTTAGCTACCGGTGTGCTTTCACTTGAACGGATTGTAGCTATAACCTCGTCGATATTATCAATAGCAATCTTGTAGCCCTCATAAATATGAGCCTCTGCTTGAGCCTTAGCTAATTCAAACTTTGTTCTGCGTAGAACAACATCCTCTTGGAATTCTACATAGTTTTCAAGCACTTGCTTTAGGTTCAGAGTCTTTGGCTCTCCCTTAACAAGAGCAAGCATATTAACAGCACAGGTATCCTGTAATTGTGTATTCTTATATAGAGTGTTAAGAATAATTTGAGCATTTGCATCTCTCTTATATTCAATAACAATTCTCATTCCGGCACGACCTGACTCATCACGAATACCGGAAATACCCTCAACACGCTTTTCCTTAACTAAATCAGCAATTCTTTCAACAAGCTGACTCTTGTTAACCATATAAGGAATTTCTGTAATTATGATTCTGTGGTGGTCCTCTTCAATTTTAGCCTTTGAGCGAACCATAACACGACCGTGTCCTGTTTCGTAAGCGTCAACTATTCCCTTTTTACCGTAGATTGTAGCACAGGTTGGGAAGTCCGGACCCTTTATATATTCCATAAGGTCGGCAACTGTGCAATCAGGATTATCCATTAGGTGAATTGTACCGTCAATAACCTCGCCGAGATTGTGAGGTGGAACATTTGTTGCCATACCAACGGCAATACCTACGCTACCATTAACTAGGAAGTTAGGAAAACGAGATGGCAAAACTGTTGGTTCCTTACGAGAGTTATCAAAGTTAGGAACAAAGTCAACAACATCCTTTTCAATATCGCTCATAAGCTCGTTTGCGAGTTTACTCATTCTAGCCTCAGTATAACGGTAAGCAGCAGCACCATCACCGTCAACGTTACCAAAGTTACCGTGTCCGTCAACAAGTGGATATCTAAGTGAGAATGGTTGTGCCATTCTTACCATTGTTCCGTAAACTGATTGGTCTCCGTGTGGATGGTATCTACCAAGAACGTTACCAACTGTTGTAGCTGATTTTCTAAATGGCTTGTCGCTTGTTAGATGGTCCTCATACATAGCGTACATAACTCTTCTTTGACCGGGCTTCATACCATCGCGTACGTCCGGCAAAGCACGAGAAACGATAACTGACATTGAATATTCAAGGAATGCCTCCGGCACTCTTGACTCAATGGATCTGCCAACTATCATTTGCTCGGTATTTTCATAATCTAATTGATTTATATCTTTTTCACTCATTTTTTGTTCTCCTCGTCTTGCGTCCTATTTTAGATATCTAGGTTCTTAACGAATTTAGCATTCTTTTCGATAAATTCACGTCTTGGCTCAACCTTGTCGCCCATAAGTAGTGAGAATATTTCATCACATCTGATAGCATCGCCGATTTCAACCTTGATAAGTGTTCTCTTTGTTGGGTCCATTGTTGTTTCCCAAAGCTGTTCCTTATCCATTTCTCCAAGACCTTTATATCTCTCGGCTTGACCACCGCCAAGCTCCTCAAAAATCTTATCTCTTTCCTCGTCAGAGAAGGCATATCTTTCTTGCTTTCCCTTTATAATCTTATAAAGCGGTGGCTTAGCCAAAAATACGTGTCCATCCTCTATAAGCTGACGCATATGACGATAAAGGAATGTCAAAAGTAAAACCTGAATATGTGAGCCGTCTACGTCGGCATCCGCCATAATAATGATTTTACCATATCTTAATTTTTCTGAGTTAAATTCCTCTCCAATACCACAGCCAAGTGCTTGAATGATAGGAATTAATGATTCGTTTGCATATACCTTGTCAAGACGGCTCTTTTCAACATTGAGTACCTTACCTCTAAGTGGCAAAATAGCTTGGAAGCGTGAATCACGTCCGTCCTTTGCTGAACCACCCGCGGAGTCTCCCTCAACCAAGAATAGCTCTGTATATTCAACACGTCTGTCTTGACAGTCAGCTAGCTTACCAGGAAGAGTTGAGCCCTCTAAAACTCCCTTACGACGGGCAAGCTCTCTTGCCTTTCTTGCAGCCTCTCTTGCTCTTGATGCTGCACAGGATTTATCAATAATAATTTTTGCAACGTCCGGATTTTCTTCATAATATTCGCTAAGCTTTTCTGAAACTATATTATCAACAATAGTTCTAATTTCACTGTTACCAAGCTTAGCCTTTGTTTGGCTCTCAAATTGAGCATCCGGCAATTTAACTGATACAACGGCGGTAAGTCCCTCACGAGTGTCCTCGCCCGATAGCTTATCTCCATCCTTTAAGAAGCCAAGCTTTTTACCGTAGTTGTTGGTAACCTTACGAAGACCTTCCTTAAAGCCTATTTCGTGTGTACCACCGTCAATAGTTGCCATATTGTTAGCAAATGTTACAATAGCCTCACTGTATGAGTCGTTATATTGAAGAGCTACCTCGGCAGTTATATCCCCTTTTTCTGCCTTCATATAGATAACCTCATTGTGAATTAGTCCGCCACCCTTATTGTTGTTAATAAATTGAACGAACTCCTTAATACCACCCTCGTAGTAAAGCTCCTCTTCCTTGATGTTTTCATCATCTCTTTCATCACGGAAGATAATTCTAATACCGGCATTTAAAAATGCTTGTTCTCTTAGTCTTGTTAAAAGTGTTTCATATTCAAAATCAACTGTTTCAAAAATAGTATCATCAGGCATAAATCTAACATAAAGACCTCTTCTGCCCTCCGGTGCCTCTCCAACACACTCAAATGGACGTACAACCTGACCTTTTTCAAATCTTTCAGTATACATCTTTCCGTCGTGGCAGTTTACTACCTCAAGCCAAGTAGAAAGCGCGTTAACAACAGATGCACCAACACCGTGTAGTCCACCTGAAATCTTATATCCGCCACCGCCGAATTTACCACCCGCGTGTAAAACAAGGAAAACTACCTCAAGGTTAGGAGTTCCTGTCTTTGCATTTATTCCGGCTGGTACACCACGGCCATTATCTTGTATTTCTACACTACCATCACTCTTTAATGTAACAGTAATTTTATCGCAATAACCTGCCATAGCCTCGTCAATAGAGTTATCTACTATCTCGTATACAAGATGGTGAAGACCTCTTATTGATGTTGTACCAATGTACATACCCGGACGCTTTCTAACAGCCTCAAGTCCCTCAAGTACCTGAATCTGCTCGTCGCCGTATTCTCTTTCAACCTTGTCAATGTTTTCCATAAAATTCTCCTTATCAGTTGATTTATTTAATGATAGATGAGGTATTAAATGGGGATAAATATACCTCTTGATTTGTTAAAATAATGAATGATTTTGGAAGCTCATAGCCAAGAGTAATTACTCTTTTTTCTTCCTGAGCCTTTGTTAGATATTTTCTTGTATTAATTGAAACCGTTGATGAGTCAAGGTCAAATATACCTAAAATATCCTCTTTTCTTACAACCTTGTTATTTCCAATATGTATGTACATTTTTTACTCCATATCAGCTTCAAGATTTTCTTCGTTTTCTACTTTTTCAAAAACAGGTATATTTCTTTTTCCGTCCTTAATGTAAATGAAATTACATTCATCTGTATTTTCAAATACTCCCTTATCACAGCCGGTTATTATAACCTGTCTTGCTTTTATGTTTGATAAAATATATTTTTTGCGTGAGTCATCAAGCTCGGAAAGTACGTCGTCAAAAAGGAATACAGGATATTCTCCCTTTGATTCTCTGCTTATTTCTCCCTCTGCCATTTTCATAGCAAGAGATAGTGAGCGTTGCTGACCTTGTGAGGAATATAAACGAGAGTCCTTACCGTTTATTTCTATTTTTAAATCGTCCTTATGAATACCAAAGAGAGTAGCACCGTATTTATATTCTCTTTCTTTATTGTTTTTTAAGAGGTCTAAATAACGATTTTTGAGGCTTTCTCTACTTTCAAAGTCATTTTCACTAGCATTTGATTCATAAGTGATTTTTGGCTTTTCCTTGCCTCCTGTCATTTCCTCAAAGAAATTTTTAACCCAAAAGTCAAGCTTTTTAATATATTCGTTTCTTATGTCTGCAATATCAGCACATAATGAGGCAAGCTCCTCGGAATATATGTCCATTAAATCTTGATTTAAAATTCTTTCCTCCGACATCATTTTTAAAATAGCATTTCTTTCCTCCATAACTGCGTTGTATCTTGTCATCATTTTTATGTAGACAGGACGAAGCTGAGAGATTGCTACATCTAAAAATTTACGCCTAACCGATGGTGAATCCTTAATGATTCCTAAATGTGATGGACAGAACAAAACTGCTCTGAATTCACCTATAATTTCCGCTGTTTTTGCAACCTTTACTTTATTTCTATAAAACTTTTTTGGTAATGATTTTGAAATTTCAGCACCTAAGAATGTTTTTTCATTGTCCTTATTTTCAAAATTCATTTTTACATAGGCAACGCTTTTATCAAACTTTACAAGCTCCTTATCCTTAAATGCGCGAAAGCTTTTACCACGTGCAAAAAGATAAATTCCCTCTAAAATGTTTGTTTTGCCCTGTGCGTTTTCACCGTAAATTACATTTATACCATCGCTAAATTCAATTTTTTCACTTTCTATATTGCGAAAGCTATCAAATTCAATATCAGTTACTTTCATTAGTGAGTCATTCTCATAGGCATTACAAAATATGTAAATTTGCCCTCATCAGTATTTTGTGGCTCAATAAGAACCCCTGTTAGTGGATTAACAAAGCTTAATTTCATTTTGCCTTGGTCGCAAACCTTAAGTGCATCAAGGAAAAACTTGCAGTTAAATGCTATAACTAAATCCTCGCCCTTTAATTTTTCAATCTCAATTTCATCATAAACATTACCATTTGAGGAAAGTGTTGAAATAGAAAGCACCTCGTCAATAGTAAACTTAACATAAGGACGAAGAGTACCTGCTAGGTTGTCCTCAATAATAAGTGCACTTCTTTCAAATGCTCCTCTTAGCTGTTCAGCATTTAGATAAAATTCAATATTAGATTGCTTTGGTAAAATTCTTTCATAGTCAATATAAGCTGACTCAATCTTCTTTGAAAATAGTGTGTAGGCACCAACATTGAATATAACCTGACGGTTAGCTACTCTTATTTCCATTGGCTCCTCAGTATCCTTAACAAGCTTTAGTAGCTCAGATAATGTCTTACCCGGAACAATAAATAATAAATATAGTGGATTATTTCTGTCGTCGTTTGTGTTTTCAAAATCAGCCTCATATTCAAGGTGAGCTAAACGGTTACCATCGCAGGAAACGATAGTCATTTTATTTTTAATAATTTCAAAGTAAGCACCGTTGAAAACAGGACGGCTGTCGTTTTGACCTATTGCAAATAAAATTCTATTTACAAATTTTTTAAACAGATATTGTGGAATTTTAAAGCCACGGTCAGCACGAAGCTCCGGCAAGGTAGGAAATTCAGATGCCGAAAGAGCTTTAATATCAAAGTGTGATAAACCGCTTTCAGACTCAATAACTGTCTTAAATGATGTATCAACAGTAATTTTAATTGGTCCCTTTGGCATTGTTTTAACAATTTGGAAGAGCTTGTTTGCATTAATAATACATTTACCTCTTTCAATAACCTCACAATCAATAATTGTTCTCATTCCCTTTTCAAGGTCATATGAGGTTAATTTACATTTATTTTCCTCTTGGTTACATTCAATTAAAATACCTTCAATACAAGCCATTGTGTTTTTACCTGAAACGGTATACATAATAGGTACTAAAGCATTAAGTAGCTTTTCCTTGTCAAAAATAGCAATCATAATAATCCTTTCAAAAATAGTCCATCTTTTTAACCAAAGGTAGGAAAATTTTTCTTTTATTTTCTTTTTATTTAATTAATTATTTAATATTGTTGTAGTAGTTGTAGTAGTAGGGTGCGGTTTATTTGTTGAAAACTTTTAAAATCCCTTATTTACCGCAATAATGATTAAAAATTATCAACTCTTGTATGTTGAAAATTGTTGATAAATTCAACCATTAAAAAATTTTTACAAATGTAGAAAATACTGCCATTTACCAAACTTATTTTTCACCGTTGAAATTTAGGTAGTTGAAAAGTGGGACAAGCACCGATATTTGTTGGGCTTGTTTATATGTTGATAAATAGTTGAAAGCTATGTAGCTGAAATTTCTCTTATAATTGAGTTTACCTCGTATGCAAATGAGGAATCCTTTTCCATTAAATCCTTTACAAAGCCCTCACTTGAAATAACAGTTGTTCTATCACGGTTAATAACCTTGCCTATTTGTGATTGTGATAGCTGAGTACATTGACGAGCCACATAAACACAAATATGTCTTGAAATTGCAATTTCCTTATTTCTCTTTGTTGATAGAATATCATCGCGAGTAACGCCGAATTTTTTAGTAACAGCTAAGATAATATCATCCATCTTCTTTTGGTCTGAATCCTTTTTTGGAACAAACTCATGAACTGAATTTTTAACTCTTTCAATAGTTATTTCTCCACCCTCAAGAAGCTGAATAGCTCCGAGCTTTTTAATAACACCCTCAAGCTGTCTTATTGAAGATGTTACATTTTCAGCAAGGTAAGCAATTATTTCATTTGAAATAGTAAGATGATTAAGTGTTGCCTTTTGCTTTAATATAGCACATCTCAGATCATAGTCAGGAAGATGAATTTCAACAATTAATCCTGCCATAAATCTTGTTCTTAATCTGTCCTCAAGCGATTTCATTTCGTGTGGTGGACGGTCAGATGTAAATATCATTTGCTTATTTTCATCATAAATAGCATTGAAGGTATTAAAAAATTCCTCTTGAAGTGAGCCCTTACCTGCAACAAAGTGAATATCGTCTATAAGTAAAACGTCAGCTGTTCTGTATTTGTTTTTAAATTCAGCTGTGCTCTTTTTAGAAATAGCTGTAAAGAGCTGATTTGCAAATTCCTCACCCTTAACATAAATAATCTTTTTGTCGGGGAAGTTACTCAAAATTTTATTTACTATTGCATAAAGCAAGTGAGTTTTACCAACTCCGCTTGGGCCATAAATAAATAGTGGGTTATAGTCCTTTTTTGCAAATTTACTAAAATCTTGATTTGCAACAGCAACAGCTGCTGAGTTAGCAAATTTATTTGATGAGCCTACAACAAAATTTTCAAAGGTATGCTCTGAACGGAATAGCTCCTCAGCTGTGAGCTCTTTTTTGAAGGAATTTTCTTGATAATTTGTTTGCTTTTTTAATTCTGATATATCTATTTCAGTTTGAGTAAGAGATAAATCCATCTCGCCGTTTTCTGAGGAATAAATAACAACAGATGGCTCAAAGCCTAAAATTTCATTTAGCTTGTCCGCCATTGAAATAGCAAAGCGTTGTCTTATAATTTTCTTTTTTAAATTTGTTGGAGAAACGAAAACTGCCTCATTTTCATCAAGAGAAACAAGCTTTAAATCCCCGAACCACAAATTAACCGCAGTTTGAGAATTTTCTTTAAGTAGTTCTTCAATTAGCATTTTATAAATGCCGTCGAGGTCAATTGCATTAAAGTTCATCTTATACTCCTTAAATAATTATTGATTTTCCTCACGCATACGTACGCACGACATACGCATAACGCACACGCGCGAGAAAATTAAAGTGCAAAAATGCCAAAAATACGGCATTATCGCACGTACGCGTAAATATACTTATAGTTATAGTTGTATTTATTATAACATAGGTGTGGAAAACTGTCAATAAAAAATGAAAAATTTCTACTTATTTATATATACATTTTTAAAAAATAGTGGAAAATTTTACAAAAAAATGCTTATTTTTATTCAGTTTTTAACAATATTTGTTAATAAAAAATTTACAAACAAAGACAAAAAATCTTAAAAAAATAGATAGATTAAGAGCAAAAATCGTCGATTTTCAAGAACTTAAATAATATAAAAATAACATTAAGGGCTGGTTAAATGAGGACAGAAGTGGTGATTGCGTCCTCGTCGCTGTACTTTGTACTGCAGAGTAGCAATCGCCTCTAAAAAATAAACACAAAAAAAGAAGAGATTTTGCTACTGCAAAATCTCAACAACTTTTTAAAATAATAGAAATAAAACTAATTAAATATAGAAACTGTGTTTATTTTTGGTCTGTGCCATTTTAACAGTCCAACTACTTACCTAGCATAATTTTTATAATTTCTTTGTCAGCCTCTTTCATACCAACGGATGCTAAACGGCCGACATTATTGATTGTATTTTCAACGCCCTTAGTTACAATTCCCTCACCGGAATAGAATTGATGTCCGTGCTTTGCCATTTCATAGCCCATAATTCCCGCCTCAACGCTCATAGCAATTTTAGCAGCACAAGAGGACTTAGCACCATCACAAATTGTACCGGAAAGTATAGCAACTGTATTAACAAGCGTATGTGCGATTTCATAAAATCTGCCACCGTAAAGATAACAAATACCACAGCCTGAGCCGGCTCCTGCTGAAATTGCACCGCAATAAGCAGAAAGACAGCCAATTCCTGTTTTTTGGTGGATTGTAATTAAATTTGATACAAGTAATGCACGATATAGCTCTTCCTTAGTTGAGCCGAGCTTTTCTGCGTATACACAAAGAGGGACAGATGCAGTCATACCTTGGTTACCACTGCCGGAAATAATACAAACAGGTAGCTCACAGCCGTTCATACGGGCATCAGAGCCTGCAGCCGCTAAGGCACGTGCTAAAACTCTTGTTTCGCCGTTTGCACTTAAATATAGGGTTCTACCTATTGACGCACCCCAATCTCGTGAAATTCCCTCCTTGGCAATCGCCATATTAAAGGAAATTTGCATATCAAGAAGAGGAGTAAGCTCTGTTAGGTCAACAGTTTCAGCAAATTCTACAATATCAGCAACATTTAAAAGTGAACGGTCGGTTGAATCCTTTTCAACAACATCGTCAGCAGTATAATATCTGTCTGTGATATCCTTACCGTTTAAGCGCACCTTTTTAATGTTGGTATGTCTTTTTGAAAGGTGAACAAATGCAATATTTTTGCCAAGCTCACCCTCAATAATAATTTCAAACGGAAGTGAGTCCTCAAGCTCGTAAATTTCCATATTTACAGAGTCTTGATATTCTCTAATTTTAGACACTTGGTCGGGCTTTATTGTAGAAAGTATCTCTAATTTTTTCTCAGGACAAGCACAAATTATACCCGCACACACAGCTGAAGAAATGCCGTGCATACCACCTGTAAATGGTACTATTACGCTTTTAACATTTTTTATAATATTTCCGCTTAAGCCTATTCTGATTTTAGTAGGATAGTTACCTAAAACGTGAGAAACAATTGAAGCGGCAAAGGATATTGCAATTGGCTCAGTACAGCCCATTGCAGGAACTAATTCCTCTTTTAAAATATCAGTATAAGCCCTGATTTTTTCGTTTGTTAATGCCATATTAAAATTCCTTTTTATTTTATTGAGCCTTTAATTTCATTTCCGTCAAGGGTAACATTTTTTGCTCCCTCAACGTATATTAAGTCGCCTGTATTAAAAGGTGCTTTTTCAAGAGTTTGGACATTTGGCTGAATATCAATTCTGCCATAATAGTAAGGGTGAGTGTCGCCCTTTTCATATTTGAAGCTGCAATTTTCAATTGTAACACCGTCAAGATTTTCACCATCACCTATAACTATCGAAGGATTTTCCTCAACGAAATCACAATTCTTAAATGATATATTTTTAATTTTACCCGTGGTATTTTTAGCACAGACAACAAAGCCCTCGCCCTTGCCCCACCACCATCCGGCGTGGATTTGGGTTTTTGCTTTTACATTTTCAATGTGAATATTTTCAACTACTCCGTCATCGCCTGTAAATATTGAAATTGCACGATTTGATGGCAAAATTTCAACATTTTTAATTGTTGCATTTCTAACCTTGCTGTATAGGTGTCCAAAGCGAATAGCAGCTGAACGGGAGGACATTAGACAGTTTGAAATCTCCATATTTTCACAAACGCCCTCAGTGTTAGTAATACAGGTAGCTGCAAAGCAGTCGTCTCCGCAAAGGAAGGTACAGTCGCGAACTACAATATTGCGAGATGCTGAAAAATGTATGCCGTCATTATTTGCAATTCTATTGTGGTTGTCAACATAACAACGCTCAAAAACGATATTCTCGCAGTTTGAGAATGTAAATGTCCAACAAGGTGAATTGAATATTTTAAGGTCGTGAATATGTATGTTTTTACAGTTATTAAAGAAGATAGGCTGTGTTGGTCTTTCAATTTTTACATCAGGTCCAATTACAGTTTGCTCCTCGTATTTTAGACACTGGTGCTCGTCTTTCATAAAATCCGGTGAGCCACAGGTGAAGTTTGCCCAAGCATCTCCACTTAAAATAATCTTACCATCACCATACATTTCTATGTTGTCAGAGTCAAGAGCATAGATAAGTGAAATTGTCTTTTCCATTTCATTGTGGTAAAACTCATTTACATAGTAGTGGTTTAGGTTACGAGAGCCAAGTAGCTCTGTTCCCTTTTCAATATAAACCTTGATATTGCTCTTAAGACGGATTGTGCCGGATAAAAAAATACCCTTACCATCAAAAACAAGAGTGTCCCCTGCCTCACAAGCGTCAATTGCCTTTTGAATAGCTACTGTATCAAGAGTAGCTCCATCACCAATAGCACCAAAGTCTCTTACATTTACGTTTTTCATATTAAGCTCCATTAAATTAAATCTTCTGTTTTATATGTTTTATAGCCCTCATAGTGATAGCTGTTGTCAATGCCCTTCATATATATCTGTCGGTCATTAATTTTGTCAGTGAGAGCTTTTTTTAACACATATTTTATTTCCGTGTCTCGAATTGGACTTCTTTCCATAGCGAGCAAGTAATCCTCTTTATCAACCTGCGACCAATCTACAACAAAGCCAAGCTGTTTTTTTAAAATTAGGTCAAGCCAAATGCGACAGCTTCTGCCGTTGCCCTCTCTAAAGGGATGTGCAATATTCATTTCAACATATTTTTCGACAATTTGGTCAAAGGTGTCTTGTGGCATTTTATCAATGCTTTCTAAAGCCGAATTTAGATACATCAAGGGGGCAAATCTAAAATTACCCTTAGCTAAATTAACAGTCCTTATCTCACCGGCAAAGTCATAAATATCGCCAAAAATAAACCTATGAATTTTTGAAAGGGAGTTAAAAGTGCCACACTCTAAAGAGTCAAGATAGCCGGACTCATAAAGCTCAACAGCACGAATTTTACTTAATCTTTCCTCTTCCCTTGCAAGCTCGGCTGAGCTAGTTATACCTAGCTTGTTTTCAAGAGCCATATTTGTTCCCCCTTCTTGACATATTATACTAGTATATATTATAACACCTATTAAAACAAAAATCAATAAAAAACCAAAGGTTTAATCCTTTGGTTCTTTAATATTTCCGTTTTTGTCAAATTTGCGATTTAATCCTATTTCAACAGGAATGATAGATATAAATAGAGGAACTAATTCTCCCATTACTAAAAGAGTTGATAAAATGCCAATTAAATTATCATCCTTGCCTATGACAAAAAGCATAGGAATAATAGATATTATTAAGGTAATAGCTCCTAAAATAAGCCAAATCTTACCGATTAGCTTGTGTGCATAATCCCAAGTGTCCTTGTTTTTCATAGACAAAGCGGTGCGATAGCCAAAAAAGAAGTTAATTTTCTTTGGTGAGCGATTTAAAAAAATCGCACCGAGTATTATCATAACCAAGGGAATCAAAACAACCATAACAAGCATAAAAATCCAAAAGCCCATAATATCACCTCTTTACTTTATTTTATCACACAATAAGAAAAAAAGCAACTGACAAGCAGTTGCTTTTAACTATTTACTTTGTAAATATATCATAAGTACAGATATATCAGCCGGAGAAACGCCTGAGATACGAGATGCTTGACCAAGGGTAAGTGGCTTTACCTTGTTTAATTTTTGTACTGCCTCAATTCTTAATCCCTTAACCAATGAATAGTCAAGGTCGGGATCGAGTGGCTTTGCTTCCATTTTTTCTGCTCTTGCAACCTCAGTGAGCTGTTTCTTTACATAGCCGTCATATTTTATGTCGGTTTGGGCTGTAAAAACTACACTTTTGGGCAAATTTGGGCGAGACGTGTCTAAGTTTTCAAACATAGAGAGGTCAAGCTGAGGACGTTTTATAAGGTCAGCAAGTGAAATCGGAGTAGATATTTTTGTTGTACCCGCCTCCTCGATTATCTTGTTTACCTCGTCGGTTGGATATATAATTACCTTAGATAGGCGATTCTTTTCGTCGTTTATTTGGTTCCTTCTCTTTTCAAAATGTGCCCATTGTAGGTCATTTACAAGACCAACCTCACGACCGATAGGTGTTAGACGTAAATCCGCATTATCTTGACGCAAAAGCAGTCTATATTCGCTTCTTGAGGTCATCATACGATATGGCTCGTGTGTTCCCTTAGTAACTAAGTCGTCAATCAGTGTGCCGATATATGATGAGGAGCGAGGTAAAATCATAGGCTCTTTTCCTAAAATCTTAAGTGAGGCGTTTATACCGGCTACAAGTCCCTGAGCACCTGCCTCCTCATAGCCGGAGGTTCCATTAAATTGACCTGCACCATAAAGACCTGAAATCTTTTTATATTCAAGTGTTGCAAGTAGCTCCTGTGGATCTGTGCAATCATACTCAATTGCGTATGCATATCTCATCACCTTAGCATTTTCAAAGCCCTTAAGTGAGTGTAGCATTTCCATCTGCACCTCAATAGGCATCGAGGTTGAAAAGCCTTGCAGATACATTTCCTTAGTGTCGCTACCTGTCGGCTCTAGGAATAGCTGATGTCTTTCCTTGTCGGCAAAGCGGACGATTTTGTCCTCAATAGATGGGCAATATCTAGGGCCTGTACCGTGAATATTTCCGGAGTACATAGCACTCTTTGTTAAATTGTCCTTAATTATTTTGTGTGTGTCAAGATTTGTGTAAGCGATATAGCAAGGCACCTGCTCCTTTAGTGGATATGAGTCCTCGTCTGTTCTCCAAGAAAATGGGAACGAGCCAACCTCTCCTTCTTGAATTTCAAGCTGTGAGTAGTCGATTGAGTCTGCGTGAATTCTTGCAGGAGTTCCCGTCTTAAAGCGCATCATAGATATGCCCTCACGAATAAGAGCATCGGTTAAAAATGATGCGTGCATAAGCGAGTCAGGACCTGAATGATAGCAAATATTACCTGTATGTACAGTTGCGTTTAGATATGTGCCTGTACATAAAATAACTGCCTTGCACTTAAACTCCTCACCTAAGCGAGTTACAACTGCATCTATTCTCTTTTCACCGTTTTCAAGTACTGTTTTTATATCGCAAATTTCTGCTTGAACAAGTCTTAAATTAGGTGTATTTTCAAGTACGCCCTTCATAATTGAGCGATATTTTAATCTGTCGGCTTGAATACGCTTTGAATAAACTGCCGCACCCTTGCCGAGATTTAATGTTCTTGCTTGTAGAGTAACTAAATCGGCACTTCTGCCCATTTCGCCACCAAGGGCATCTATTTCATAAACTAAGTGTCCCTTAGCAGTGCCACCGATAGACGGATTACAGGGTAGGTTAGCAACGGCATCAAGCGACATTGTAAAAAGTATGGTGTTAAGTCCCATTCTGGCACTGGCAAGTGCTGCCTCAATACCGGCATGACCTGCACCAACAACGGCAACATCAATGTTATTTGAATTATTACACATAGATAGTTACTCCTTTCCAATTCTTGTCAATACAAGTATTTAAATTCAAACAAGTAAACAATTCATAATGATATAGGCATAAGTTCATTTATTTATGATACTTTGTTCCGTTCACAATTGATAGTGAGCGGTAGGTTGTTTCATATAGAATCACACGCAAAAGCTGATGTGGGAATGTGAGCTTTGATATTGACAGCTTATAGTCTGCTCTTTGCTTTACTGAGTTAGCAAGTCCAAAGGACGAGCCGATAATAAAGCAAATTTCACTTTTGCCACTACCTGCAATTTCCTCAAGCCTTGAGGCTAGCTCCTCGCTTGATAGCTGTTTGCCCTCAACGCACATAGCTATTACATAGGATTTATTTGATATTTTATCAAAAATTGCTTTAGCTTCCTTTTCAAGTGCTAAATCTATTTGGCTTTGACTTGGATTATCGGGTAGCTTTTCCTCTTTTAACTCGATTTCCTCTACCTTAGCCCAAGCACCAAGCCTTTTCTTGTATTCATCACAGGCAGAGCGTAAATAGCTCTCTTTTAGCGACCCTGTGGCTATAATTTTGATGTTAAGCATATTAAAAGTAATGTCACTCATATAGCCTTCCCTAGCAGGGAAGGTGGCTTGGCATAGCCAAGACGGATGAGTAGAACACTAAGAGTTATTTTAAATATTCTTCACTAAGACTTAGTTTATTCAAAATATCTCTGCAAACTCCATTAAAATTTTTGTTTATCTCGTTATTTTGATATCTTAAAACGGTAATACCAATTTTATATAATTCTTCGTCTCGTTGCTTGTCTTTTTGAAATTGTATTTCTTCACCGTGTCCAGCACCGTCAATTTCGATAGCAATTCTTTTTGAGGCGATAAAAAAGTCAACAATATAGCTTCCTATATTTTTTTGTCTGTTTACTGTTAATGGTAATTTTTTTAAAAAGTCGTACCACAAGTGGCGTTCTTCAGGTGTCATATTCTTCCTAAGCTCTTGTGCGTTATGAACAAGCTTTTTGTCATATTTGTAGCTCATAATAACTCCTTAATGCTCTACTCATCCACCACAAAGTGGTCCCCCTTCCCTGCTAGGGAAGGCTAATTATTTATCAATTTTTCCGCAGCGGAAAGAATTGATAAATTATTCCTTTATTAACTTCTCACAAGCTGATAAAACAGCCAATTTACCACTCTCGTAGGTGAGAGAGCCTTGGAAAAATGCGGTATATGGTGGGCGAACAGGACCATCACAGGAAAGCTCAATTGATGAGCCTTGAGTAAATGCTCCGGCTGCCATAATTACCTCGTCCTGATAGCCGGGCATAGCCCAAGGCATAGGAGTAACGTATGAATCAACAGGGCTTGAGGCTTGTATGCCTTGACAGAACTTAATAAGTCCGTCAGCATAGCCGAATTTTACTGTTTGGATTATATCTGAACGCATTTCGTTATACTTTGGAGAAACATCAAAGCCGAGAGCTTCAAGCACATATGCGGCAAAGTGAGCTGTTTTTATAGCTTGAGAAACAACGTGTGGAGCTAAGAAAAAGCCCTTAAATAGGTTTCTGTTTTGACCAAGTGATGCACCAACCTCACAGCCTGTTCCAACTGAGGTTAGACGATAAGAGGCAAGCTCTACTGCTCTTTTTGTACCTGCAATATAGCCACCGCTTTCGGCAATTCCGCCACCCGGATTTTTAATAAGTGAGCCTATCATCATATCAGCTCCAACGTGGCAAGGCTCCTTTTCCTCGCAAAACTCACCATAGCAGTTGTCAACAACGACATAAGCCTTGCTTCTTGCGTGTACAAAATCACAAATTTCACCGATTTGGTCAACTGTCAAGGTTGGTCTGTTTAAGTATCCCTTTGAACGCTGAATGAAAACTACCTTAACACTATCTCCGTACTCGTTTAGCTTATTTTCAATTCCCTCAAAGTCTATTTTTTCATCCTTGAAGTTTACTTGGTCGTATTTTACGCCAAAATCAGCAAGAGAGCCATCGCCGTTTGCACCGTTTAAGCCGATAACCTCGCAAAGTGTGTCATAAGGCTCGTTAGTAACGGAAAGAAGGACGTCGTTAGGTCTTAAAAGACCGAAAAGACCGATAGATAGTGCGGTTGTGCCGTTTGGAATAGTGTGGCGAACAAATGCACTCTCTGCTCCGAAAACATCAGCATAAACCTTGTCAAGGGTATCTCTGCCGATATCGTCGTAGCCGTAGCCCGTAGTACCGGAAAACATACTATCGCTAACTCTGTGCTCCTTAAAATATTCAAGCACACGAGCTGTGTTATTATATGAAATTTCGTCTATTCTTTTGTAGATAGGCGCAAGAGCAATTTCTGCCTCTTTTGCAATATTTAAAAGCTTCTCGGAAATCATTTTAACCTCTTTTATTAATGCCACAGGCGTGTGCCTGTGGCATAGTAATTATTTCAATTTTGCGTTTGCCTTTAGTCTTAATTGAGTGTTGAGTATCTTCTTTCTCAGACGGAGTGATTTTGGAGTAACCTCAATTAGCTCGTCCTCGGCAATATACTCAATAGCCTGTTCAAGCGACATTACTCTTGGCGGAGTCAAGATAAGAGCCTCGTCAGCACCCTTTGAACGGATAGCTGTAAGGTGCTTTTTCTTACATACATTGACAACAATGTCCTCCATCTTTGGACATTCACCAACTATCATTCCCTCATAAACAGGAGTTTGTACGCCGATAAACATAGCACCTCTGTCTTGAGTATTGAATAGACCATAGGATGTAGCCTCGCCGTCCTCAGATGCGATAAGTGAGCCTGTGTATCTTGTGATAACATCGCCCTTGAATGGTTGATATCCGTCAAACAGTGTGTTTATAACACCCTCACCCTTTGTGTCAGTCATAAACTCGCTTCTGTAACCGAACAAGCATCTTGATGGAATTAGGTATTCGATACGAGTTCTTGTACCTGCCTTGCCCATTTCAAGAAGCTCACCCTTACGAGAGCCGAGCTTTTGAACAACTGTACCAACTGATTCATCAGGAACGTCAATTGATACTCTTTCCATTGGCTCGTGAAGTGTGCCGTCGATTGTCTTATAAAGCACACGTGGAGTTGAGCAACAAAGCTCATAGCCCTCACGGCGCATAGTTTCAATAAGAATTGAAAGGTGCATTTCACCTCTTCCCGCTACCTTAAAGGAGTCGGTTGTGTCGCCATCGGTTACACGGAGAGATACGTCCTTAAGTGTTTCCTTGTAAAGGCGATCACGGATTTGACGAGAGGTAACAAACTTACCCTCCTTACCTGCAAATGGGCTGTCATTTACACTAAATGTCATTTCCATTGTAGGCTCGGAAACCTTAACAAACTCAAGTGGCTCCGGATTTGATGGAGAACAAAGTGTATCACCTATTGAAAGCTCCTCAACACCGGCAAAGCAAACAATATCACCAACTGTTGCAGTTGTTGCAGGCTGACGGGAAAGTCCCTCAAATTGATAAATAGAAACTATCTTTGCACGTCTTGGAGATGCGTCTGAGTGGTAGTTACAAACTGAAACCTCTTGGTTTACCTTAAGTGTACCACGCTCAATTCTACCAACTCCGATTTTACCAACGTATTCATTGTAGTCGATAGCAGACACAAGAAGCTGTAAATCCTCATCCTCCTCGCCATCAGGTGATGGAATATAGTCAATTATAGTATCAAGAAGTGGCTTTAGGTCTGTGCCGGGAACATCAGGAGAGAATGAAGCTGTACCGGCTCTGCCTGAGCAGAAAAGCATAGGAGAGTCAAGCTGTTCATCAGTTGCGTTGAGGTCAATAAGAAGCTCCAAAACCTCGTCAATAACCTCGTGCACACGAGCATCCGGACGGTCGATTTTGTTTACAACAACGATAATTCTGTGGTTAAGCTCCATAGCCTTGCGAAGAACAAAGCGAGTTTGTGGCATAGGTCCTTCAGCAGCGTCAACAAGCAAGATAACGCCATTAACCATTTTAAGAATACGTTCAACCTCACCACCGAAGTCTGCGTGGCCGGGGGTGTCGATAACGTTGATTTTCTTATCACCGTAGCGAATAGCTGTGTTTTTTGCAAGAATTGTAATACCACGTTCCTTTTCAAGTGCGTTTGAGTCCATTACACGGTCAGTAGTAGCTTGATTTTCGTGATATGCACCACCTTGCTCCAAAAGTCCGTCAACTAAAGTTGTCTTACCATGGTCAACGTGGGCGATAATTGCAACATTTCTTAAATCTTCTCTAACTATCATCTTTTTCGTCCTTTAAATAATATATAAAAAATTTAGCGTGCCTATTATAACATACATTTTTATAAAAATAAAGACCTTTTTTAATTTTTTTAAAAAAAATAGAGGGCTGCTGCAACGAGCATAGAACAAAAACAGAGAAATAAATGGATTTTTATGGTTGAAAATAAGGAAGAGAGTTTGTATTAATACAAACTCTCCTCTTTTAAATTCTGTTTTTTAGACGCAACTGCTACTCTACTGTACAATTAGTACAGCGACGACCACGCATTTGCGTCTTCTCTGCCGTTTCGCTATCCCTCGAACACCAATAAAGAAAAGCCTCATAAAGAGGCTTTAAATTCAAGTAATTTACTATAAAACAGGCTCAAATTCGATAAAATCGCTTGTGTTTATGTAGATTTTTCCATTTTTGTCAGGACTTAGACGCTTACTTGTCCCGTCTCTTTGATATAGTAAAATGTCCTTATCTGTGTCTATGGATATTGTAAGAGGTGTATCTAAAATTGATGATGGAGTGTCTAAATTCAGCATAATTTCTGCTCTGATTTTTGAATTTACCTCGCTAACCTTAAGTGTTGCATTTTCATACTTTCTTAGGTAAGCTCCGACCTCCTCAAACGAGCCTATCCAAATTTTTTCACCCATTGCTTTCTTTCCAAGGTAATCACACTCTAATCTAAACTGCTCGAGGCTCTGTGAGTGGAAAACATCCTCTTCCTTTGTGGTGAGCCAGTGATTCATTTGTACTCCCCAACCACCTTCGTTTACTGTTTTATCTATATAGTCGGTATAGTATTCAAGAGGCTTTTTCAAAATAGCAGTAAGGCAGTTTACATCAAGCCAATCTATTTTGCCAACGTGGTTGACACCATAGTCGCCGGCACGACAAGCAAAATAGTGCTCCAAAAGAACCTCTGCACCCTTTTTATCTCTCTTGCCACCTGCAAAAATAAATGTGTTTACACCCTCACCCGTAAAGGTTTTTCTTAGCCACTCTTGTGCGCCCTTTGCATCAGCCTTGCGTTTTTTGTATGGAGTTTCCTCACAAAATGCAATATCGTGGCCAACTGTGTGAGAGGCAATATCAAAATAACCTCTTTTTATTCCCTCACGCCAAAGCTCAATTAGTCTTTCGTGCATAAAATTAACTGTAATTCCAACGGTTGCCTTAATTTTAATGCCTGTTTTTTGATAGATATTTTCAAAAATCTCCATTGCCTCACGGCTTGAGTCATAGTAGCATCCGTCATCAAAGGTGAAGGAAAAGGCACTGCCTGCTCCGTTTTTGTATTTGCAAATTTGTATTTCCATAAAGCCCCCGCAAAAACACTTCTATATTATTAATATAATTTTATCATATCTTTATATCATATGCAACAAAAAAGCACCGAAAATCGGTGCTTTTTATGTATTATTGTTTGTTATTAAACATCCATTTTGTTAAGAAGCTCTTTTAGATTCTTAAGCTCAGCCTCGGTAAGAGTAATTCCTTTTCCTAGCTTTTCGTGGCCCTCTTGCCATGGGCGAATGTCATAAACAGGCTCACTTTCGTTCCAGCTGATAAGGTTAACCTCTTTAACCCAACCATTTTTGTTGTCAGAAACGTTACCAAAAGCTTTAACGATTTCGTACTTAAATTCAGCCATTTTCTCTACCTCCTTATAGAATGCCGAGCTTGGAAAACCCAACTCATTACACGCTTATTCTAGCACATATATTATAAAATTTCAATATTATATTATAAAATATATATAAAAATTTAAAAATTTTTTACATTTTTGTGAGATTTTGGCGTTTTTTCGATGTATTTACAGTAAAAAGAGGCTGTCGCATTAAGCGACGGCTCTTTCAGGGGATAGTGAAATGAGTGCAGAAGCCGTGAACTCGTACACGTCGGCGTACTTGGTACGGTATACTCATTCCCCAAAAATCTTAACAGATTTTACGAGGGCCCCTTGGGGCGGGCGAGGTCGCGGATAAAAAACAGAGATTAAAAAGAGAGGGGAACTTGCAAAATTTGCAAGTTCCCGACCTTATTTAATCTTAAAACCCGATAAAACAAGGATTTTATTGGAAGGAACGTCTGTTTTTGGTCTGTGCTTATTGCAACATCCCCTTTGTTATTCTTCTATTGGCTCTGCGACAATCTCAATTGATTTTAGAGGCTCGTATTTTTTAACTGTTAGATTAACTTGCTTTTCGCCGTTTTGTGTTGTTACCTTAATAGGTGCGTTTGTTACTGTGCATTCAGCTGAACGGTAGAACAAATCACTCTTGCTCTTAGGTAAGCTATATAGAGGCTCTCTCTTTGGATATTTCTTGCCAACATTACCAATGTGGTCTCTGTTGTCAGATTCAGTGATTTTGTAATCCTCTAAATCAACTCTTGGATAAAGCTCGGGAACTGCACTCTTGATAGCACAAATTGCTATTTCAAGCTGATCATCACTTGGTTCTCTTGTGGTAATTCTTTGCATCCAAAGACCCGGAGCTGAAAGAATTTTTGTGATTGTGTTTTCGTTTTGTCCCGCAAACATAATGAATTCATAGCCGATGCCCATAACAAGCGGAAGAAGTAAAATCTTAATAATAATTCTTGTAACAAGTCCTAAGCTTGCAGGAATAAAGCAACTAACTAAAATGCTAAGCAGAATCATAACGAACATAAATGATGTACCGCATCTTGGATGGAAGCGAGTGCATTTACGTGCGTTTTTAACTGTTAAATCCTTGCTTGATTCAAAACAAGCAATTGCCTTATGCTCGGCACCGTGGTATTCAAATGTACGTCTTATGTCCTTCATTAATGAAACGGCAGCAAGGTAACCGATAAAGATTATAACCTTAAGCACACCCTCGGTAAGTGAAAGAAGCGGACCGTACCATTTAGCCTCAGCATATTCAGCAAGTAGCTTTGGTAAAAAGAAGCCGGCTACATATGTTGGGATTATTGTAAATAGAACGAGTGCAAGGCAAAGTCCCAAAATAACAGACAAAACCATAATAAAGATTGTTGAGGCACTGCTCTTCTTTTCTCCCTTTTTGCTCTTGTCGTCCTCTAGGTCGAGCATATCTGTTGATGCGGAAAGAGTTTTAAATGATAAAACAAGAGATTCAAAGAAAGCAATAATTCCACGAATGATAGGCCAATTTAAAACCTTAGCCTTTTTGCGAACGGACTTAAATGAGCTTTTTTTAACCTCAACGCTACCGTCCTCCTTACGAACGGCAAGAGCAACATCGTCGCCCTTTTTCATCATAACGCCCTCAATTACAGCTTGACCGCCAACCATATTATGACGGTTGATGAGGTTTGAGTGATTTTTATCCATATATACCTCCGAATAACTATTTATTGTGTGGGGAATCAAGGTAGCTTTGCAAAATTAAGCAGGCAGACATTTCATCAATGATTTCCTTACGCTTTTGTCCCCTTGTTCCGGTCATATTTAACATAACGTGTGCATTTGCTGTTGAGAGTCTTTCGTCATAAAGAATAACCTCAATGCCTGAGCCTTGCTCAAGATATTCCTTAAAAGCCTTAATCTTTTCAGACCTAGGGCCAAGAGTACCATTCATATTAATCGGGTGTCCCAAAACGATAAGACCAACATCGTTTTTCTTTGCAATTTCAACTACAGAGTCGCCTGTTTCCTTAAAGCTCTTGCTTTTTATTGTGCCAATACCACTCGCTAAAAAGCCACTGATGTCGGACAAGGCAAGACCTGTACGAGCGTCGCCAAAGTCAACTCCTAAAATTCTTTTTTTCATAAATGCTCCAAAATTATGCTATTTACACACATTATTTTAACATATAATATTATTTAAATCAATAGTCAATTTTTATTTTATTTGTAAATTACTGCACATCTTGGATTTTTTCCGTAGTCATAAAGAATCTCATATGATTTAAAATCGGTGCGACCATCTAGCAAATTACGGATGCCTTCTTCTTGATCGTAGCCAAACTCGATTAGCATTTTGCCGTTCTCGTTTAAGTAGCTTAGCCCCTCGTTTACCAAGAAATTAATAATATCAAGCCCGTTTTCTCCACCGTCCAAGGCGATAACAGGCTCCTTTTGTACTTCCTTCGACAAGCTTTCAATGTCCTTTGTCGGAATATACGGTGGGTTTGATGTAATAATATCAAATTTTTTATTTGGTAAATCTTTTGTAATATCGCCAAGAATAAATTCTGCATTGACATTATGCTTTTCGACGTTTTTTCTTGCCATATTAAGAGCACCGCTTGAAATATCGACAAGAGTTAAATCAATATTTTTGCAATATAAGGCAAGGCTAATACCGATACAACCACTGCCGGTGCATAGGTCGGCAACCTTGTCCCCCTCTTTTATAAGAGAAGCTGCTTTTTCCACCAAAATCTCGGTGTCCGGTCTTGGAATTAAGCAATCGGGGGACACCAAAAATTCCTTACCCATAAAGAACCAAGAGCCAAAAATGTGCTGAAGTGGAATTCTAGCCCTTCTCTTTTCTAAAATCTCTAAAATTTTGGGGGACGTGTACGATTTTTGAGGTTCTAACAGAATTTTGGCTTTTGTAATTCCGTACACGTGTTCGACTATAAGATAAGCTTCATCCCAAGAATTATCCACTCCGATTTTGTCAAGAGTGGATTTAATTTCGTTTATTGTCATATTAGTTACCTAACGCTCTTTCAAGCTCATATATTAAAAGCTGTTCTGATATTTGACCTGAGGTCTTATAGGTTACAATGCCTCCGTCGTTTATAATAATTGTAAACGGATAATAGCCCTCACCACCAAGAGCGGAATATACCCTGTCCTCCCCGTTTTCAAGGCTTGTGTCCTTTGCAAAAAGGATGCTTGAGTCCTTATAGTTAGCTCTAACATAGTCGACTGCATTTTCCTCAAAGCTGCAAACCGAGTGGATTGCCACAAAGCTGACAGAGTCCTTATATTCATTTGCGATTTCGTTAAAATATGGTAGCTCCTTTAAGCAATAATAGCACCAAGTGCCCCAAAAGTTTATAACAGTTACCTTGCCAAGATTTGTTGGGTCAATTTCCTCACCGCTTAGTCCGTTTTCGTCAAAAAGCTCAACGCTAACGCTTGGTAGCTTTTCTCCGACCTCGGTGCCTGTCTTGATTGAGGTGTCTGTTATATTACCGTTACAAGAAACGGCAATAAAGCAAAAAACTATTGAAAGTAAAATTAAAAGTGCTCTTTTCATTCTGTAACCTCGGTGGATGACTCTGTGTTTTCTGTATCGCTTGAGGTGTTTGTATTATATTTTTCGTCTTGCTTTAGGTATGGCTCGGCAACGTCTCTTACCTTCTCGTAAAGCTCATCCATTTTCCCCTCCACCGTGTCGCTAAAGTCCGTTGAACAGGCGGAAAGAGACAAAACACACATAGTAATTATTATTAAAAAAGCTAAAATCCTTTTCATAAAAAGCTCCTTTGCTTTGATTTCTAATATAATTTTATCATTATATTAAAATAAAGTCAATATTTTATTTATTCTGTTGACATTGAAAGCAAAGTTTGGTAAAATCAAATAGGAATTTATTTCAAATTCGGAGGACACTATGGAAAAAGTAAAGGTTGGCATCATCGGCTTTGGCTGTCGTAGCTATGGTATGACAGAAATTCTTTTAAGCTTTGACGATGTTGAAGTGGTTGCAGTTTGCGACAAATATGAGGACAGAGTTGAAAACGGCTTAAAGCTCGTTAAGGAAAAAAAGGGCAATGACGCCTTTGGTACTACTAACTACAAAGAGCTTTTGGCAATGAAGGAAATTGATGCTGTATATATTGCAACTGATTGGAATATGCACTTCCCTATTGCAATAGATGCGCTATATGCCGGTAAATCAACTGCACTTGAGGTTGGTGGCGCTTATTCTGTTGAGGATTGCTGGGCACTTGTTGAAGCACAGGAAAAGACAGGTACACCGTTTATGTTTATGGAAAACTGTTGCTATAACAGGGACGAGCTTTTAGCTACTGCTATTGCAAGAACAGGTAAGCTTGGCAGACTTGTTCATCTAAGCGGTGCTTACTCTCACGACCTACGTGGTGAGGTAACAAGAGGTAAGGAAAATCGCCATTATCGTCTAAACGAATACCTAACAAGAAACTGCGAAAACTATCCAACACATGAGCTTGGTCCTATGGCTAAGGCACTCAATATCAACCGTGGCAACCGTATGGTATCACTTGTATCTGTTGCAAGTGGCTCATTTGGTATGGAAGAGTATGTTGAAAAGAATAAGGACAATATTAATCCTGAGCTAATCGGCGTTGACTTTAAGCAGGGCGATATTGTTAATACAATTATCACCTGTGAAAATGGCGAAACAATGCTACTCCGTCTTGATACATCCTTGCCTCGCTCATATAACAGAGAATTTACAATCCGTGGCACAAAGGGAATGTATGAGCAAATTTCAAACAGTGTGTATTTTGACGGTCAGCCTGAGTATTGGTCAAGCGTTGAATACATAAACAAATATCAAAATTCAGCCGAAGAGTTTAAGGATTTACTACCACACGAGTGGAAGATAATCACAAAAGAAGCACTTGAGGCGGGACACGGTGGAATGGACTATGTTGAGCTTCGTGAGTTTATTGATAGAGTCAAGGACGGGGGCGAAATGCTTTGCGACATCTATGACGCAGCAAGCTGGATGGTTGTTACCTGCCTATCCGAGGAGTCAATCAAAAATGGTGGCGCACCACAAATGATTCCTGACTTCACCCGTGGAGCATATAAGACCCGTGAGCCTAAGGACGTATTAAAGCTTGGCACAATGTAATAAACAAATCGCAGAGGTGTTCCTCTGCGATTTTAAAATGGTACAATGGACAAAAAGGATTTACCAAAAAGAAAGCCGAATAGGTTGGAAAATTTTGATTACGGTGCAGGACACTCATATTTTATAACAAGATGAATTTTATAATTAAAAAGCACCTCACTTAGGTGCTTTTTTATCGTAATTTTTTAGGTGTGTTAACTAGGTCGGAAAGATAGTCAAGGGAGATGTTATAATAATTTGCCAACACCTTAAAAAGGTGCATAGGCATTTCTCTTTTGCCACTTTCATATAGCTGATATTGTTGAGTTGTGATATTCAAAACCTTGGCAATTTCCGCCTGCGTTTTGTCGTTGTCCTCGCGTATGTCACGCAAACGTTGGTACAAATACATAACCACACACTCCTTTCAATAAGCTATTTAAATAAATTTTAGCATTTCATTCAAATAAATGATTGAAAAACATTCAAATGAATGTTAAAATATAAGTATCTTAACCAAAAAGGAGCGAAATTATGAAAAAATATGAAGAATATGTTGAAGAAATGCTTGAAACAGGCATAGCTGACGGGCTAGAGCCGGAGGGCTTTTTAAATGAAGAGAGAAAATTGACAAAGGAAATAGCAGATTTAACCGACAAGCTTTTTGAAACACTTTCTCCCCGTCAAATAGAGCTATATAGTGAGCTTGAGGACAAAATAATCGATCGTGAGCATCTTTGTGAAAAAGCCTCGTTTGTTAAAGGCTTTCGATTATCTTTGATTATTGCAACAGGCAAATAGCTACCACCTTTTTACAATATTCCCCTTTCCCTTGTATATTGAATTTTCGGGAACTGTGCCTCGCACACACGAGAGCGGATAGATGGTTGAGTGTGGCATAAGGACCGTGCCCGGATTTAAAACAGAGCCACAGCCAACTTCACAAAAATCGCCGACAAGAGCACCGAATTTACGTGAACCTGTGTCTGTTTTTTGACCGTTTATATCGATTTTCACATTTGACTTGTCGCTTTTTAGGTTCGATATGATTGCACCTGCACCCAAATGCGATTTATAACCGAGGAGCGAGTTGCCAACATAGTTAAAGTGTGGAACACAAGCACCGTCAAACAAAATAGCACTCTTTAATTCACAGCTGTTGCCCACCACACAATCCTTGCCAACTATTACATTACCTCTTAGGTAAGCCGAGTGTCTTATATCTGCATTTTTGTCTATGATGCAAGGGGCTAAAATAGTAGCATTTTTTGAAATATGTGCGTCCCTGTGGATAAAAATCCCGTTTTCTACCTCTATAAAATCACAGTCGAGAGATAAAATTGCTTCCTTAATTATATTACTAATATCAGCAATTATTTTATGTGCGTAGGTGTATTTTACAAGCTCGTTGTAGACTAGTGAGCAGTCAGTTTTATATAAGCTTTTAAAAAGTAGCTCGTTCATTTTTTTGCCTCACTTGAAATAATATCAAAAAGCTTATTTAAAACTCTTTTCAGCTTTTCCTCGCTTTTTGATTCTACCATTATTCTAATTAATGGCTCTGTACCGCTTGGGCGTACCAAAATGCGACCATCTCCACGGCAAAACTCCTCGCCCGCTTCCTTTATTGCGTCCTTTACTTTTGGCAAGGACAAAAGCTCTTCCTTGTTTTTAACATTTACATTTTTAGTTTCCTGTGCGTATGGCACAACGTCTTTAGCCTCAACTGACAAGGTCGACTTTGACTCCAAAATAGCCTCGGTTAATTTGATTGAGGTAAGGATTCCGTCGCCTGTGGTTGCATACTTTGATAAAATAATATGACCTGACTGCTCACCACCGAGTGAGTAGCCACCTTTTTTAATTTCCTCATAAACATAAAAATCCCCTACTCTTGTTTCCTTGTGGCTAATTCCCATTTCCCCAAGCGCATCGTATAGTCCCATATTTGACATAACTGTTGTAACAATAGTGTTGCCAAGTAGCTCTCCCTTGTTTTTTAAATTACGTGCAAGAATGTACATAATTTTGTCGCCGTCTACCTCACAGCCGTGCTCGTCGACTGCAATACATCTGTCGCTGTCGCCATCATAGGCAAATCCCATATCAAGCCCTGCTTTTTTGACAAGCTCACTCAGTCCACCTGTGTTTGTCGAGCCACACTCACAGTTGATGTTTGTTCCGTTTGGTGAGTCGTTTATCATATAAACCTTCGCACCAAGAGCTCCAAAAACGCTTTTTGCTATCATAAACCCTGCTCCGTTTGCGGGGTCGAGTCCGATACGAAGTCCCTTAAAGGACAATGACGATGAGCCGATAAGATAAGCTATATATCTGTTTCGCCCCTCGCTGTAATCTATTATTCTGCCAAGCTCCTTACCGCTTTTGATTTCTTGGGTCTCCTCGCTATCAAGAAATGCTTCGATTTTTGAAATTAACTCCTCGTCAATTTTTTCACCATTTGAGTTTATCAGCTTTATTCCGTTATCGTAATACGGATTATGACTTGCAGAAATCATAACTCCAATGTCAAAATGGTCGTTTACCACCGTGTAGGAAACACACGGAGTTGTCGTTACGTGTAGCATATATGCATCTGCTCCAACGCTACAAAGTCCACTTGCCATAGCATATTCAAGCATATAGCTTGAAAGTCTTGTGTCCTTGCCGATAACTGCACGTGTCTTGCCCTCGCTCTTTAAATATTTACCCAAAAATCTGCCTATTTTAAATGCGTGAGTGGCAAGTAGCTCCTCGCCCGCCTTACCTCTAAAGCCGTCTGTACCAAAATATTTTCCCATAGCTTCTCCTAAAAGAACAATTTGCTTTTATTATTTTATTCGGGTAAGGTATGCTATGACACAAAAAAAGGAGCGAAAAAATCGCTCCTTAAATTATTTATGCTTGGGCTTTGCACTTGTTGTAGACCTTGTTGCTGAGTTTTTAATAATTGTCTTTTTGTGCTTTGCTCTTTCCTCGGCTAAATATTTGAACATATAGCTAAGACTTAGTCGTGGCCTATCAAGGTCAAATGGTGCATCCTCATTGTAAAGAGTCATTAGCCTTTTTATGTTTTTATCGTAGAAGGACAAAAGATGATTGCTTTGAAAATCATTCATCACTACGCATATAACAAAGGTAACAAGCACAATAGGAACACCGATAAACGGTGAGGTGAACAGACTTGCAATTCCAAATGCCATAACAGCTAAAGCAAGGAAAATAGTAATACTGGAGGTACGAGTAACACTTGCAACCTCGTTGTCGTATTGCTTTAGATGCTTTTTGATTGTAATTACTCTGCCCTTCTTTTCATCCATAATTAACTGATTTGGATTTTTAATAATTTTTCTTTGTAAGAGGTTGTAGTCGTATCTTGTATCACCGGTGCTTGAGTATTTGCCGATTTCAACAAGCTCAGAATCATAAGGTGAAACTAAGTAGTCACGCACGTTGTGAAGATTGTTAGCAAATGATTTTATGCCAAGCAAAGCAAAAATGCTTTCCCAAAATGCAGAAAGGTATCTAACTAAAAGTCCACCAAAAACAGCCCAACCGAGATTGAGTGCAAGGTGCTTGTGCCTTATCCTTGTAGCAACGGCTACGTTAGATGGGAAAAACAATAGCTTGATAAACTTAAAGTGCTTAATGCCAAAAGGAATACCAACAATTGTCAAGCAACAAACAGCACCAACCAAAGCACTGAATATGCTCCCCCACAAGCCAACAAAAATCACCCATACAACCTTATATGTTGTACTAATATTATTGTTAGTCATTATTTTCTCCATAACAAAATAGATATCTTTTAACAACATAATTATAACATATATATAATTAATTTTTCAATAAAAAATGTAAAAAAACTCACACAGTGTGGACTATTTTAAAAAAATTTAAAAAAATTTCATAAAACCTATTGACAAACTGCTCTTCTCTGCGTATAATGATAATAGTAATCATTACTGATAAGGAGGAGCGGATGAGGGAAACAAAGCAAAAGACAGCGATTTTGGAATTCTTGCGATCTAAAAGACAGCATTACAGTGCGATACAAATTTATGATGCTGTGCGAGAGAAAATTCCAAACATTAGCTTAGGCACAGTATATAGGAACTTATCTACTCTACTTGAAAGTGGTGAGATAATTTCAGTAGAAACAAGTGATAAATGCGTGTTTTACGATGGATTAATAAAGGATCACGCGCACTTTGTGTGTCAAAAATGCAAGAATATTTTTGACTTTGAGATGCCAACCTCAGCAAAGGAGCATCTTTTGAGCGACGGCTTTGACGTCAGCTATGAAAGACTTGTTTGCTATGGCACCTGTAAAAATTGCTTATTAAAAAATTAAGATATAGAGGAGATTTATTATGAAAAAATTTGTTTGTCCTGTTTGCGGATATGTTCACGAGGGAGAAAATGCACCGGAAAAGTGCCCACAATGTGGAGTGCCGGGTGCAAAGTTCAACGAGGTTGTTGAAAACAATTACACATGGGCTGCTGAGCACGTTATCGGCGTAGCTAAGGGCGCAAGCGAGGAAATTATAGAGGGACTTCGTGCTAACTTTATGGGCGAATGCACAGAGGTTGGTATGTATCTTGCAATGGCAAGAGTTGCACACCGTGAGGGCTACCCTGAGGTAGGTATGTACTATGAAAAGGCAGCTTGGGAGGAGGCTGAACACGCAGCTAAGTTTGCAGAGCTTCTCGGCGAGGTTGTAACGGATAGCACAAAGAAAAACCTAGAGCTCCGTGTCGAGGCAGAAAACGGCGCAACAGCCGGCAAGGTTCACCTAGCAACACTTGCAAAGCAACAAAACCACGACGCCATCCACGACACCGTTCACGAAATGGCTCGCGACGAGGCAAGACACGGCAAGGCATTTGAGGGACTTCTTAACAGATATTTCAAGAAATAAGATGGTAAATAGCTGGTCGTTAAAAGAAGATCTTGTTGTTTGTAAATTCTACCTATCTAATACTAACACTTGGAAAAGTCGCATTGATACATTGATGGTTGAATTAATAAAAGCTGGGTTTGGATCAAGGGATAAAAGCGCTGTTATAATGCGTGTTCAAAACTATGCTTATTTACATACAGGGTGTGGTTTATCTAATGCATCAAATCAAAGCCGTACAATCTACAAGTTAGTCGTTAATGGAAAAATGTAAAAACATAAAGGGCAGACTTCTCTGCCCTTTTATTTTGGAGTTGACAAATTACATTTTGTGGTTTATAATATAGCCAATGATTGATACCGTACAGTTTAGCTGGTCAGGATAATCAGATAGCCCCACCGCTTCCTTCAGCGGTGTGTAGGAATAATGGTAGCCTACAATGCCATAGCCTAACAAGCTATGGATTTTTTTAATGCCCGCGACGAGGCAAGACACGGAAAGGCATCCCCGGGACTTCTTAATAGATATTTTAAGTAATACATAAAGGGCAGAGAAATCTGCCCTTTTGATTCAATTAGTTTTGCTTTTTTCGTTCAAGTCCTCAAAGGACGTTGTGTTCTTGTGAGGAATCTCCTTCCAACCGAGGTTTTTAGAAAAGATAGCGACAAACTCCGCAGGGGTTGCTATTGCTAAAAAAATCGGCCATGCAAGGCAAGAAAGAGCCTTGGTCATAAAGCTTACATTTTTAATTCTTTTTCTTTCAACAAAATACACAAGCACTGCTGATAGCATAAGCCCAATATACCCAACGCCAAGCGTTATGCCCGAGGTTGCTAACCATTCTAAAAGCACACCATTAAATGTGAACTCATTTGGAAATAATGCGGGTGCGAGAAAAACAGCGACAATTCTTGCAAAAAATAACAAGGTGGTGATAATAAAGACAGGTAAAACCTTTACTGTCATATCGTAAACAGAAAACTTGTTTTTGTTGCCATTCCTTCTTTTTGGAGTGAACAGGCTTTTCAATAAATCCTTTAAACGTGCCAAGCAAACAAGCCATCTGCCACGACACCAACGCACTCTTTGACGCCACATAACCCTTAGAGTTGTTGGCTGCTCGTCATAGAACACCGCTTCGTCACAGTAATATATCTTGTTTTGGCCAATGATTTGGTCTGCAGTGAACTCCCAGTCCTCGGTTAAGGTAACGTAGTTCCAACCGTTTTTGACAAGCTCGCTATTTATAACATATCCGGTGCCCTGTACTCTTGTAGAACAGTTTAATACACTTCTGCCCTTGCTCTCGAGAAGGCAACCATATAGGAAATAAATGCCATAGCAGGCAGAAAGGGTGTTTTCTCCGAAGTTTTTGGAGTTTCTATATGAGGTAATAATGTCCTTTCTTCCGTGTGCTACAAACGCATCATTCATTTTGATGAAGTAGTTTTCATCAAGAATGTTATCTGCGTTAAACAGAAAAAAACCGTCATAGCTTTGCGTACCATAGTCCTTCTCTATCTGCTTGAATAAATATCTGAAGGCGTATCCCATTGTGCACTCACTTGGGTTGTTGTATTCATACACTGTTGCACCAAGGGATCTCGCTATTTCAGCGGTTTTGTCTGTGCAGTTATGTGCGATAACGAAAATGTGTAGCTTCTCTTGTGGATAGTTGTTTTTTTGTATGCTCTTTATTAAATTGCCCACAACCGCCTCCTCGTTTCTCGCGGGAATGATAAGGCCATATTTTAGCCTCTCGTCGGTTGAGGGGTATGTTTTTCTTTTGAAAATACCAACGATTGCAAAAACTATATAGTGTAACGCTATGGCACCAGTTATTCCATATAAAATTGCAAAAACCAGATTGACAATGTCTAAATAATTCATAAAACCTCCCAATATGAACAAATCGTTAAATAAATGTGGAAAATATTAACAAATTATAGACATTGTAACATAAAATTCTAAAAATAAAACAAAATATTCATTAAATTTACAAATATTTAACAATCATGCACCGCTTGCATGATTGTTGCTAAAAGTTGTAAAAAGTCTTCAATTGTGGTACAATTAAACAAAGGCGGCGATTATATGAATAACGAACTTATGGTAGAAAAGCTAAAGAAAATAGGCGTTTATTTTGAAGAAGGGCTTAAAAATGAAGAAATATCCAAAATTGAGAGTACCTTTGGCTTTAAATTTCCAAAGGAGATAGCCGAGTTTTTGTCATTTGCATATCCAAGAGGAGACTTTTTCTTTAACTACAGAAATATGTCAAAAGAAAACATTGAGCATTTTAACAAATTCCAGCAAGATGTTAAAGAGGGATTTTTGTTTGATATTGAACACAACATCAGTTCTATGAAAGCGATGCTTGGTGACATTATAGACGAAGATTTAGACAAAGAAAGCTTCACAAATGAGGTTATGAACTGGCTTGATAATAGTCCAAAATTAATTCCGTTTTATGCACACAGGTGCTTTTTTGACGGCATAGATAACGCACCTATTGTTTCGTTTTGGCAAGCAAATGATATAATTTTTTATGGTTCGGATTTTGAAAACTATCTTGAAAACGAGTTTTTGAAGCCAAACGATTTTATAATAGAGGAAGTTTCTGCTAAAATTGAAGAAACTGGCATTTGGTCGTATATTGTAGGGTGATATATTTTAGGGAACAAGCCTAGACTTGTTCCCTTTTTTGTTGCACTTTTTCCATAAAAACATGGAATTTTTATGGAATTTTGGGTGTGTCAATGCCCCTCGAGGTCCCCGTAAGGCGAGGACACGAGCCTTGGGGAGTGGGCGAAAAAGGTCAAATTATGGAACTTATTATGCATTAAGTCTTTTATAAGCTTTAGGGGGGTGACCATACCTTTCCTTAAATACAGTTGAAAAGTAATTTGAATCAACAAAGCCACAGCGGAATGATATTTCGGTAACACTAAGATTCGTGTTCAATAATAAATATTTGGCGTT
>JAGAMD010000007.1 GCA_017624905.1 Clostridia bacterium | reverse complement strand
CAATATAGGAACTGACGACATTGTGGACGAAAACGGCGTTCCTACAAACGACAGCACATTGGTAGCTGAGGTACCAAAGGATTATGTTATTTTGGAGCTTAAGATAACAGGCTTCACAGATGAATATAAGGATACAAGGTTCGCTATGGGTGCGTATGTAGAGGTTACAGATGACGAAGCTAGAGAATATTCCTATCTTCAGTATGGCACACCTGACGAAAACGAAAAATACTGCTTTGTTTCATATAACGATGTTATAAAAATTCTTTCACCAACAAAATAGTTAAATAAAAAAAGCTGTATAGAGAAATCTATACGGCTTTTTCTTTTGCCATATATTACATTTGAACCAAAGGGGTGGGGTATGGTATAATAGAGGGGACAAATACCCCGACCTGTGTCTAAAATAGGGGGTGTTTGAATAATTTAAGGAGGTACAGTAAATGAAAAAGCTGTATGTATTTATTTTAAGTGTGGCAATGGTTCTTACTGCGTTTTTAGTGAATGTATCTGCCGCGAATATAACTCATACTGTCCAAAGGGGAGACACTATGTGGAAAATTGCTACAAGGTACGAGGTTGGTCTTTCAGAGATTAAGAGTGCTAACACTCACATTAAAAATCCCGATTTAATTTATCCGGGGGATAAGATATATATTCCTGTGATGGACTCAACTGTTCAAGCATATGAAAACGAGGTTGTAAGACTTGTAAACATAGAAAGAGACAAGCAGGGGCTTAAGCCTCTTGTAAGTGATTGGCAACTATCACGAGTAGCTAGATACAAATCACAGGATATGCAGGACAACGGATATTTTTCACACAATAGTCCTACATATGGTTCTCCGTTCGATATGATGAAGAGCTTTGGCATTTCATATAGAACAGCCGGTGAGAATATAGCAAGAGGGCAGAGAACACCCAAAGAGGTTGTTAATGCTTGGATGAATTCCTCCGGACACAGAGCAAACATTTTAAATAGCTCGTTTACGAAGATAGGCGTTGGATACGCAAAAGACGGCAACTATTGGACACAAATGTTCATTGGATAAACAAAAAAGCAGACCCCTGTGTCTGCTTTTTGTTTTATTCTACTATATTTCCGTTTATATCAAGAATGATGTTTTGAATAAGGTCGGCGTTTGTAAAGTCGGGGAAATTAAAAGTGCCGTAAGTATAGGTCGTTTTTATTTCGGTATCCTCAAAGAAATAAGTTCCATCCTTATAGTTTATTCTGTCATATTCTAGCATAAACAGAAGAGTGTGTCAATATTATAATGTCGACATTTTTAAATACAAGCTCTCGCTTTCTTTTTTCGTGCTTTTTATTGACAATTCGACTTGGCTATTATAAAATAAATATAGATATTAATTTAATTGAAATAAGGAAGAAAAATGAAAATTACAGGCGCAATTTTTGATATGGACGGCACACTTATAAATTCTATGGACTACTGGGCTATTACAGCTAGTGAGTATCTTAGGAGCGTAGGCATTGAGCCACCCGTGGACACCGATAGAGATTATCTTGAAAACGGTATGAAGAGCTGGCACAAGAATGCTTGTCCAAACATTCCTTTTGAAGAGGTTTCACGAGGAATTTACTCTATAATGGATAAATACTATATGAGCTATGTGTCGGTTAAGGAAGGCGTAATTGAAATGCTTGAAAAGCTAAAAGCACACGGAGTAAAAATGTGCTTAGCGACAGCAACCGACAGAGCCATGGTTGAAAAGGTTATAAAAAAGCTTGGAATAAGTGAATACTTTTCCGGTATTTTTACATCAAGCGAGGTTGGACTTGGCAAAAGATTCCCACTAATTTACGAAAAATCACGTGAGTTTTTGGGTACCGACAAGGAAACTACCTATGTTTTCGAGGATGCAATTTACGCAATAAACACCTGCCGTACAAACGGTATTAAGGTTGTTGGAGTATATGATAAGAACTCCTTTGTCAGCGAAGAGGAGCTTGCATCCATTTGCGATTACTATTTAGACAAAAATTCCAAATATCAATTTGAAATCGAATAGCAACAAGGAGAGCTATGTATTATAGACACAACCTAAGCTACGAATATCCCGAAAGAAGCGATGAGCATATGCTTGTTGTAAAAAAGAAAAAGGATATCAGCTTTGATGAAAATTACAATTACCTTGACAAGAGCCTTTGTGCTAAGCTGAAAAGAATGGGCTTTTGGTGTGCGATGAATTTTTTAGTTTTTCCTGTTTGCACCATTAGGTATGGTTTAAGAATTCGTGGCAAGAAAAATTTAAGAAAAAACAGAAAGCTGCTTAAAAACGGAGCAATCACGATTTCAAATCACGTTTTTAAGTGGGACTTTATATGCGTACTTAAAGCTATTCGTCCACATCTAACGAGATTTCCCGCTTGGAAGGATAATTTTGAGGGACCTGAGGGAGGACTTATCAAGTGGGCAGGCGGAATACCCATTCCAACAGAGAGTATGGCAGGAATGAAACGCTTTAAAGCTACAATGGACGAGCTTATGACGGGCAAAAAATGGGTGCACTTTTTTCCAGAGGGCTCAATGTGGTACTTCTATCCCGACATAAGACCTCTTAAGAAAATGGTGTTTAAATACGGATATAAATATGACAAGCCGATTGTCCCGATAGCCTTGTCGTTTAGACCGAGAAAAGGAATTTTTAAGCTTTTTGGGAAGTCCCCGCTTGTTGATTTGCATATTGGTGAGCCACTTGTAGCGGACAAGACCTTGCCACCGTATCAAGCTATTGACAAAATGCACGCAGATGCATATGATATTATGCAAAGAATGTGTGGCATTACTCCAAATATGGAGAATTACAGAACCGACCAAAACATAGACAACTATCAAAAAACAATGTAAAGGAGATAGATATGAAAAAGAAAATTTTAGTTCTTATTTTATGCCTTGTTATGGTGCTTTCTTTAGCATCGTGTACTGTTGGTCATATTAAGGACACAAATGGCGACACTGATTTTTCACTTGGCACAATTGATGATGAAAGAATGCTAAATGGCGTTTCCTCATATGTGCAAAATATGGCTATAAAAAGTGAAAAGGACGGCATAATCACATATAAGGCAAATAAATTTTCCGGTGTTTATGTTCTCAAAAAAATTCCTTATGCAGTTGGAAAGCAGATGACAATTAAAACAAGCATAACTGTTGAGAGCGGTAATTTTAGAGCTGTTTTAATCCAAAACGGCGAGATAATTAAGGATTTACCTCTTGGAGAAAATCAAGTAACAATCATTGACGAGCCAAGAAGAGATTACGAGATTAGAATTGCCGGCGAAAGTGCCAAATTTGACTTAACACTTGAATACATAATAGAGGAATAAATATAATATAAATGCAGACTATGTCTGCATTTTTTGTTGTACATTGTTTTTGACAACAATATTTTTTATTGACACATTTTTCTAAATATGCTATAATAAAAGTACAAACAATTTTATAAAAGGAAAAGGAGAACAGTATGAAAAAAAGAATTTTAACCATAAGCATTATTAGTGTTTTCATTGTTCTTGCCATTTTTGCTCTTGGTGCATGTGGCGATGAGTGTCAGCATAGTTGGGTAGAAAAGCAAGTTCTTACTCCTGCTGATTGTGAGAACGATGGCACAATCGAGATGGTTTGTGAAAGCTGTGGCGCAACACAAAACGAGACCACAAACGCAACAGGTCATAATTACGTGGCTGAGTGGGAGTGGAACGGCGTGGAGTCCGCTAAGCTTATCTTAACCTGCAAAAACGATTCAAAGCACGTGGCAGTTGTAGATGCTACAATTAGTAGCAACGTAACCGCTCCAACCTGTACAAAGGACGGAAAGACTGTATATACAGCTACTGCTACAAATGGTGGCAAGGAATATAAGGACACAATTGAGGTTACAGTTGCCTCCCTTGGCACACATACATATGAAAACGGCAAATGTACATTTTGTCAAGAAGGCGATCCATCCTGCCTACACCTTGATTCTGCATATGAGCTTGTAAACCTTAAAGAAAAGGGTGTTTGCGGTGGCTTATTCTCAATTAAGAAATGTAATGATTGTGGATATTCAAGCATAGTCAGCAATGAAAGCTTCTTGACTTGTGAAGACCTCTTGGCTTGTGAAGCCCTTGTAGTTGTTAATGCCTGGACAGATGAGCTAACAGGAACTGATTATGTTGTTAAAATCTGTCAAGAATGTGGCTTGAAGGCTGAGGAGAGAAGCTTTATCTCCGGTTGTGTAAGATATTCCGGTTTTAAGCTTACTTTAAATGGCGAAGTAATTTTTGATGCTGAATATGAGAAAGAAAACCATTACAACGCATCAACAACATACAGTCTTGACGACTGCAATGATAGTATAGTTCAGCTAAGGGTATGTGGAAGATGCCAAGAGATACTTGAAATAGAAAATATTTCATCTGATTGTCTAAACAATGCAATTCCAACAGTTAAAAAGGTAACAGACGCAAACGGAATTGAGCATACAATTGAGCATAGATTATGTGTAGATTGCGGCTACTCACTCTGGACTGAAACGTGGACAGAGGTAAGCGGATGCATAACAACCGATTACACAACCACAAAGATATTCTCAAACGGTTCTAATATGATTGATGTTGATTTTACATCATTCGACATAGCAAACACACACGAGATCGAAACAAAATATGAATTCATAAATGAAAATGACTGCTCAAATGGAATTGCCGAGATTAAAACTTGTACAAAGTGTGGCCTTGCAGATTTTGAAATTTCATACGAGCACAATAAATTTACAGATGTTGAATTAGTACACGACTTTACATCAGATAATACCTGCGGAGACGCAAAGGTCTACAAGGAAACTTGTAAGTGCGGTCAGCTTGAAATATATGATTTTATAAGTGGCGATTGTTACTTTAACCACGATAACGAAAAAACAGTAAAGGACAAAGATGGCACTATACATGTTTTGTACTATTTTAGCTGTGCACACTGCGGACTTGAATATATAAGAGATAAATATGATTTGCAAAATGGCTGTGAAACTCAAGAAATGCGTAAGTATTCCTTCTATTTTGATGACGATGATGATTCGGAAACACCATCTGTATTATTAAAGGAATTCCTTGGCTATTATGAAAAGTATGAGACTCACGACTATGAAATAAGCTATGAAATGCACGGCGATAGCTGCGAGGACGGCGTTACTGTTTCATACAAGTGCACAAGCTGTGGCGAAGCAGTTAATGAAGAGGAAATATACTGGCATTATCTTGTAAACATAGAAGAATATGAGCTATCTAAGGATGGCGCATGTGGTGGCGCATACTTAACAATGAGCTGTGCTTGTGGACTAATCGAAGAATTTGATTTTGTTGATGACGGCTATTGTGATGAAACTGAAACTACCGAGGTAGATACTGAAAACGGTCTGTGGATTGATACAATATACACATGTGAAGACTGTGGCAGAGTAAGAAAGATAAGAGAGTATGCTATTATCAATGAAGAGACCTGCTTAGTTACAGAAAAGGAAAAGTACACAATTAAAGTAGGCGATAAGGAAACAGTTATTTACGATGTTGTAACAGACGAATACTATGACCACGATACATTGGTTGATGAGCTTGTAGTAGACAAGGAAAACAATCGTTTAGCAATTGAAAGCGTATGTCCAAACTGTGATGTAGCCGTTAAAACAATCGACTACTATACCGTTGCAGTTGGCATGGACGATGCATATGAGTTTAAATTTACTCCAAGTAAGTCAGGCACTTATGTAATTGCCAGCCATGCAGACCAGGACACAAAGGTATTCCTATATGGTCCAAACGGCGAATACTTGGGACAGAGTGACGACGACGGCGACGGAAACAACTTTAGACTTGCACACGCTATGAACGCCGGCAAAACATATACATATAAAATAGAATTTTACTCATCCGATGATAGCGGAGATATTCCATTCTCAATAATGGAATATGTATATGATTGTGATGGCATTCATATGGAAGTTCCAAAAACATATGAATTAGAGGGTGATTGCCAAGAATATTCTGTAGTGCAATGCGATATATGTAAGAGCATTATCAGCATTGAGCAAAAGCATATTTTGGCAAGCATTGATGAAAACAATGTTTTAAGCGTTAAAGAAGCCTGTGCTTGTGGAGAATATAAATACGAGGGCGAGGAGCTACCAACTGCTGTTAAGCTATATTATGCTGAAATAGAAACAGCAGATGCTATCTATGAATTCGAATTTACTCCGGATAAAACTGCGACCTATACAATTTACAGCTTGTCAGTATTCGATGTTGAGGTTGCACTTTTAGACAGTGAAGATGTTCAGTTAGCTTATAATGACGATGGTTCATACGATACAAACTTTATTATTTCGGCAGAGCTGGAGCAGGGCAAGACATATACCTATCAAATATCATTCCATAGTAGCACAGAAATAGGCACAATTCCATTTACAATAATAGAGGAAACGGAGAATTATTCCTGCAACGATGATGCGTATGGCGAAACAATAACTGTTTACACAACTGACGGAAGTGCTGTTGTGATCTGCAAAGAGTGTGGCGAGATTGCCTATATAGAAAATACAAATGAATAAATAAAAGAGGGAGTCGCATTAGCGACTCCTTTTTTGTTGCTAGTATTGATATTCGGTCGAAAAGTTCTCGTTGACATATAAATAAGTCTATGGTAAAATAAAGAAAAAAGGGGTTTTTTTATGCCTACACAAAATTCTATTAAGGTTGTAACCAAAAACAAAAATCTACACCTACGTGTATCAAAGGGACATTTTGCAACGAGCCATAGCCATATTAACTACTATATAGACGTTTCTATGCAAAAAACTCGTTTGTCTGAGGCTCAAGCAGTTGCGCACGAGCTTGTTTCTTACTACAATGCAAATACCATAGTAGATACTATCTTGTGCCTTGACGGTATGGAGGTAGTTGGAACATGCTTAGCAAACGAGCTTACAAAGGGCGATTTCAACAGTATAAACGCACATCAAACAATCTATGTTGTAACACCTGAGCATACGGCAGGAAGTCAGCTTATCTTCCGTGATAATATTGCTCATACAATTAAAGGCAAGAATGTATTGGTTCTTGCTGCATCCGTTACAACAGGCTACACAGCTTCAGCAGCTGTCGAGGCTATAAAATATTATGGCGGAGTTGTTGCCGGCGTTTGTGCGATATTTGCAACGGTTGATACCTGCTCCGGATATGTAGTACATTCCGTATTTGACCCGAAGGACCTTAAGGACTATGCATCGTATCCGTCGCACGAGTGTCCGATGTGTAAAAACGGAGAGAGGATAGATGCTCTTGTTAACAGCCACGGGTATAGTAGGCTGTGATGTGGGCTGTGATAAAGGGGCACAACCGAAATCAAAAGTAAAGAGAAATCACTGATTTTGACTGTGCTATTATATCACAAGAATAAGGTTGAAAAACTGCGTTTTTCTTCATAAATAAAACTTTTGATTTCTATCGGCGAATTTTCCCTCTCGAT
>JAGAMD010000024.1 GCA_017624905.1 Clostridia bacterium | reverse complement strand
GGATCTTTTTAGAGCATCAAACCCTCGTTCCCTTGGGTTCTGTTTCTTTCTCGCACTCTCTTTTCCGCAGAGTGCCTTGCTATTATATCAAACCACTCCCTCTTTGTCAAGTACTTTTTTAAACTTTTTTTGAAAAAATTTCAGTTTTGTGCATTTTTAGCAAAATTCCACCTTTTTCTTCGCTTTTTTTAGGAGAAAAGTCGATGCATATGCACCGACCTTTCAATAATATTATATTATTCGCTCCAATATACTCCATCTTCATCAAGCGTATTTGTGCTTGTCGTCGATGATGTTATGCTTGCGCTACTACTTCCTATATATACAACATATGCAGTTAAGCTACATGGCATTTTAACATCTAATGCAGTTGAACCATCAACAGTTACATTCAAGCAGCTACCAGTAGAAAGCGACAACGATGATTTTTTTGTCATGCCTAATGTGTTTCCATTTGTTGTTTCACTAGTCATACCACCACTTGACATAATAGCTACCACTCTGCCTCCAGTATGAGTATAACCACCATCAGAGTCGATTGCAGAGTTGCCGTTTGAATTACAAATTACAACTGTATCACCACCTGAGAACAAAATTGCTCCCTTTGAGGTTGTACTATTGGAATCTATGCCATCACCAGTTGCATAAACATACACCTTACCACCACTAATTTCTATTGCAGCACCCGATGTACTTGTTCCATTAAAGCCATCGTCAGAGGAATTTACAGAAACATTTCCTCCTTTAATTATAATAAACAAGCCCTCTAGTCCCTCGTATGCGTTAGTAACATCAAGTGTACCATTTGTAATGAGAAGTGTTCCATCTGCGTGAACGCCATCATCATTACTATATATGGTTATTACTCCTCCATTAATTGTAACATTTCCAGTTGGAGATTCCCCATTTTCGAGAGTACCACCATCATTGTTGGCATGAATTGCATCGTCATATGCTTGAATTGTTATAATGCCCTCATTGATTACTATCTCGTTTGCTGATTTGATTCCCTTAGTGGAATATGTGCCCTTGTCAGAGTTGCCCTCCTGCATACCTCCCATACCGCCTGTAGATGAAGTTGAATAGTTGGTCCAGTTTACTGACAGTGAGCTATTACGATATGATAATGCTATTGTATCATAGCTTTCATTTACTGTTTTATCACTTGAGCAAGCATAATAGCTTGTATCTTGTCCTTGCTCTTGTTCACTTGTATACATATAAACCGCTAGCTTATCATATCCAGATAGCTTTGCAAAGGTGTAGTAATAGTATGTGCTACCACTTCCACCAGGGCGATTACTTGATGAAGTAACTGTTTCATAATCGCTACTTACATTTACCCACTCATATTCACCTGTTGTACTATTATAGTATCGAACGGCATACTTATAGCTATTACTTGTATAACGCAAATAATAGGTGCTTTCGCTAACAGTGGTTATTTCCTCTGAGTACTCAGAATATTTATCGGTATATATATTTAAAACTGTTGTACTATCATCTATTACTACATTATATGATGAATCAATAGCATCACAAGCAGAATACAGATTATGTGTTCCACCTGTTATAGATATTGTGCCCTTTTGATTAAGAGTGTTTTCGTTTATATGACTATTTGTCGTTTTAATACAATCGCCTTGAGTTGATATAAGTGTTGTATTAGCATTTGTTATTTCAACACCATCATTGCCCTTTAATGCATTATCAACGCATGTAATTAACAAGGTCAGCTTCTTCACCTGTAGATCGTCCTTTGTATGAACGCCATTGTTGTTTTTCGAGACAATAGTTAAGCTACCTTTTCCTGAAAGCTCAAGGTCTACTAATGAATACACTGTTGCTGAATACAAGGCTTCATTTGTTGTATCAATTGCATCACGATTATCATAAATGTAGTTTTGATAACTATTTTTGGCTTTGAGTGAAACCTCTCCACCACTAAGTATTGTTATTGGATTAGTTGTATCACAGCTTAAAGTAAAGCCACACATTTCAAGCTCTACCTTATAGTCGTTTACTACATCAAATACTATATTGCCATTTAATTCACCTGTAATTGAATAGACTGTGTCCTCTGACACTTCAGTAAAGGTCAGCGTTGTGCCATCAAAGGTATAGGCATTATCTGTTCCAGAAACATATGTTATAATAAATGGCAATTCTTCAACTATGATTTCAGTAAAAGTAACAGAAACCGTATGGTTTGAGGTTACATTTTCAAGCGTGATTTCATTAAGATTGGCTTGTGAAATTCCATCTAATAAAACCTCTGAAATTTCATATCCGTTGTTTGCAGAAAATGCTACTGTAACATCTTCCCCATAATTGACATTTATTGTTCCGCTTTGACTTGCAGTACCATTTTCGCCAATGTTTAATGTTATGGTTAATTGTGTAGCGGTTACATATACAGTTGTGTAAAGTGTTTCATATACATCGCTCTGTGTTGGTGTGAAGGTAACACTATACTGACCACTAGTAGTTATTATCTCATTAGGATTTGACCAATTAAATACACCTTCAACACTGCCCTCGCCACCAATCAAGCTAATGCTTGAAAGTGGTTGTCCTATATAAACTGTATTATTAGATGCAACAGGAGAGGCTGTGATTTCCGTTTTTAGATATATTGTTTTTTCATAGGTATGTCCACACTCACTACAAGTATATCTTGCACGACCAGCAGTGGTATCAGTTGTTGCTTGTAAGATTACTTCATTTGAATCTGTATGCATAGCTTCTCCAGCTCTAAGCTCTTCGTATCCTATGTCAACACAAGAATACCAATGGTGGGTATCATCATAGGAGAAAGTGCTTGAATAGTTATGCTCAAGCTTACCACTTGTTATTTCAAATTTAGCATAACCACAGGTGCACAAATACTCAGTAATTTCCTCACTTTCATAGGTCGCGGAAGAAACGCTCTTTACAGAAAAGCTATGCTCAGATTCGCCACTCTTTAGAGTATCATAGCCCTTATCAAGACAAGCATACCAATGATTGTTTTCATCATAGCTGAGAGTTGTAGAAAAGCTATGCTCAAGTCTTGGTATTGCCTCATATTCTTCATAATCACAGAATGAGCATTTGTAAACAACTCGTCCTTCACTTTCATAAGTTGATGGCTCGGTAGACTCTTTTACAAGAAAATGTGAATGCTCGGTTTCAACTGTATTATCGTCGGTATTGCTAGTCGAATCCTCGATTGGTGGTATAGCAGGTGGCTCCATCGGTGGTTGCATTGGTATATTCCCCATGTGGGACGGTGGTCTTTCATCAGAAAAATCATCATTAAAGTTAATTTTATTACAGCCACTAAAGCCACAAGATGTAAATATAAGCAACACACTGATAAAAAGTGCTATTAGACTTATAAGTTTAGTTTTTTTCATAAGCATCTCCAAAACTACATTATATCTGTAAAAATAATAAAATTTTTAATTTTTTTATTGCAAAAAAGAGCAAATTTTTTCAAATCTGCTCTTATTCTTATTTAGTTTTGAATATTTGATAAGCTCTTATCATCCTTTTGCTTTGGATATTGTTCTAAGGATTCTTGCTCATCTTTTAGTGGCTTTTTATCAATTGGTGGAAGGAATGGTGGCTCCTCGATGACACCTGACATTTGACCAGATGGAGGCGGGAACTCCGAATCCATGCCTTCGACATTTTCAGGCAATGGTGGTGGATTTTCACCATTCATATTTGGATGCTTAGGAAACATTTTATCAAGCTCCTTTATTGACATATGAGATAGATCTGGGCGGTCATCATCACCAAAGTCTTCTCTGTTTTCTATTATTTTATCAATAAAGTGCATTTTGCCAACTGATACTCCATTTTCTTCTGCTCTTTGCTTTAATTCGTCGTTAAGCTCGACACTTTGCGTAATTATTGAGCATTCCATATCGGTTTTCTCAAACACCTTGTTAATTCTATCTGTTATGCTCTCTATAATAGATGTTTCATTATCTTCATCGCTAGTGTTTACACTGACGAGAATGGAATTGGAATCAGTTGAAAGGTATCCATTTACATACATAGAGCCAATTATTGCAGTAAGTGCTGTATTCATATCGACTCCCTTAAGCTCTAATCCATTAAGAATTATTTCCGCATCATTGTTGGTAGGAATACAGGAAACTATTTTACTTTCATTATTAACTTGAAGCTCAACGCTTGGATTTACATCTAAATACACAAAGGTTTCTATCGAATCATTAAATGTGGTCTTGTTATTATCCATCGCATTTGGAATAACAAAGCCAACACCGAATCCTGTTATAAACAAAGCTAGACAAATAGTACACGCAATTATGCTTCTTAAAGTACGACTCATTGTGTACCTTCTATTGGAGCTTTCAAATGCATCTGCTTGCTTTTCTTGTTGACATGATGATTCTATTTGAGAAAGCAAATCAACGCTTTGGCTCTCATATGCTTCTTTTATTTTTTTCTTCATTTCCTGCTCGTTCATTTTTCTCCTCCTTTGCGTTAGATTGTAGCTTTTTAATAGCACGATTATATTTTGATAGCACAGTAGACAATGGCTTTTGGATTAGCTTAGCTATTTCTCTATGCTTTAGTCCTGATACAACATGCAAGGTTATAATTTCTTGCTCTTCCTTGCTTAATGTACGCATTATTTGACATAAAAATTGATTATCAACTATTTGTGTTGAAAAATCATTTTCGCTTGATTTTGTTTTGATTTCTTCGTCTAAGGCTATTACTCTTTTGCTTAAATTGTATTGACGGCGCACAAGGTTTAGCTCTATTGTAAAAATCCAAGCCAAGGGCTTTCCTTTTTGTATATATCTTTTGGAATACTTATAAATTTGTACAAAGGTATCATGAGTGATATCCTCTGCATCTTGTACTGAAAAGGCTTTCGACAAAGCGTATGCAAAAACATCGGTTTTTATAAGCTCGTATAGCTCACCTAAAGCAGACATATCGCCAGTTGAGATTTGTAAAATAAGCTCTTCTATTAAAGAATCTCTCTTGTTCGGCATAGCTTTCATCCTTTCGTTAGTAATTGTTTTAATTATACCACGAAAAGTGATAAAAAACAATATTCTCCTTTGTTATAGTAATTAAATGCTTTCCAATTTTATTGCACAAAAATTAAAAAAAGTCACCACTTTTGGTGGCGACTTTTTATTATATTTTTGTAGTTGGTACGGTTTTGTCGTGGTGGCGAATTCTGTTACTTGTTTTCTTAGTTTTATCGATTTCTCCGGCTTTTTCAAGAGAAATCTTTGTTAAGAACGGACCAACAATTTCGTAAACAAGAACTGAGAACAGAACGATGTTTAGTACCATTTCGGCTGTTGTGTCCGAGTCACCAAAATGCTCGGTTACTATGTTAGCCATACCAAGTGCTACACCTGCTTGTGGGAACAAGGTGATGCCGAGGAATTTTCTTACATTTGGATCTGCTTTTGAAATATCAGAGCTGATTCTTGCACCAAAATATTTGCCTAGGCAACGGAACAAGATATAAACAAGACCGACAACAACAAACTCCCATCTTGCAAATACGCTCAGCTTTAGCTCTGCTCCGCTTATAACAAAGAACAAAACATAAATTGGTGCAGTCCAACGATCAAGACGGTCCATAAGCTCAGCTGAGAAATCACAAATGTTGCAGAATATTGTACCGAGCATCATACAAGCAAGTAATGATGAGAAGCCAACATGTAGTGAAACATCATCTGTAAACTCGATTGGGAACTTAATCATTGAAATCGCAACTGTTATAAGAACAAACGCAACTGAAACAGCAAGACGCTTTGAGCGTGAATGGAAAAATCTTTCAATAAATTGGAATACAAAGCCCATAAGAGCACCAAGAAGGATTGAAAGAAGAACCTCTAAAATTGGTTCAACAACGACAGATATTACAACCTGCCAAGGATTTACATTCCCGCCAACGGTTCCTATTGATTTTGCTACACCAAATGAAATTGCAAACAAAATAAGACCAACTGCATCATCGAGAGCAACTACCGGCAAAAGTGTTTTTGTAACAGGTCCGTGTGCTTTGTATTGTTTAACAACCATAAGCGTTGCCGCCGGAGCAGTTGCTGATGCTATTGCACCAAGGATTATTGCTGACTTGAGCGGGAACACATCTTCACCTAAAATAAAGTGTAAGCCAATTAGTGCTCCGTCAACAACGAGTGTTGTAAATACTGCTTGTAGAATACCAATTATGGTAGCTTGCTTACCAAATTTCTTTAAATCACTAACTCTAAATTCATTACCGATCGAAAAAGCAATAAAGCCTAGAGCCACATTTGAAATAAGCTCAAACTTGTTGCCTGTTATATCGGCTTCTGAAAAACCGAAATGGAACGAAACATCGGCGAAGTGAACACCAAGCTGACCTAAAAGATATGGGCCAATAAGAACACCTGCAATCAGGTATGCAGTAACAGCAGGAAGATTAACAAGCTTTGCAAGTCTAGATAGAAGAAGTCCTGCAAATAATGCAATTGCTAAAGTAAAAATAATTTCCATTTTTCTACCTTCTAAAATAGTGATAAAATTCTAGTTTTCAAAACGCATACTATTTTAATACGGTAATCACCTTTTGTCAAGGGTAAAAATGAATTTTGTCGAAAATATTTTTCTATTTATAATAGGAAGAGTTTTTATAAAGGATTTTGTGTTAAATTATCTTTAAATTACCAATTATATTTTTGTATCAAAGCACCATAATAATAGCAGAGCGTTTGAGATTTGATTAAATTGTCGAGATGGGCGATTTGATTAAATCGCTTATGCTCGATAATATATATAAAACGAATAGGAGTTTATTATGGCTAGCAAGAAGATTTCAGTGCCAGAAGCTAAGGCTGCTCTTGACCAATTCAAGATGCAAGCTGCAAGCGAGGTTGGCGTAACTCTTAACCAAAACGGCTATAACGGTAACCTTACTTCAAAGCAAGCAGGTTCTATCGGTGGTCAAATGGTTAAGAAGATGGTAGAATCTTACGAAAATTCCATTAAGGGTACAAAATAAGAGCCTTCTTTCAGAAGAACTACTTGACAAGAAGTAGTGGAATAGTTTTGTATGACTAGTGCTTTGGCTGTGCCGAGCACAAAAGAAAAGCATTTCCTCTCGGGGAAATGCTTTTTCTTATTATCTGTCGCCGTATTGGGTGATTTCTTGGCTATTTGTTTGTCTAACTTTTTGTGACACATACGTATGAATGAATTACTATTTACTGCACCTATATCTTTTATTTTTTGTCTTCTACTCCGATTTCAAAATCAAAAAAGTACACTTTTTGACATTTTATTTTCTCGTTAATTATTTTATTTGTTTATAGTAGCTATTATTGCTCCGATGTTATCTACAATGAATCGTTGAGCCTCAATATTATAGGTAATAACCTTATATTCTCCTCGATGTCCTCTTCTATTCTCAATTGCTATTCCTACTTGCTTTCCTTGTTCTGTTGGTAGTTTTTCAGATTTTTCTCCATCTATGCTATTTACATACAACAGTCCTATTTCAATCAACCACTGAAGCATTTGTTTATACGTTATTTTTTCCATATTGTCATTTTCTGCTACCGCGAAAATTCTTTTTGAAATTTCACTAAGAGAAATTGGTTCTTTAGAATATTCAAATCTTGCGATTTGTTCTTCGGTGATAGAAAATGGTATTTTAGAACTTCTTTTGTTTTTAGTTATACCTTTATTTTCTATTATCTGACGAAGAATATCAGATACATAGAAAAAACATCGAGATAAGCGAACATTGTTTACTATATCGTTTTCCGGAACGGGCATATCATCTAGTGGATTGATCCCGTTTGCTAATTTAGAAAAAACATCTCCAACTGTTTTCATATTTTCTTTATCATAATAACTTATCAAGAAATTAACCACATTGAGGAAATTGATATATTTTGTTGGCAACAAATGTTGCAAGTCAAATCCATTTCCAATTACATAAACATCCATTGTTACTCTCCTTTCCATTCTTAATTTGGCATTTTCTAAATTTAATTAAAACTATTTTAATTCTATTGATATTAAACGGCTGAATAGCTGAATCAACTTTCTTGCTTGTTCCCAATCTTTTTTCATAATATATTCGGTTAATGCATCTAAATCTTCGTGCCACTCTGCTGGTGAATAAATATAAACTTGATATAAAGAAGCACCCGCTTTAGATAAATATTGGGCATCTACAAAACCTCTAGCTGTTATAATTCCTCCAACCTCAGACAAAAATGCCTCATACGCTTTTGCTTTCTTTTGCCTTTCTTCTCTCTCGAATTGTTCTTGTTGCAATTTGCGTTGATGACGGTTGTTTGCTATTTGTGTAAACAATGGCACCAATATAGAAAGCGCAAGTGTAATTGCTATTGCTATCCAAGGAGCTAAATCTTTCAGTTCCATATTCCAATACACCTCATCCAAAGTATTTTTGCATTAATGATTTTTTTAGTGTTTCGAGTTTCTCAAGGCTCTTTTGAATTTCAAATTTCGATTTGTCGACTTGTTCGACGAAGGCGGCAAATTGCTTTTGTTCGTCAATTCTTGGTAACGGCAGCTTGATTTTTCTTATTTCAGACAAGTTCAAGGTTTTTTGAGCAATTCCTTTTACTCGTTCTTCAATCTGCTTCTGTACATCTACGGAAAGTATCGCTCCGTGTAGATATTCGCTATCAATCAGCTCCTTGTTCGGCTTCAAATATGCTATATGTCTTTGGAAGCAGAATGGTTTATCGCTTTTTACTACTGCCGGATGACCATATGATCCTACCGTCGATAACAACACATCTCCAATTTCTATTGGTGTGCGCTTTATTAGTTCGTCATAAGTTTCTTGGGATATGAATTTTTCCGCATCATAGGTTATTGTATTCCCCACAATGTTAGAAACGAATAGGAACGGTATGCCAGTGGTTGTAAATTTGGGAGGTTGATGAGTTCCGTCAGTAATAATCAAGCATATATCTGACAAGGTTACTTTTTCTTCATCTTTAACATCTCCAAACATCTCGATAAATCGGGATTTTACAAGCTCATCCATTTTTGCAAGCTGTTCTTTGCGTAAAGAAGTTAATTTATCAGTTGCATTTATTTTTTCAACAATTTCAACTTGTTCTTCAATTGAGGGCAAAGAAACTTCAATCTCTAAAAATTGAGTTTTGTTTAATATTGGAACAACTGGGGCATTAGCAATATCTTGCATTTCTTTTTGTTTGTTTTGAATTGCATATCCTAAATATTCCGTTAGGCATTTTCTGAAATCCGGAATAATAGCATTAATTTGCTGATTAAAGGCACATTCCACATCATTAATCGCTACTTTGCCTATGATTCCAATGCAAGTAACTAAAACACTTTTAGGTGGTAATATGCGAGCTTTTGGACGCGCATACTCAGAAATATAAAACTCAGTTTTTGTTAATTTTGTTATTTCACCATCTAATATATCACTTGGCTTAACAAAGCAAATATCATTTGATGAATAATTCAACACCTCAGATGTTTTTGGTGTGTTTCCTGTTATTATTCTTCCCAAATCACCTAATTTCGCCATCATCCTACCCCCTTAAAAAGTGCTATTAATGCAACTATCAAAGCTACAAAACTTACAACGCTAGAAAAAGAAGAAATAATATAGTTTTTATCCTTTTCAGCCCCTAGTTCTTTAGCTATTTTAAACATTATTACAACTGCAACACTAACGATGGGAACAGATAAAACTGCTATAGCTATTAGGTAAATGTTCGTAAAAACGACTTCTATATCACTCCACCCTGTGTTGATAATACCTATTACTATTAGTGCTATTACCAACAGCATAGATAGAGCTATTGCCACTGCTAATACGTAGAAAAATGCCTGCATCAATTTAGATAAACTTTGTGGAAACAACTTGCCTTGTTGTATTTTCCCAGTTACTGCTTTTTCTACAAATGTTTCTTCATCGTCATCTTCTTGTGGTACAATTTCTACTTTTTTCTGTGCTTTAATTATCGCCTCAGCCAATTTATCATAGTCAAATTCTTGGACTACAATTTTTTGTGAATTATTATTCTGTTGTTTATTTTTGTTTTTATTATTTTTGCTCAAAATTTATTCTCCTGAATTTGTCATAACTTATTCCAAAAAACTCGTTTGTGCACAACTCTCTAAGTGCGTTATTTAACGCTATTAAAAATCCTGTTTTAATTTGCATTGATGCTCTTTTTATTCCAACTGTTTCATAGCTATATCGCCAATCAACAAATGCATTTGAAATATTCTCTAAATAACAAGTATCCCAACTGCCGTATTCATCAAAAGCATACAGTTTTATGTACTCTTTTGCTTTTTTAGATAGCAAATCATACATATCTCTCAATTTGTGTTTTTTCTTAAATGAAATATCATAAAAACATAACAAAGATTTTAAATATACCTCGCAAGCAAATGCATAATTTACTATTACAGAAGTTGAACATTCAATTCCCTCATTACGCACTAATTCTGCGCATTTTGAAAATCCTTGTGCTTGTAAAAACATCTCTCGACACTCAAAAAGCTTGTCCATTATTTAAGTAGCTCCTCAAGTTCTTTTATGCCATTTTGAATTTGTTCTTCAAGTGCGTTAATTTCAGCAAGGATTTCACTTGTTGGTGCATATTCTACCGGTTTATATTCTGTCTTTTTGTACTTATTTATTGAAAGGTCGTATTCATTTCCTACAATTTCATCCTTTGGTACAAAGAATGATTTTTCGGTGCGTTCTCTATCATTTTCAGCTTCGAGATTGTGGAAGCGTGCAATGATGTCAGGGATATCATTTTCTTTGGTTTCAGTGCGCTTATCATCAAGACTGAATCCGTCAGCTTGCATATCGTAGAACCAAACCTTATCGGTACCACCGTGTCCTGTCTTTGTGAAGATAAGGATTGCAGTAGAAACGCCTGCGTATGGCTTAAATACACCAGATGGCATAGATATAACTGCTTCCAAGCGATTGTTTTCAACTATCGCTTTTCTGATAGCCTTATGTGCTGTTGAAGAGCCAAACAAAACGCCATCAGGAACGATAACAGCGCATCTACCACCTACGCGAAGCATACGAAGCATAAGCGCTAAAAACAGTAGCTCTGTCTTTTTGGTTTTGCAAACTTTTAAAAGATCCGCTGAAACTGTATCATAATCAAGGCTACCCTTAAATGGTGGGTTTGCCAAGATGAGTGAATATTTGTCCTTATCCGGGTTTTGATCGGACAAGCTGTCACGATATTCAATATATGGATTATCTACACCGTGAGTCATCATATTCATAGCACCGATGCGGAGCATGGTTCTGTCCATATCGTAGCCGTGGAACATTCCGTTCATATAGTGAGCTTTCTTTTGTCTATTAAAGAAAATTTCTTCTTTGCGCTTCTCTTTTAAGTAGTCGCCTGCAGCAACTAAAAAGCCCGATGTACCACAAGCAGGGTCGCAAATTACCTCATCTGCTTTTGGATCCATTAATTCCACCATCATACGGATAATATGACGTGGGGTACGGAACTGACCATTTAAGCCGGATTGCGCTATTTTAGAAAGAAGATATTCATACACATCTCCACGGATATCGCTATCCTTTATTTGTGCCATTTGGGCATAAATATCATCAAGAATTGTGACTATTTTATCAAGAAGTAATGGTGTTGGGATTTTAAAGATTGCATCATCCATATACTTTGAATATGCACTATCTTTATCGTCGTGTAAATTTTTGATAAACGGGAACACCCACTCTTGCATAGTTGAATACATTTTACCTGCTGGAAAATCGTGAAACACGGACCATTTTAGTTGATTGCCATCTATTTCTCTATCTCCAACCTTTACTTTATCAGCAAAAATGCTTTTATGAGGCAAGCCAAGCATAACCGCCTCTTTTGCACGAAGATTGTCTGTATCATCAAGATCTTTTATGAACATAAGGTATGTTATCTGTTCAATTACATCAAGTGGATTTACAAGTCCTCCTGCTGCAAACACGTCCCAAAGTCCGTCAATTCTATTTTTAAGTTCGCCTGTAATCATTTTTAACTCTCCTTATCGTGGTTCCAAACATATGCGGTATATCGACCACCACTAATTTTTAAAATATCGCCTTTTTTATACAAATCATTTAATGCACGCTGTATAGTAGCTTGACTAATATCCGGACATTGATCGATAATTTCTGTTTTTGTTATCTTTCCAAAACTGTTTTTTATAAGATTCCTTATGCGGTCGGGTTTTGAAGTCTGGGCTTCAATCACAAGCTGCACTCTTTCTTTGAATTCTCTATATGCACCAAGGATGATACCGAGCATATATCTTACAAAATGGCTGTAATCATTTTGATTTTCGTGCCATCCGTAAGAGCTGTCTTCAAGTGCTTCGTAATATGTTGTTTTTGTTTGTTCAATAGCTTTTTCTATACTAATGTATTTTCCTACAATATATCCAGTTCTGTATAAAAGTAAAAGCGTTAACAAACGGCTCATTCTTCCGTTGCCATCACCAAATGGGTGAATACATAAATAATCAAGAATAAACATTGGAATTATTATTAACTCATCAGCTTCTGGATCAGCCATCGCTTCATCTAACGCACGGCATAACTTTTCCATTGCATCCGGAGTTTCCCATGCCGGAACAGGCGTAAATCTGATTCTCTTGTTTCCTTCGCTATCCTCTTCACTTATTACATTATCATTGAATTTATATTCGCCGCCTTCATTTCCACCATACTTATAAAGCATTTTGTGAAGCTGCAAGATCATATTGGACTTTGGTTGAATAAAATCATGGTTTTCGTGAATCAGCGAAAGAACATCACGATAACCTGCAATTTCTTGCTCACTTCTATTTGCCGGGCGTGTTTTATCTTTAAGAATTTTAGTAAGTCTTTCACTTGATGTATAAATACCTTCAATTTTATTTGAGCTTTCTGTGCTTTGTATTTTAGCAATTTTTACAAGATGAGTTAAAGTGTCTTTTTTTGCACCGAGAAAACTGTTTTGTTCGCCTTTAAATTCGTGTATTTTAGTAATGAGCGCAACAATTTCTGGAGTAAGTAATCTTTTCCATTTATCTTTGTAATCGTAATTACGCATATAACCCTCGCTTTTTAATACTTTTATCTATTTTATATTATAACACTACAATTACTCAATGTCAACTTCAATTTACTCATTTTCAAAAAAATGATCAAATTAAATTGTTTTTTGCTAAAAGAAAAGCATTTCCTCTCGGGGAAATGCTTTTTCTTATTATTTGTCGCCGTATTGGGTGATTTCTTTGATTTTTGCCATGTCGAATTTTGGTTGTCTTTCGTAGGTATAGAGGCCGTTTACCTCTTGCTCTACGTCATAGAGCTGTGTATAGCAGAAGCCGCACACATAAGGGGAATCAATGAGAGCTTTTGTGAGGTACTCATATCTTTCAAGGAATTCTTTCTCTGTTTTTGGCCCATCGCCGTAGCCCCAGCCACCAACGCCGTCTGTATCCCAACGAATACCACCATATTCACTGAGGTAAAGTGCAAAATTTTCATAATCCTTACTATTTTGATATTTTGATACCCACTCATGCATTTTATCGTAGTTTTCTGCAAGCTCTTGATATGTTTTTGCAAGGTAAATCTTTTCAAACTCTTCCTTGCTTTGCAGATAGTCGTGGAGGTCATAGACATCAGAAACTACCTGATAATTACCACTTGTGCCAACGCAAGGACGAGTTGAATCCATTGCTTTTGTTGCGTAGTACATTGTTCTTATAAAATCGTCATTTTGATGTCTATAATCAAAGTCCCATGTTTCATTTAGAGGACACCAACCTATAATTGACGGGTGGTTGAAATCACGATTAATTTCTCTTTGCCATTCAAGTAAGAATGGTGCTAAATGTTCCATATTTGAGCAGTCTATTCCCCAGTTGCCTGTTTCACCAAATACCATATAGCCGAGCTTATCGCAATGGTATAAAAATCTTGGCTCGAACACCTTTTGGTGTAGTCTTGCTCCGTTAAAGCCTGCATCAAGTGAAAGATAAATATCCTTTACTAGCTCTTTCTCGGTTTCAGCTGTATAAATACCCTTCTTGTAGAAGCCTTGATCCAAAACTGTGCGAAGATATACCGGCTTATTGTTTAATAGGTAATGTTTAGAGTCAAATCGAGTGCTTCTAATACCAAAATAGCTCTTTACCTTATCGTTTCCATATGTCAATTCAAGGTCATAAAGTCTGCCCTTGCCTACCTCCCAAAGATAAAGCTCTTCAAGTGGTAAGGTTACACGAGAGATGCCCTCGTAAAGCGGAACGGAAATCTCGCCCTCCAACTTGCCCTCATATGTTGCTTTAGCGGTAAATGTTGCATTTCCTACTACTTCAACCTCGATTTGTACATTCTTTTGCTCCGGACTTGTATAGTATTTTACGCTCTTGATATAGCTTTTTTCAACATATTCAAGCCATACAGTTTGCCAAATACCTGTTGTTCTTGTATAATCACATCCACCCGAATAGTAATTTTTAGACTGCTTTCCTGAGGCCTTTCCCTTTGGATGAGTATCTATTGCACAAACAGTAATTATATTTTCTTCTCCACGCTTTACAGCTTCAGTAATATCAATATCAAAGCCTACATATCCACCAACATTGTGATATACCTCTTTATGATTTATGTAAATGTAGCTTTCGTAATCGACTGCACCAAAGTGAAGAATTACGTTTTTATCGTTGTCCTCGATATTTACCTTTTTTAGATACCAAACACAGTTTAAAAAGTCGGTATTTCCTATACCGGAAAGCACACTTTCAGGGCAGAATGGAACGATAATTTTTGAATTTAAGCTATCTCTTTCATAGAATCTTCTGTCTCTACCACTTACACCAAAATCAAATTCAAATTTCCATTCTCCGTTTAGATTTTGCCAATTTTCTCTTTCAAATTGTGGATTGGGATGCTCAGGTCTTGGAATGTTCATTTTTAGCTCCTTAAATTTTCTTCATTAGCTTTGCAACATATGTTGCCAATAATTTTTTAGTTCCGACATTATCAAATGCGATTTCATACATAAAGTCTGAGCTCATTGGGGTAACATTCAACACAGTTCCCTCACCAAAAGTCATATGCTTTATTCTGTCTCCAACTGAATATACCTCTTCGAGCTTTCTTTCCGGCTTTTTAGTAGCTTGATTGTTGGCTGTAAAAAGTCCCATTATATTTTGTGGCTTAGGTCTTGAGGTAGTTTCAAAGCCACTATATGAAAGCTGTCTTTCCTTCTTTATGTCGAGGTACTCCTCGTCAATTTCTCTTACAAATCTGGAAAGAGGATTACGCTGTGTCATACCATATAGCATTCTTTCTCTTGCGTGAGTGATGATTAATGTCTTTTTTGCTCTTGTAATGGCTACATATGCAAGACGTCTTTCCTCTTCAATCTCTGATGGCATAGCCATTGATTGCTGACCCGGGAAAACGCCCTCCTCCATACCCGGCAAGAATACCACAGGGAACTCAAGTCCCTTTGCACTATGGATTGTCATAAGAGTTACAGCATCAGCATTTTCATCATAACGGTCAACGTCGGATACAAGAGTAACCTCCTCTAAAAATCCCGACAGGCTTGGATCCTCGTCTCTTTCCTCATATTCCTTAATAGCAACGCAAAGAGCATCAAGGTTTTCAAGTCTCTCCGCCTCTGCTTGACCGAGTGCTACAATCGATGCCTCATAGCCTGTACGCTTCATAACCTCACGGACAAGACCGGAAAGTGGAATGAATTCCGCATCCTCACGCAGTGAATTTATGGTTTTTGCAAATGCAACCATTGCGTTGGCTGCAATTTTAGGAATTGCTAAATAATCCGTCGCCTTTTCCAAAATTTCAAGTGTTGGAACGCCAAGCTCCTCTGCTATTTTCGATGCTGTATCGAATGATGCATCTCCAATTTTACGCTTTGGCTCATTGACTATTCTACGCAAACGGACATTATCACTTGGGTTGTTGATTATAGATAGGTACGCAATCATATCCTTGACCTCTTTACGGTCATAGAAGCGTAGTGCTCCGAGCATACGATACGGAATACCGCTCTTGGCAAACATTGTTTCAAGGTTCATTGACTGTGCATTCATACGATACAGAATTGCAAAGTCCTTATATTCAAGATTTCTATCATTTCTAAGCTCTATGATTTTATCTATGATAAATCTCGATTCATCGTTTTGTGTATAGGTCTCTTTAACAAGTATCTTGTCGCCCTCTTCGTTTTGACACCAAAGCTCCTTTTGATGCTTATGAGGATTGTTGGAAATTACACAGTTTGCCGCATTTAGAATATTTGAGGTTGAACGATAGTTTTGCTCTAGCTTAACCACAGTTGCATCTAAATATTTTGCGTCAAAATTAAGAATATTTTCAATTGTTGCACCACGGAATTTATAAATACTCTGGTCGTCGTCGCCCACTACCATTACATTTTTATAAAAATCTCCAAGAAGTGATACAAGTACAAATTGTGCCTTATTTGTATCCTGATACTCGTCGACCAAAACATATTTAAATTTGTTTTGATAGTGTGCCAAAACATCACTGTTTTCACGGAACAGCTGAACCGTTTTCATAATGATATCATCAAAGTCTAAGAGGTTTGAATCCATCAGTCGCTTTTGGTATAGCTCATATACTCTTGCAACATCCTTGTACTTTGCATCATTACCGACCTCACTTGCATAATCCTGTGGATCTTGTAGCCTATCCTTGGCTCTGCCTATTTCGTTCATAACAGCCTTGATGGAAAGACGCTTTTCGTCAATGTTTAGGTCCTTCATACACTTGGAAATAAGCTTTTTTGCGTCATCTGTGTCGCAAATACCGAACGCAGGACGATAGCCAATGAGTGTACCATATGAACGCAATATTCTCACACAAACAGAGTGGAAGGTGCCGGACCAAATATCACTTGCATCCTCATCTAATATTCTTGCCAAACGAGCCTTGATTTCATTGGCTGCTTTATTTGTAAATGTGATTGCCAAAATGTTCCAAGCGGGACACGCATCCTTCGAAAAGAGTTCTAGATACTTCTCTATTTCCTCATTGGTTAAATTAATTGCATTTTCAAGATCCTCAACCGAGTCGGCTGTCATAAAATCAGGCACATCGTTCGAGAAATACGCGTTGCCATACTTTATGATGTGTGCTATACGATTGGTTAAAACCGTAGTCTTTCCACTACCTGCTCCTGCTAAAATCAAAACAGGGCCTTTTACTGTATATACTGCCTCTCTTTGCTTTTCGTTTAGGAACGAATAATATTTATCAAAGAGTGCTCTTTTTGCTTTTAAAAATCTACTTTTTTCTTGTTCCGTCATCTTTAAATTTCCATTTCTAAATATATCGATTTAAGTATATCATACTTAAGAAAAAAAGTAAATAGCAATTTGACGATAGGTTAGTACTATTTGACAAAAAATTTTACTATTGCAAATCATAAATGCGTGTGCTATAATATAGATATAATGGAATATTTATAGACTATTTTCAATTTTTAGGAGCATTTTATGAAGAAAAGAATCTTTACTATAACCTTGATTATATTGTCTCTTTTGCTTTGCTTGTTTGTGGCATCGTGTGGTGATGACAATACAAATACCGATACCAACACCAATACTGAAACAAACACAAATACAAATACAGAAAGTAACACAAATACTTCAACCAACTCATCTACCAATACAGAAAGTGAGCATACACACAAATTCAGCTCTTGGAAAACAATCAAGATGCCTACCTGCCTAAAGGAAGGCTCTATGGAAAGAGTTTGCGATGAATGTAAAGAAAAAGAAACAAAGCCACTTGGAAAAATCCCGTGTAATATGGCAACAGTTGTAGGATACGATGCAACATGCACAGAGCCTGGACTTACTGACGGCTTTGCTTGTACCATTTGTGGCACTGCTGAAATTGAACAAGAAATTATTCCTGTAAAGAAGCATGATATTCAAAAATTGGAGGCAGTTGCTCCTACCTGCTCAAAGACCGGTTTAACTGAAGGTGCTTCTTGTAAGAATTGTGGTTACGTTGCTGTAGCTCAAGTTTCAATTCCTACTATCGCTCATACTGAGAAGGTTATTGAAGCAACGGTTGCTCATTGCTATCAACCGGGGCTTAGCGAGGGCGTTATTTGTGAGGTTTGTAATACTGTTTTAAAGGAACAGGTTCCGGCATACAAGAATCATACGGTTGTAATTGTTGAGGGCTCAGAGGCTACCTGTAAGGCTCCCGGATCTACGAGCAAGGCATACTGCTCCATTTGTAGCACGGTTTTAGTTGACCACAACGGTATTGCAGCAACATCACACAATTTTGTAAATGGATTATGTACTATTTGTAAGGACCTTGAGTTCACAAGCAAGGGGCTTACATTTAAGAAAAGCAATGATGAAACATATTACATACTAGTAGGCAGAGGAGATTGTACTGACAAGTCAATCTTAGTTCCAAGCTATTATGAAGATTTACCGGTTAAGGAAATCGCTGCCAGTGCTTTTGCAAGCGACAAAATAATGACAGGTATTGTTATTCCTAATACAGTTGAAAAAATTGGCGATAACGCCTTCAATTCCTGTCGGGAGCTTTCATCTATCAGCTTTGGAACCGGCATAAAATCAATAGGCACTGACGCATTTGTTCTATGTCCTAAGCTTGACGATGTAAACATTAAATCTATTAGCACTTGGTTCAACATCTCTTTTGCTTCAATTGCTTCTAATCCATTTGCTTTAGGTGCTGATTTATATCTAAACAACACAAGAGTTACAACCTTAGTTGTTCCTTCAAATGTTACAAAGATTAACGACTATGCATTCTACAATTGCGGTACATTATTAAAGGTAATTTTACCTCCAACGCTTAAGGAAATCGGCAACAGTGCTTTTGAAAATGCTGATACACTTCAATATGTTGTATTTTCCAGCGGTCTTGAAACAATTGGCAACAATGCCTTTAACGATTGTAACTCAATTTCAAATCTAGCCTTGAGCGATACTCTTACAAAGATAGGCGACAGTGCTTTTTCAAAGTGCTATGCTCTATACAATGTGGATATTCCGGATTCTGTTACTACTCTTGGTGAAAAGGTATTTTCAATCTGTGGCAATCTTGAAAGCGTTAGAATTGGCGATGGCTTAACAAGCATTCCTGCTGACACATTCTCAGGTTGTCCTGTTCTTTCAAATGTTTCTATTGGAAACAATGTAAAAACAATATATGCAAGTGCATTTGCTGACTGTACTTCACTTGAAACAATTTACATTCCTAAGAGTGTGGAAACTACCGGAAACAGTGCATTTAAGGGCTGCACACAGCTAACAAATGTTTATTTAACAGAAGGTCTAAAAACAATTGCTGATTACTCTTTCTATGATTGTGACTTGATTTCAAGCATTATCGTGCCAAGCACAGTTACTTCCATTTCAAACAGCTCCTTCTATGATTGTGATGGACTAGTATCCATAACACTCGGTATTCCTGTTAGTGATGGAATAACACCTCCTGCTACTAGCATTGGAGATATGGCATTCTATAGCTGTGATAACCTTACAAATCTAATTACCAATAATGCAATTAAAAATATTGGCAACCAAGCATTTTACACTTGTACAAAGCTAACTACGGTTAATATTGGAGCTTCAAGTGCTTCGACAATCGGTGCACAAGCATTCTTTGGTTGCACATCACTCTACAATGTGGTTATTGGCGACTATGTAGAGACTATCGGTCAAAATGCTTTCCAAAACTGCTCTAACCTAACAAGCGTAACAATTGGTCAAAGAGTTAAGGCTGATCAAATCGGCTATTACGCATTCTATAATTGCTTTAAGCTTGTTGAGGTTTATGACCTGTCCAGTGCTATTACAATTTATGCACACTCAAATAAAAATGGTTACATTGGATACTATGCTAAGGTTGTTCACACAGCAAAGGACAGTAAAAGCATAATCACAAGAGATGGCGACTTCTTATTCGCTACTATTGACGGTAACAGCTATCTACTTAGTTATTTAGGTAGCAATACTGATTTAGTATTACCTGATGCCTTTGATGGCAAGGAATATGCAATAAATCCATATGCCTTCTACAACAACGATGTTATCACATCTGTAACAATCCCTGATGCAGTTACAGAGCTTGGCACAAGATCGTTCTATGGCTGTGATAATCTAACATCTGTTTCAATCGGCAATGGCGTTAAATCACTTGGTGAAAGCGTCTTCTATGGTTGCGAAAAAGCTATCACAGAGGTTGACGGAGTTTACTATGTTGATGGTTGGGTAATTGATTGTAAGCAAACTGCTAAAAATGTTGTACTAAGCGAGGATACAGTTGGTATCGCTCCACGTGCATTTTACAATTGTGCAAGTATTGAATCAATTACAATACCAAAGAATGTTAGATTTATAGGCAAGGATTCATTCTATGGATGTAGTGCATTAATTAACGTATATTTCACAACAACTGACGGTTGGGTTGATGCAAACGGGGCTGAGCTTACTCTTTTAAACTCAAGTGCTAATGCAAATACATTAAAGCAATCCACAACACCTGCTTGGTATCTTTTAGGCAAGGAAGAATAAAACAATAATAAAAGGAACGGATTTTCCGTTCCTTTTTTATTAAATAAAAAACCTCTGTAAAAACAGAGGTTGGTGCCGGTGATCGGGGTCGAACCGATACGGTATCGCTACCACCGGATTTTGAGTCCGGCACGTCTGCCAATTCCATCACACCGGCATGTGTGATTTTTTATTGCTTGATTATTTTATCATAGATTTTTTATCTTTGCAATACTTTTTTTGATTTTTTATTATTTTTTTCTAAAGATGCTTTATAAAGGCTAAGCGGGAGGAACAACTCCTCCCTGCTTTTATTTTTCTACTGTCTTTGTTGCTATTAGATTGATATCATCCTCAATAAAGCCCTCTTCAATTATATCACCGATATAGATTGGTGGGGTTAGCTCGAGCGAGTTGATTTTTTTCATAGCTGTTTTGAGATAGCTCTTTAAAATCGGCTTATCTGTTTTAACAGGGAGCAAGGTAGATGTTTCACTCTTTATTTTCACTGTTGATGTGAGCATTATTCTCATCCGTCTTCTCCTTTTTAGCTTTTTTATCCGATGGCATCTTTGGTTGTGTTGGCTTCAAAGATTTTGCAACATTTGTTCCCACGGCTATAGCCTCGGACAATATTTTTTCTATTGTTTTGTGAATATAATGTGCATTTCCTGTAACAAAAACACCCGGAATAGTTGTTTCATAGTTACGCTTGGTTCTAGGTCCTTTGGTATCTCTTTTTATCGATATTCCTGCCTCAATAGCGATATCGACATCGGGAGTATAGCCACAAGAATAAACAAGTGAATCGCACTCGATTTTTTGCTTTGTCTTCTTTATTGGTTTGCCCTTTTTATCAAGCTGACAAACCTCAACCGCCTCTATTCTTTCCTTTCCGTAAATCTTTGTTACATTGTGATTTAGCTTAAATGGAATATTAAACGGCTTTATACATTCCTTAAGATACTTTTTATCAGCTAAGGTTGCCGACTTCGGCTCGCAAGCAAAGACAACCGTACCACCTTCAATCGCAATACGACGTGCGACAATAAATGCTATCTCAGTCGAGCCGATTACAACTGTTTTATGTCCGGGCATATAGCCCTTGATATTTATATATCTTTGAGCTGCTCCTGCTGATAATACACCTACCGGACGGGTGCCGCCTATTGAAAGAACACCACGTGATTGCTCTCGACATCCTGTTGCTATTACTATTGCTTCTGCTTGAATTTTGATATATCCGGATTTAGGTGAAATTACAGTTAAAACCTTATCCTTATTAAAGGACAATACACAAGCCTCAGTCAAGCATTCAATTCCTGCTTTTTTTACTGTCTTAATAAGATTGGTAGCAAGCTCCGTTCCTGTTAAGTTTTTCATAAAGCCTGTATGAATGCATTGGTTCAATGTGCCACCTAGCTCATTTTCTCTTTCAAGCACTAAAATATCCTTTGGTGCTATTCCGTTTTTTGCAGCACTCATAGCACAAACAAGTCCACTAGGTCCTGAGCCTATAATTACAAGCTTTCTTTTCATTTGTGCCTCATTTCGTTTTGCCTAAAAGCAATTTAGAGTTTTGAGAGAATTTTTTAACCTCTGATATATCAATGTTAAGCTCTTTTGCTATAATTTCTGCAACCTTAGTACGGCAATGTGCACCTTGGCATCTACCCATTCCTGCACGAGTACGGCGCTTAACCATATCAACAGTATGAGCACTTATAGGACGGTTTATTGCGTTTACAACGTCGCCCTCTGTTACCATTTCACAACGGCATACCATAATAGCATATCTTGAGTCCTTTTTAATTGCCTGACGTCTTTCTCTTTCATTCATTTCATAAAAGAGCTTACAGTTGCCATCCTTGGTTCTTGTTGGAATGTAATTCCTTTTCTTACGCATAGTAAGACCTGCTTTTTTTAGTATGTCCAAAACATATTCACTTACAGCAGGTGCTGAAGCGAGTCCCGGAGATTCAATACCTGCAACGTGTATAAAGCCCTTGCATTTTTCCGATTCCTTTATATAAAAATCTCCACTTGTAGGAGTTGGTCTAACTCCTGCAAAGGTTGTAATAACTGCTCCAAGATTAATTGATGGAACAATGACTCTTGCTCCCTTAGATATCTCGTCAAGCCCCTCCTCGGTAACGCCTGTATCAGCCTTGGAATCAACTATATTGGCATTTGGTCCAACTATGATATTACCATCAACTGTTGGAGAAACAAGTATACCCTTGCCCTTTTCGTTAGGAGTAACAAAAATAGTATGCTTTGCAGTCTTTATTTCACTCTTGTCAAGAAGCATATATTCTCCACGACGTGGAATTATCTCAAACGGCAGGTCGTCATCTATCATTTTTGCAATCTCATCAACATATAGTCCCGCTGCATTGATGACATATTTAGCCTTTACCTTTTTGTCTCCGGCATATAGAGTATAGTGCTTTCCATCATACTCGATATTATCAACCTTATATTCAAAATAGAAATCTGTACCATTGGTCGCAGAGTTTTCACTAACTGCATAAGCTAAATCATATGGACAAACTATACCTGCTGAGGGCGCGTACAAGGCATATTTTGCATCCTTGGAAACATTTGGCTCCATTTTATGAAGCTCTGTTTTGTTGAGAATGCGAAGTCCCTTTACTCCGTTAGTTTTGCCTCTTTCCATCAGCTTTTTAAGATGCTCAAGGTCACGAGCATTAAACCCGATAACAAGTGAGCCACATTTTTTATAATGTACTCCTAGCTGAGATGTAATTTCCGGCATCATTTCACATCCCTTTACATTTAAAAGAGCCTTAAGTGTGCCCTCTTTAGCATCGTAGCCTGCGTGTACTATTGCTGAATTTGCACGAGTAGAGCCGGAGGCAACGTCAATACCCGCCTCCAAAACTGCCACCTTAACACTATATTTTGCAATCTGAAATGCTGTCATAGCACCTGTAATTCCGGCACCAATTATGGCAACATCATAAGATTTTATAGACATATTATACCTCTTTTTTTATGATAGCCATTTTGCTATCCTTGAAATTTTAAAATTCAAATCATATACATTTTATCATATTTTTACCATTTTTTCAAGTATTACTTGATAATGCCTTTATTTTATGATAAAATAAAGAAAACTACAAAAGGAGGAATAGCTATGGATTTTACTCAAATAAATGCCGGAGCTCTTGCTTATCTTGGAGACTCTGTTCTTGAAGCATTGATTAGAGAAAGACTTATTTTAAAGGGCTACGAAAAATCATCAAAGCTAAACAAGGAAGCTCTTAATTATGTTACAGCTGTTAATCAAGCTAAGGCGTATGAAAATATCGAATCTAGTCTTACTGAGATAGAAGCACAAATTTTTCGCCGTGGCAAAAATTCCTCACACCTAAATGCATCTAAAAGTGCGTCCCTTCTTGAATACAAAATAGCAACGGGATTTGAAGCGATTTTTGGTTATTTAAGACTCACAAAAAACGAGGAAAGAATAAGCGAGCTTTTTAATCTTGCGTATCCCCAAATCTAGACACTTTATCAAGTTTTTGACTAATTCAACAAAATAAATCAGGGAGCATTTCGCTCCCTTTTCGTTTTCACAAAATTTTCACATAAAATATTTTATAACTTAATTGACATTAAAATTTCACAGTGCTATAATTGTACTGTTAAATTATATTTAAATATATAGAAAGGGTGATAAGGTGATAAAAAACTTCAAAACCTTGTTTAAATTTGTTGGTGAATACAAGAAAAATGCCATTCTTTCACCAATTTTGGTTTTATTCGAGGTTATTATGGAATGCCTAATACCTGCAATTGCCGGTGAGCTTATTACATTTATCGAGGCATCAAATGGTGTTGAGGGGGCATCTCTTGAAAGAATACAAATTACAAAATGGCTTATAGACTTAATTCAAGGTAAGTTTGGCGAATCGAACACTACTGCAGTTATTATTGTTTTCTGCTCTATTTTGATTTGTCTTGCTCTTTTATCTCTTATGTTTGGTGCTTTAGCGGGAGTGCACTGCTCTCGTGCATCCTGTGGCTTTGCTAAGAATCTAAGAAGTGCTATGTTTAACAAAACACAAGAGTTTTCATTTGAAAACATTGACAACTTCTCAACATCCAGCTTAGTTACACGTCTAACCACTGATGTTACAAACGTACAACAATCATTTATGATGATTATAAGAACAGCTATCCGTTCACCATTTATGTTCATTTTCTCAATTGTTATGGCGTTTTCCGTTGGTGGAAAAATGGCTTGGATTTTTGTTGTAGTTGTTCCTATCTTACTATTTACTCTTATTCTTATTTCTCGCTTTGCAATGCCTATTTTCAAAAAGGTATTCAAAAAGTACGACAAGCTAAACAGCTCCGTTCAAGAAAATGTACAGGGTATGCGTGTTGTTAAATCATTTGTACGTGAGAAATATGAGTCAAACAAGTTTACCGATGCATCCGATGATGTAAGAGGCGACTTTGTAAAGGCTGAAAAGATTCTTGCGTTTAACTCTCCGGTTATGCAATTATGTATGTACTCATTAATGGTTGGCATTCTTTTAATCGGTTCGAGACTACTCATTTCATCAGGTGGTGCGTCATTTGCTATTGGTAACTTCTCTACCTTGCTCACATATGGTATGCAAATGCTTATGAGCTTAATGATGGTTTCAATGATTTTTGTTATGGTTACTATGTCTGCCGAAAGTGCTAACCGTATTTGCGAGGTCGTTGACGAGGAAACAACAATTAAAAACCCCAAAAATCCTATCACTACTATAAACGATGGCTCTGTTGAGTTTAAAAATGTCAACTTCAAGTACGCAAAAAGAGCTGAAAAGAATGCTCTATCCAATGTCAGCTTGAAAATTGAGTCCGGACAAACCGTTGGTATTATCGGTGGTACCGGTAGTGCTAAATCAACACTTATCTCCTTGATTCCACGTCTTTATGATGCGACAGAGGGAGAGGTTTTAGTTGGTGGCGTAAATGTTAAGGAATATGATATTGTAGCCTTGCGTGATGCAGTTAGTGTTGTTTTGCAGAAAAACGTGCTCTTCTCCGGTTCAATTAAGGAAAACCTACGTTGGGGCAATGAAAACGCAACAGACGAGGAAATGAAGCATGCTTGTGAGCTTGCCTGTGCTAGTGAATTTATTGAAAAATTCCCTGATAAATATGATACATATATTGAGCAAGGTGGCTCAAATGTATCAGGTGGACAAAAGCAAAGACTATGTATTGCAAGAGCTCTGCTTAAAAAGCCAAAAATTCTTATTCTTGACGACTCAACAAGTGCTGTCGATACAAGAACCGATGCACTTATCAGAAAAGCAATGCGTGAGGAAATTCCCAATACCACAAAGATAATCATTGCACAAAGAATTTCCAGTGTACAGGATGCCGATATTATCATAATTTTAAATGATGGTAAAATTAACGCTATTGGCAACCACGATACACTCTTGCAAGAAAACGATATTTATCGTGAAATATATACCTCACAAACAAAGGGGGCGAGCTTACAATGAATAAAACTGTAAAAAATCCTCGTCAACCTATGATGGGTAGACCAATGAAAAAGGTTAAAAAAGGGACTTTTGGCAGACTTCTTAAGTTACTCTTGTCCTTCTATAAAGCGCCTTTTATTATAGTATTGGTTTGCATTTGCTTAAGTGCTTTAGCAACTGCTTCTCCATCAATATTCCAAAGGAATGTTATTGACACAGCCTCCGATGCCATTCAGCATATTATCATAACTCCTACGGATAAAAGCATTTTAAAGGCTGAGGCTCAAAAGGAGCTACTTCTTACTGATAGTGAAGCTGCTCTTCTTCTTCAGCAAGCAAAGAATGAGGTAGTTGTTTCAAATGAAGAAATGGCTGAGCTAAAGGATATTGCTAAGAGCGAGGTTAAAAATATCCTTTCTTTAATTGATAAGATACGATATTCTGATGAGGATATCGAAAAGCAAATTGACGAAAAATACAATTCTTTATTAGCAAACAAAATAGACGAAAAGGTTACTTTACTATTTGTTAGCAAGGTTGATGCTTTGTCTAATGAAAAAATCACGCTTTTGCCTGATTCCGAACAAACCAAATTACAAAACGATATTACCTCATTGCAAAATGAAAAAATTGATATAGAAAAGAAAGCTAGAATTGATTATGCTATGAAGCATCAATTCAAAGAAATTACTATAACTGTTCTCATTCTTGCATCTATTTACATTATCGGTTTGATTTGTGCCTTTGTTCAAACAAGAACTATGGCAGTTGTTACACAGGGCTGTCTACACAAGCTACGTACTCTTATGTTTGGCAAGATGCAAAAGCTACCTGTAAAATATTTCGATACTCATCCGCGTGGGGATATAATGTCCCACTATACAAACGATATTGACTCGTTAAGACAGTTAATTTCTCAATCTCTACCACAAATTATTACTACTGTTATAATTCTTACAACTGTTACTATCTTTATGTTCTCTATGAGCTTTTGGATGGCACTTGTGGTTATTGGCGGTATGCTTGTAATGAGCTTTGTAGCCAAGAAAATCGGTGGTTCAGGAGCTAAATATTTTAGAAAGCAACAAGAATCACTTGGTGCAACTGAGGGCTACATTGAGGAAATGATTAACGGTCAAAGAGTTGTTAAGGTATTTAACTACGAGCCAAAGAGCAAAAAGAGATTTGAAGCATTAAACTCTAAGCTATGTGAACACGCAACTAAGGCTAACACACGTGCTAACACTCTTATGCCTATTATGAACAACATAGGACACGTGCTTTATGTTTGCTTGGTTTTTGTTGGTACAATGCTTGTTGGAAAATACAATCCATCATTTGCTACCTTCTTAGGCATTGAGGATCCTGTATTTACTATCGGTACTGCTGTTGCTTTCCTTGGCTTATCTAAGCAATTTACAAACAATGTTTCTCAGCTTTCACAACAGGCTAACGCAATCACAATGGCTCTTGCAGGTGCTGAGCGTATCTTTGAAATGCTCGATGAGGATCCTGAGGTTGACAATGGCTATGTTACTCTTGTAAATGCTGAGTATAACGATAATGGTGAGCTTGTTGAGGCTAAAAAGCGTACAGGCATTTGGGCTTGGAAGCATCCTCATGGTGATGGCACGGTTACCTACACGCGTGTTCGTGGCGATGTTCGACTGAACGAGGTTGACTTTGGCTATGTTCCTGAAAAGATAGTTTTACACGATGTTTCAATTTACGCCGAGCCGGGTCAAAAAATTGCATTTGTTGGTGCAACAGGTGCCGGTAAAACAACTATAACTAACCTTATTAACCGTTTCTACGACATTGCTGACGGAAAAATCAGATATGACGGCATTAACATTAATAAGATTAAAAAGGACGATTTAAGACGCTCCTTGGGCGTGATTTTACAGGATGTAAACCTATTTACGGGAACTGTAATGGATAATATACGTTATGGTAAGCTTGATGCAACAGATGAGGAATGTATTGAGGCTGCTAAGCTTGCTAATGCTCACTCATTTATTGAAATGCTACCTGATGGCTACAACACTATGCTTAAGGGCGACGGTGGTGGTCTATCTCAAGGACAAAGACAGCTTATTTCAATTGCCCGTGCAGCAGTTGCAGATCCACCCGTTATGATAATGGACGAGGCTACCTCCTCTATTGATACAAGAACTGAATCAATTGTTCAAGCCGGTATGGACTCTCTTATGAAGGGACGTACTGTATTTGTAATTGCACACCGCTTATCAACAATTCAAAACTCGGATGTAATTATGGTGCTTGAGCAAGGTCGCATTATTGAGCGAGGTTCACACGAAAGCTTAATTGCAGAAAAGGGCAAATATTATCAGCTATATACAGGTGCATTTGAGCTTGAATAAAGAAAGAAGGAACGGATTTTCCGTTCCTTTTTTAATATAGTTCATATGTTAGTGCACTGTATACCAATGCTTCATCATCCTCAAAAAGACGCTTTAAAATGACCTTTTCAAAGTGGTTTGGCTCAATCATATAATCAAAAACATCGTTTTCAAGGAAAATACCCGCTGTGAGCTTATCACTTGATAACAAGGTCGCTAGCTTTTCGTTTGATTTATGGTAGTAGTGTGCATCGTTTATATCGAAATTAGAAATTTCATTGGAATACACAAGCAAAAAAGTATCGTTTAAGCTACCCTTTATTAAATCAAGTGCATCAAATGTACTTATGCGTCTATTTAAATCAATAAAGGTTGCAGTTATGCCATTTTTTGTAAGCTCATCTATAAATGTTTGACTTTTTTTGTATTGGTGGGAAAATATTATAAACTCACCTATCCCTTCGTTTGCAAGTGATTTGATTGTATTTTCGGTGTTTTGTTGCTCATTTTGATTTAATAAAAGTACTGCTTTCATATATTCTCCTATCGCAAATAATAATCATATATTACCCAAATAGGATAAATATATACTTTTTATGTTATATTATTATCTGCTCATATGTGAATATATTTATTAAATAAAAAACGGGATAAGCTCCCGTTTTTTATTTAAACATTGAAAATAATTTCTTAAAGAAATCCTTAATCATCCACCAAAGTGATTCAAAAAAGCCTTTTTTTGGGTTGCTTGGCTCTTGAGAGTTGTCAGTGCTTGTATTAGAGTCCGTGCTTGTGCTAGTGTTAGTGCTTGTGCTAGTGTTAGTGCTTGTATTGGTATTTGTGTTTGACTCTGTATCTGTATTGGTACTTGTATCAGAGCTTATCGGTGGCTCTGGTGTGATTGGTTCCTTAGGTACTTCCGGTTCGATGGGTAATTCAGGGACCGTTGGAGCTTCCGGCTCAGCCGGTTCTTCCGGAACAACTATGTCCGTTACTCGTCTTTCTCTTAATTGGACATCACAATTCCAGTTTTTTGCTAACCAGTTAGCTCTATCTTCAATATGCTCACATAGGTAACCTATTACCGTTGTGCTATCTTCATTATTTCCTTGGGAATATACTGCACAGAAATTAAACACCTGTGAGCTTTGCCATTTATCATAGTGCGTTCCGTCATAATAAAGTGGCCATTTGCTATAATCGTTTGTGCCATAAATGCTTTGCTCCATATAAATGGAATCGCCTATTAGTAAAACCTCACTATCAATATAACCATCCTTATCTATCATATCAAAGATGTAATTATAGGCACTTGAAAACTTTTGGCTGACAAGATTCATAAATTCAGGCTTTTTTGTAAGTCCCGCCCAAATGCTACGGTCCTTAGCCCAATAACCTGAAATGCTTGATGCACCATTTTTATGTATATTTCCTAATGTATTATCGCAGTCCCAAAGAGGTCCTTTGTATATTTTTGAGGTAATACCATCTGTATCTCTATCCTTATAAAAATACATGCTTGATGATCCTGCATCATAGTTTCTACCAAATTCCTGCATTATATATGCACTTACTAAAGAATCAACATCTACATAATCACTATAATGCTTACCCTGTGAATTATAGCCATTACTTGCCATTATTGCTTCTTCCATGTTTGCAAAAAGAGTAGCAATGTATTCAACCTGCTCACGCGAAGCATATTCAGGCGATTTTATAACATAATGGTTGCCATAATCGGTTGTGAAATAGCATAGCTCTTTTGAATAATAGTTATTATCAAGCTCGATAAGATATCCGCCTGTAATATCATCAGGGTTTATTATATTAGGTATATAGCTATATTGAGCTAAATTAGTAGTGTCGATTAGTGTGCCACTTGTAACATTTGTTGAATATGAGGTATATGAGTCGTTTAGCTCGTTATTTTCATCCTCTAAATCGGTGATTTCAAGACGATTTTTACCAATTTGAACCTTCTCGCAAAGAAGATATATGCCATAATATTCACCATTAATAAACAGGTCTATCGATCTAAAATCGCACGTTTGCATACCTAAGTACTCGCTGATTTTATACATAACGCTGTTTCTGAGCAAGGATTGGTCATCATAATTGGCAAGAAGAAGCCAAGTCTTTGAGCTACCCATACCGTATAAGTCTGCACGTGTAGGAAGCTTTATTTGAAATGGCTTTTTTAGATAGTCGGTTGTTGCGTTACCACGCACCTTAAACTCACAAAATCCGTCAGTGTCCTTAAATTCAACCGTGCCGTTTTTATCAAAAAATGTTGCATTGGTGCTTTCACTTGACAAATTATATCTAAGAAAGCTATCAACGTCGGTATCCATCTCTACATATAGGCTTGGCAATGTATTTGCCATTCTTATAATTAAATACTTAAATACACCATCAATCTTAATAGATAAAACATAAACAGGCTCATTATAATAGGGTGATAAATAAGGAGTTATATCTATTGGCTCCCCCTCTAATAATTGCACATCGTTACCATCAAGATCGGTATATGTAACGGTATTACATTCATCCAAAGCAAAGCTGACTGCATAAGGAGATATGTGCGACGGCAAATAAAGCTTATAGCCATCGTGATAATATTCGTTTCCTTGTGCGTCCTTGACTGCTATATCATAAGCACTTATGCTTACTGCAAGAATAATCACAAAAACAACCGAAAATAGTAAAGTTTTAAAAGCTTTTTTCATTTTATTCGCCATATCTTTCAGAAAAATAGTCTCTGTCAATAGTTAAAACTAAATTGTAAAGTGGGTTTATTTCTCTTAATCTTTTAGTTATTTCCTCGCAGATTTCCTTGTTTTTTAGTGGAAAATCATCCGAAACGCTAACATCAAAAATCACATTTGTGTGTGTTATTCCCTTTACAATGCGGAAATCGTGCATTGAAATCGGGCTTGAATATTCACCGGAAATGTGGGACATCATTTCAAAGCATTTTGTACGTAGCTCATTTGTTTCCGGATCAGAAACAGAAATCGGGTCCATATGAATAACTAAATTTATGCCATCCTTTAAAAAATCTGCCTCGATTACGTCCATCAAATCGTGGCTGTGCATAACATCGGCATCTGCATCAATCTCTACGTGTACAGTTGCAAAGCATCTATTTGCACCATATGAGTGAATCACTAAATCGTGTATTCCAAGCACACCATCGTAGCTCTTGATTTTATCAATCATTTTGTGGGTAAGCTGTGGGTCGGGAGCTTTGCCTATCAGTGTGTTTGAAGACTCAACTACCAATTTAATTCCCATAATTATAATGTAAATTGCAACCAAAATACCTATCACTGCATCAATATTGAATGGCAATGAAGCATACTTAGCAAGCAACATACCAACAACTACTGCACTTGTGGCAACAACGTCGCCGATGCTATCAATGGCTGATGCCTTTAATACGTCAGAGCTTATATGTTTTCCCAGCTTTCGATAAAACACAGCAATTATGCCCTTTACAATTATAGTAGAGGCAACAATTATAATAAGTGGTAGGCTATATCCCTCGTTCGGCTCATTATCTATTATTTTTTCAACAGAGGTAATTAGCATTTCAAAGCCAAGGAATGATATAATCATTGCAATAAACAATGATGACAGATATTCCATACGTGCGTGTCCATATGGATGATCCTTATCGGCAGGCTTTCCCGAAATTGTGTAACCAACAACCGTAAGCACGTTTGAGCCACAGTCTGAAAGGTTGTTTAGAGAGTCGGCAATTATAGATATAGCTCCTGTTATAATACCAACTACCAGCTTTACAACAAAAAGCAATAAATTAGATATTATGCCGACAAAGCCCGCAAAACGCCCAACTCGTACACGGACCTCAGGCTTTTGCGGACTATTGTAATCTTTAATTAGCTTATTTATTATCATTTTCTTCCTTTACTGCGATAATATCCTTTGCATATGGCAAGGACATAATAAGGTCGCAAAGTGTATGCCACTCAGCAAGCTTATGTGTTCTTCTTGCATAGTATATGTTAATTAGTGTTTCATAGTTCATAGTAACAGTTCTTAATTGATTATAGCTAGATGGAAGGAGCTGAATCATATCGTGCCAATAGCACTTTTCCTTGGTTTCAATAAACTTTAGACGCACCTCTTCCAAATAATCGATTGTCATATCGAGCACTCTTAAAGCACCCTCGCTCATTCTATCACAGCTAAAATCAGCACGTTCAAACTGTTTAGCTTGAATTTTATGCATTGTAGAAGTTGAGTTTGCAACCGTTGCTACCTTATATGTATCAAATTCCTTCCACCAATATAGTGGTGCTGTGATATCCATTGATACAAAAATTTGGCGTAGATATTTTCTATGGTCTGAGCCTGCCTTTGCTAGTTTTTTAGCTAAGGAAAGATCGTTTTCTCCGAGAACATAGTTGCCGTCCTCATCATAATAGCTATCCATTCTACTCCATGAATTTAGTGGGTTTCTTGCTCCTCTTATAGCGTTTTCCATATTCATAACGCTTACTCTTTCAATTTTAATCATAAATCCCCCAAAATTTAAGCTTTAGTTATATATATAATAACACATACGCAAAATAAAGTCAATCATTTTAAAATTCACATTTATATTTTTTGTGTATAATTCCATTTTTGGTGGTAAATAATAGTCTTGCAATTAAATTTTGAAAGGAAATTTACAAAATGGAAGAAAACGAAAACAAAAAAACTCCCAGAATTATTTATTTGAGTGTGGCTATTGTTTTAGCTCTTGTTTCAGTAATTATTATTGCTACAACAGTTGCAAATAAGCCAAACACAAATACCGGGGACAACACAAACACAGACACTAATGATGAACAGACAAATGGCAATATTTCAGACACTCTCCCTACATTTTCCCTCCCTGTAAGTGGCGAAATCAGTATGGATTTTAGTGATACAGTACCTGTATTCTCTGAAACCTTGAACGACTATAGAACTCACCTGGGCGTTGATATTTCTGCAAGTCTTGGTGAGGAGGTTATAGCTGTTGCTGATGGTGTAGTAACAAATGTATGGGATGACCCATTTATGGGCACTTGCATCTCTATTGAACACTCAGGAAATGCTATAAGCATTTATAAGAACCTAGATCCGGAGGTAGCTGACGGCATCATTATCGGTGCTAGTGTTAATAGTGGTGATGTAATTGGTGCAGTTGGTGAAAGTGCTATGAACGAGCTTGCAAGCGAGCCTCATCTACACTATGAATTAAAGGTAGACGGCACACACGTTGATCCAAAGAAGCACTTTAAATTTCCGGGACAAAAGCCCGAGGAAAACAATGGTGAAAGCACCGAAAACAGCGATAATACCAACACAGAAAGCAAACAATAATTTTTTGCGGGAGGCTACTAGCCTCCCCTACATTTTTGATATTATATAACAAAAACGGACACTCCTGTGTCCGTTTTTTGTGTTTTTCGTTTTTGGTGGGTTGGGAATTTTTTAAGGATTGTTCTTAACCTCGTCCATATCCCCTTCCCTTCAAGGTGAAGGCTTTAAGCCCAACGCATACCTGTTGGCTTTTCTTCCTTAATCATAACCTTATCAAGGAATTCAACTGCTTTCTTTAAGCCCTCGTCGATAGTCATTAAGCTATCCTCGTGCTCGATTGAAAGAACCTTATCATAGCCACAGAGACGAAGGTTGGAAACAAATGCTCTCCAAAACTCCTCGTTGTTGCCGTATCCAACTGTACGGAAGATCCAAGAACGGTGAATTTCGTCGCCGTAGTGCTTTGTATCAAGAACACCATTAACTGATGTGTTAGCCTTGTCAACCTTTGTATCCTTTGCGTGTACGTGGTAAATAGCACCCTCAAGAGCTCTGATTGCCATTACAGGATCAATACCTTGCCAAATTAGGTGTGATGGGTCAAGGTTAGCACCGATTACATCGCCTACTGCATTTCTCAGCTTTAGAAGTGTTTCCGGATTGTATACACAGAAGCCAGGGTGCATTTCAAGAGCAATCTTAGTAACACCGTGAGCCTTTGCAAAAGCTGTTGCTTCCTTCCAGTAAGGGATCATAACATCGTTCCATTGATAGTTAAGTGTCTCAAGGAAATCGTCCGGCCATGGGCAAGTTACCCAAGATGGTAGCTTTGCATCAGGATCTGAGCCAGGGCAACCGGAGAATGTAATGATTGTATCAATTCCAAGCTTTTCAGCTAAAAGAATTGTATTTCTCATATCCTTGTCAAATTGAGCTGCAATCTCTTTATTTGGATGAACAGGGTTACCGTGAGTAGCAAGAGCGCAAATCTCAACATCGTACTTTTTAAATGTAGCCTTGAATTCTTCAAGTGCCTTCTCGTCTGCGAGTAGTTTTTCCGGATCACAGTGATCCTTGCCCGGATATCCGCCTGCACCGATTTCTACAGAATGGACACCGAGTGAGGAAATTATTTTAAGTGCCTCATCAAGTGATTTTGAACCATAGAGGTTAGCTAAAACACTAAGCTTCATATTTATCTCCTATTTATTTAAGATTATGGGCAATTTAGCGAGTAAATTGCCCCGTTTTTATTAGTTAAAGTAGTATGGCTTACCGGTCTTTGCTGACTCGTAAATACCTTCAAGAATTTGTGTTACACAATATGCTTGCTCTGGAAGAACTGTTGGCTTAGTACCAGTCTTTACAGCATTGATCCATTGCTTTGCTTCCTCTGCGCCTGCATCATATGAGCCTGCGTCGTAGAAAGCAACGCCCTTACCATCAAGGTTAGGTCTTGTCTCATACATATTGTTGTGCTTAACACCGTTTATTTCAAGAACGCCTTGATCAATCATTGTAGCGCCAGCTTTTGTTCCACAAATTGTTGTACAACCCTCTTTTGTCCCTGTCATATTGATAGCCCAAGAGGACTCAAGAACAATTGTTGCACCATTTTCCATTACGATAAAGCCGAACGCACTGTCTTCAACAGTAAATTCCTCAGGCTTCCATTGACCAAACACGTTTGCTGATTCCTTTTGGTCATTGAGCTTGTGATATGTAGTACCTACACAATATTTTGGCTTGTAGTTATCCATTGTCCAAAGTGTTAGGTCGAGTGCGTGAGTACCGATATCGATAAGTGGACCGCCACCCTGCTCATACTCGTTAATAAATACGCCCCATGTAGGAACTGCACGACGTCTAAGTGCTGTTGCCTTTGCGTAGTAAATGTCGCCAAATACGCCATCCTCTGCCTCAGCCTTTAGGTATTTAGCGTCCTTTCTTTGTCTGTTTTGATAGCCGATTGTGAGCATTTTGCCTGTGCGATTTGCTGCATCAACCATCTTCTTTGCTTCCTCAGCGTTTATAGCCATTGGCTTTTCACACATAACGTGTTTTCCAGCCTCAAGAGCATCAACTGTAATAAAGCTATGGCTTCTGTTAGGAGTACAAACGTGTACAACCTCAATTTCCTTATCCTTTAGAAGCTCCTTGTAGTCAGCATACACCTTTGCGTCCGGTGTGCCATACTTCTTTGCAGCCTCTTCTGCTCTTTCGACAATAATGTCGCAGAATGCAACCATTTCTACCTCACCTGTTTTCTTAAGAGAAGGCATATGCTTGCCGTTTGCGATACCACCACAACCGATGATACCAACCTTGATTTTCTTTTCCATAAATTTATTCCTCCGAACAAATAATAATTACTATCCCAAGTATAACATATAATATTTAAACTTTCAAGCATTTATTTGTGTTTTTAGCTCAATTTTAACTAAATTTTTCCATATGAACAAACAAGAACTCTTCCGCTAGTGTTTACTACACCATATGTGCCACCATAGCCTATACTACCCGGATTAAAAAGATGTACTTGCTTATCATTACATTCAACAATTTCATCAATTGGCATATGAGTATGACCAAAGAAAACAGCATCCGCTTCCTTTTCAAGAGCTAGATAAACAAGTCGCTCATAGCCACTTTTTGCGCCAAACAAATGCCCGTGAGTGATTAGCACCTTAATACCATCTAAATCAAGTACACTATAGCTTGGATAGTTGCCTGTAAAAAAGTCGCAATTGCCTTTCACAGCAAAGAATGTGAGATTGGGATATTTATCCTTTATATATTCAATATCGCTCAGTCCATCACCTAAAAAGACGACCAAATCGCACACTCCTCCGTGAATTTTTAGTGCTTCATCTATATATTTTGATTTTCCGTGTGAATCAGAAAAGACAAGAATCTTCATATTTACTCCTTGTGTCGTTTTACTTACTTTATCATATCATAGTAATACCGCTATGTAAAGAATTTATTAGGAGGTATTTATGAAAATTGATAAAAATACTATTGATAAGGTTCTTATGATGAACGATGAACAGCTTTGGAAAACGATACAATACGTTGCAAGAAAAAGTGGCAAGGAGGAGTTTTCCAACCTAAAGAAGCCAGAGGATATGACAAAAATACGTCAAACACTTAGTATGCTAAGCGAAGATGACATACAAAAGGCTTTAAATTCATTCAAGCGAGGTAAATAAAATGAGTGAAAATAGCTTTGAAGATATTATTTCAAAAATCGGTGCAAATCCGGACCTATTAAACAAAATTTCCTCCAGCGTTAAGGATGGAGACGGCGACATGGGCAAGGCTTTATCCAGTGTTATCGATATTTTATCCCAAAGTAATATATTGAACCAAGGTGCTTCAAAGGAAGAAAAAAAGGATGAAAAAGATATAATTTCAGACACGTCTCTAAGAATTTTAGATAAAAAAGACGAGAGTGGCGGTGTTGAAGGGTTTCTTTTATCGCTTTGCAAAGCCATATCAAAAAATGCGCCCTTGCTCATTGCCTTGAAGCCTTATTTAAGTAAGGGGCGATGCGATATGATTGACTCAATAGTTAAAATGTCTCAGCTTGCAGGTATAGTTAATTTAGCAAAGTGAGGTAGATATATGTTTACTAGATATAAGGGAATAAACATCCCCGAAAACTATAGTGGGAACAGATTTAAAGCACCACTCGAAACTGAAACAAAGCTGCATAAGCCGACTCCAACATACACAGGAACAAAAACCTCGCTTTCTCCAACCTTTGAGGAAGTGATAAGACAAAAAAACAACGAGCTTTCAATGCCCTTTGTCGATGAAGACGAGCAAGACCTTGATGTAACAGAGGATAGTATAACCGACATAGAAGACAATGAAGCAGAATCAGATGAATATAATAATGTAAAAGAAGATTTTTCGATTAACAAGCCTGACAATACATACAATGAAAATACCACCAGCAGAAAAGCTACTAGTGGTAATGGTTTATTGTGTGAGCTTGGTTCATTAATCGGCAAGCTTACAGGTAGTCTAAAAGGCGAGGATTTGCTTATTCTTGCTATTATTGTTTTGCTCCTTAGCGAAAACAATAATGATGATAATACAATTATTCTTCCTCTTCTCTGTCTGCTCCTTTATAGCTAAATATTTCCATAAGCTCGTAGAAGAAACGATCCTCCTCTTGTGTATCTGCAAGTAATACTCCTTCTTTATATGGAGCTTCTACAATATCATATTCTATATTCAAGGTGTTATTAGTAATTTCAAATGTACCGTTTATTCCATCTTCTTGACATAATAATCCAAGGTATTCAAGACGCATTTCTATGCCTGGAATATCTATTAGTTTCTGTCTGTTTTTTATTTCATCCAGCTTAGGCGATTTTATCTTCAAGGAAAGCTTTATTCCCTTTGGTATTTTCTTCAGCTCAATATATACAGGTGGCTTAAAATCCAGCTCGTTTATAATCGATATTGAGGCGGCAAGAAGTCCATACATATGATAAATATAGACACTGTGCTCATCTTTTTTAGTTGCACTTGTCTCAATTTTCTTGTATGCGGTTCTAATGTCTAATTTGAATTTTTCTTTTATTTCACTAAGGAAGGTATCAAGGAATATTCTTCTTACATCTCTTTTACTATTCAGCATTTCAAAGGTAGAAATAATTCTAGCATCACATTCAAATTCACTGTCGCTTCTAATCGTCTCAAGGTCTTTTATTTCAATGACTGTTTTACTGCCGATAAATCTTGTGAGAACCAACATATCGTGCGTTTTGTCGGGCGACTTTGAAAGCTCTATCTTGCCTATTGTTACCTTTGCATATCTTGGCTCAATCGTCTTATCAATTTCGCTTGAAACAAGCTTGTTCGACAAGCTGTCAAGCTTATTTCCGTATAAGTATTTTTCCTTTCTTTTGTTATTTGACGTAATTAATTTCATAATATTTTCTCTTCCTTTATTGCTTTTTTTATTTATATATGATAGAATTGTTTTATAAAAAGTGTGGGAGGGTATTTATGGATACTGCTACAACTAAGAGAACTGTTTTGTTAACAAAAATAATAAAAGATTTCAATCTTGAAACATTATACGCACCTGAGAATATCGATACTATCGAGCTTACTCGTGCCGAAATACATCGTCCGGGTCTTCCATTAACAGGATTTTTCGAGTATTTTGATCCGCTAAGAATGCAAATTATAGGTCTTGTTGAGTCAATATATCTTGAAAAGCTTGAGCCAAGCGTTAGATATGAACGAATCCGTGCTTTTATGGAGAGAAAGCCTGTTTGTATCGTTCTTGCAAGAGATATTGAGCCGTTTATTGAGATGCGTCAAATGTCCGAGGAATTTAAAATTCCGCTTTTGAGAACAAAAATTTCTACTAATAGCTTTGTTTCAAATATTATCTCCACTCTAAATGTTGAGCTTGCTCCCACTATTACTCGTCACGGTGTTTTGGTCGAGGTTTATGGTGAGGGTGTGCTTATTCTTGGTGATAGTGGTATTGGTAAGAGCGAAACTGCTATAGAGCTTATAAAAAGAGGTCACCGTCTAATTGCCGACGATGCTGTTGAAATAAGCAAGGTTTCAGAAAAGACCTTAGTTGGTCGTGCTCCTGCTATTATAAGACACTACTCTGAGCTACGTGGTATTGGTCTGATTGACGTGCGTCGTATCTTTGGTATGGGAGCCGTTAAGGAAACGGAGAAAATCCAGCTTGTTATTAAGCTTGAGCGTTGGGTTGACGGTAAGGCTTATGATAGAATGGGACTTGATAACGAAACAGTGTCTATTCTCGGTATTGAAATCCCGGCTATTACAATTCCTGTTAGCCCCGGTCGTAACCTCTCTGTTGTACTCGAAATTGCAGCTATGAACTCACGTCTTAAGAGAATGGGCTATAACACAGCTGAGGAATTTAACAAGCGTCTTGAGGAATTATATAAATAATAGTTTGGTCGCATTAGTTTTGTAAATAATAATTCTATCTAAAAAAGAGTGTTTTTCAACACTCTTTTTATTATTTGTCTTGTGGAGGCACAAACTCTAGTAAATCAGAGATTTCACACTCTAAAACAGTACAAATTCTTGCTAATACGTCCGTATCAAGTCGTGTGATTTTGTTATTGCAGAAATTATTTATTTGTGTTCTTTGCATTTCTGCCCTGTGGCTGAATTTGTTTTTACTTAGTCCCTTTTTCTCTAATAGCTCTTTTAGTTTAATATTAATTGTTCCATACTCATGCATAACATCACCACCATAGTTATTATAAGTATAGTATAAATTAATTATGCCTATAATTTAAGTTCCAAAAAGTCTTGTCAAACTTCTTACACACAGTGGTAAGAAAAATGCCAACCATCTGGTTGGCATTTTATTAAGCTAATGTGATGTGATAGAGTCTTGATGCATAAGAGAAATGGTCATATTCAAGCCAAAATCCTACATTCATCAGTGATGAGCCAAGATAGGTTTTTTCTGAACCATTTATTCTATACATTTTATCTTTATCAAGTCCCTTAACCTTTAAAAGCTCGGGAGCAACTGTACATTTTGATTCATATGCGACTGTGCAAACAAGAGCCTCGCTCTTGTCCTCCTTCACTACCTCCCAAGCACAATAACGGCTTTCTTCAGGCGTATATGGTGAAAGAAGTCTATAATAATCACCGAATTGAATAAGGTCATAATGCTTTTTAAATTCAATGATTTGACGCTTGATTTCTTCCTTTTCCTCATCTGTCATCTTTGTAACATCCAGCTCAAGCCCGTATGTGCCAAAATAAGCCACATTTCCTCTCGTTTTTAGCGGTGTTACTCTTGCATTACCGTGGTTAGGACAAACAGAAACGTGAGCTCCCATTGTTCTTACAGGATATGCAAAGGATGTACCATATTGAATTTTTAGTCTATCTATTGCATCCGAGTTGTCGCTTGTCCAAACCTGTGGCATATAATAAAGCATACCGAAATCGAAACGGCCTCCTCCACCCGAACAGCTTTCAAAAAGAATATTGGGGAAATTGGTGGTTACTCTTTCAAGAAGCTCATATACACCAAGCATATATCTGTGATATATCTCGCCTTGACGCTCCTTTGGTAGAGCCACGCTATAAAGGTCGCTTAGGTGTCTGTTAAAGTCCCACTTTAAATAAGCGATATTTGTGCTATTTAGTATTTTTGCCATTTGGTCATATATATTATCACGAACCTCTTTTCTTGACATATCAAGAACGAATTGGTGACGTGAAAGCTGAGGCTCACGATTAGGAATTGCAAAACGATAGTCAGGATGGGCACGGAAAAGCTCACTATCCTCAGAAATGCACTCAGGCTCAAACCATATGCCAAACTGCATACCAAGTGAATTTATTCTCTTGACAAGATTATCAAGGCCACCTTGTAGCTTTTTCTCATTTACAAACCAATCACCAAGTGATGTGTGGTCGTCGTCTCTATGTCCAAACCAACCATCATCCATTACAAACAGCTCAACTCCAAGCTTTGACGCATCAGTTGCCATAGCAACAAGCTTATCCGCGTTAAAGTCGAAGTATGTGCCCTCCCAGTTGTTGATAAGAACCGGACGTCTAGTGTATTTATACTTGCCACGGCAAAGATTGTTTCTTACTGCCTTGTGATAGTTGTTTGATATTTTAGCAAATCCCTCGTTACTATAAACCATAGCAACCTCAGGAGTTTCAAAGGTTTCATTCGGGAAAACTGAATAATTAAAGCCTTCCGGATTAATTCCTGCCACTACTCTTGTAGTTTCGTGCTGATCCTTTTCTGCTGAGATAACAAAATTACCACTATAAACAAGACCTATACCATATGCACTACCATATTCCTCGTTTGCATCCTTATCGCAAATTATAACAAATGGATTTTGCATATGGCTTGATGCTCCACGTATGCTTGATACAGTTGAGGTTAAATGTGTTATTCTTGTTCTTTCAAGCAGTCTTTCACGCATATGTGCACCGTAAAAATGAACCATATCATATGTACCACTTGTAAAATCAAGTGTCATAGAAAGAGCTTTATTTAGCTTGATTTCCTTATCTGTCTTATTCTCTATTACCATTGCCCTGGTAATAAGATCATACTCCTCGAAAACGCCATAATACATATGGAAATAAATATCATATGCCTTGTCCTTTAGAGTAATTACAAGAGTTTCCCCCTCGTCACCATAAAATGCCGGTAATCCTTTAATTTGATATTTGCCCTTTAACACCTTATGGCTATAATATATAGGCTCAGCCGCAACTGTACCATCGTGGTTTACAAGAGCAAGTGCACTCAATCTAAAATCCCCTACGCCAAAGCAAGAAAGCTCCTCGCAAGTATGACTATGAAAATAATTTGCTCCCTTTGGATTTGGAGAAAATGAGGCTCCCCAACCAGCATAGTGTGAGGCATATGAAAGATCATCATACTCCATTTTTGCACCATAATAAGAATGAAAAAGAAGACCATCCTCGTTTACATACATTTGATATGTAGTATTTTTGGTGTTTAAGGTGAAAATTTTTTCTTCATTAATTAATATAGACATTTTATCCCCCAAAAGACAAATTTTTGCTAAAAATAGTATAACATAATAAAATTACGTTTTCAACATTTCAAACAAAAAAAGCATTGCCGAAGCAATGCTTTTTTATATTAGTCTTTATAGTTCTTAGCTACTGTGTTCCAACCTGTTTTTGGATCGTTTAGCTTCTTGTCAGCATCGCCATATGCTTCCATATAAAGAGTCATAAATGGTGATGAGCTAGCTGTTGAGTTAACGGTCTCAGTTTGAACAGTTGTCATAAACTTTTGACCCATTGCATCATACATAAAGCCTTGGTCATAGCACATACCCGGGAATATGTAGTCAGTTAACATTTCAAGAGTGTTATCGAGAGATGTGTTACCATCTGCATCAGGTGACTTGTCATCATATAGCTTTTGACCGAGTGTCTCATAGTATGCTTCCATTACTGAAGAACCGGTATATGTAAGTACCTCGAAGAAGAACTCTGACATTTCACGGTCTGTTGTTGACTTTGGAATACACATAACTGTTGTTTGTGAGCAAAGTGGTGTGTAATACATAGTTTGGTCTGTATCAAGCATAGGCATTGGAAGAACGCCAATCTTGAAGTCTTCACTTTGTTCCGGGAATTGACGAATCTTTTGTACAACCTCATTGTAGAAAAGAATTCTACCATCGTTGAACGCACCTTCAAGACCACCGTATCCACCGGACCATGATGTTCTAGCCCATGTTGAAGATTTAATAGATGTTAATTGTGTAACAAGTGAGTTAACTGCTGCATTGTTTGCATTTAGTGAAACAACGTATGAACGCTCACCATTACTTGATGTTTGAACATCAACCTGTTGGATGCCACTTGATTGGAAGAATCCAGCAAGTGAGTTAGAACCAAAGCCATATGCGTCTTCATCGCCATAGCCCTTAGGCTCTGCTATATCACCGGATAAGCCAGGAAGCTTAGCCCACTTAGAAAGCTCAGCAATTGTCCATTCACCATTTCTTACCTTATTGTAAAGGTTAGGGAATGTAGCGATGCTCTCTGAGATAGCTTGGTTGTAGAATACTACTGTTGCTGTTTCTTCATCAACAAAGCTAAAGTCACCAGCTACGAAGAATGTGTGACCATAAACTGAGAATGAATCAACAGATAGTTGATTGTAGTGTGATTTTGTTAAATCGATATATTTGCTGTTTGCAAGATCATATACGGTTTCTGCACCAAGTAGTGCTTGTGCTTCAAACATACGTGGAAGAGCGATATGATACTTAGCATATCCAGCCTCAAGACCGCTTTGTAGCTCGTTTTGAAGAACGCCATCATTTGCTCCGGCGAACCACTTAAGATCTACTCCATAGTCTTCCTTGATCTTTTCTTGTCTTGTCCACACAGCATCATTAACTAATTGGCCATACTGTGTATCATTGAAATAACCTTTTACATAGAACTCAGGTTGTGACCATGTTCCAGCTTCTTCCATAGAGGTTGTACCATACCAACGAGCTGCTAAAACATCAAGTGTCTTGCCACTCCACTTTGATTTAGCGTACTCTTTAGAAGCTGCTGATGTAACATCAACCTTTTCTACAGGCTTACCACTATCTGTGTTTGTAGTAGAGTCTGTATTTGTTGTACTTTCTGTGTTGCTATTTGTGTTGCTTTCTGTATTTGTGTTTGTTGGTGTAGTATTAGAATTTGTATTTGATGTAGTATCAGTCTTCTTATTACCACCACAAGCAACAATCATAGGAACAAGCATTAATACAACAAGTAAAAATGCGAAAATCTTGATTTTCATTACTTACCTCCTAAAAAATTCATATTTCGCTGGATATATTATACTACAAAGTTGCACAAAAATCAATATGCTTACAATATTTTTTTGTTATATATTAATAAATATTCTGTTAATAATTATCTGTTTTGTAATAATTTTATTAATACAATGAAAAAATGCACTCAATTCGAGTGCATTTTTTATATAATTCAGTATTAAACAACACCTTGTGCAAGCATTGCATCAGCAACCTTAATGAAGCCTGCGATATTAGCACCGGCAACTAGGTCATCACCTAGACCATACTTGTTAGCAGCCTTAATTGAGTTGTCGAAGATGTTCTTCATAATGCCCTTAAGCTTTTCATCAACCTCTTCAGCTGTCCAGCTATAACGCATTGAGTTTTGTGACATTTCAAGACCGGAAACTGCAACACCACCTGCGTTAACAGCCTTAGATGGAGCAACAATAACGCCATTTGCCTTTAAGTATGCAACTGCCTCATTAGTTGTAGGCATATTTGAAACCTCAACATAGTACTTAACGCCATTTGCAACAATTGCTTCAGCTTCCTTAATGCCAACCTCGTTTTGAGTAGCACATGGCATTAGGATGTCAGCCTTTACGCCCCATGGCTTTTGACCGGCAAAGAATGGAACGCCAAACTTGTCAGCATAGTCTTGAACCTTGTTACGGCAGGAAGCACGCATTTCAAGCATAAAGTTGATTTTTTCTTCTGTGTTTACGCCGTCTTCGTCGTATATATATCCGTCAGGACCGGAGATTGTAACAACCTTACCGCCGAGCTCAGTAACCTTCTTTACTGCGCCCCAAGCAACATTACCGAAGCCTGAAATTACAAAGGTTTTGCCCTTAATTGAATCCTTGAAATAGCTTAGCATATTTTCTGTGTAGTAAACAGCACCATAGCCTGTTGCCTCTGGACGAATTAGTGAACCGCCATATGCAATTCCCTTACCTGTTAATACGCCTGTAAACTCGTTCTTAAGTCTCTTATATTGACCGAACATATAGCCAACCTCTCTTGCACCAACACCGATGTCGCCTGCCGGAACGTCAAGATCTGCACCAATATGTCTATAAAGCTCTGTCATAAAGCTTTGGCAGAAACGCATAACCTCTGCATCGCTCTTACCTTGTGGGTCAAAGTCAGAGCCACCCTTACCACCACCCATTGGGAGTGATGTTAAGCTGTTCTTAAATGTTTGCTCAAATCCAAGGAATTTGATAATTCCTTCATATACTGATGGGTGGAAACGAAGTCCGCCCTTGTATGGACCGATTGCACTGTTGAATTGAATTCTAAAGCCACGGTTTACTTGAACCTTACCGTTGTCATCAACCCACGGAACTCTGAACTTAATAATTCTTTCAGGCTCCACCATTCTCTCAAGAACGCCACTTGTGATGTACTCCGGACGTGCTTCGATAACCGGCTCGATTGATGCAAGAACTTCTTCTACTGTTTGGTGAAATTCCGGCTCGTTTTGGTTTCTTTTAACGACTCTTTCCATAAGCTCGTTAAGATATTGATTTTTGAAACTCATAATATATATCCTCCTAAGATATTTAGCAAATTAAATTAATATGCCTTGCCCCAGTAAACAAGCTTATCGGCTTCCTTACCACAGCAAATACATTTTCCGGTTGTGCCTTGCTCATCAAGTGGCATACAACGTGAGGTTACATCAGCAACCTCCTTGAGCTTTAGCTCACATTCAAGGTCGCCACACCAGTGTGCCTTAATATAGCCGGATTTTTCACTAGCTGTTTTGATGAAGCTATCAAGCTCTGTTTCTGTATATGTACGATTTTTTCTATTTTCTGCTGCCTTGCTGTATAGTCCCTTAGTAATATCAGCAAGTAGCTCCGGAATCTTAGTCTCAAGCTCGTCGAGTGAAACAAAGATTTTTTCTCTGTTATCACGGCGAACTAATACGCATTGATTGTTTTCAATATCGCGTGGACCAATCTCAAGACGGAGAGGAACGCCCTTCATCTCATATTCAGCATACTTCCATCCGGGTGAGTTATCAGATGTATCAATCTTTGCTCTTGCAAATTGATTTACTCTTTCCATAACCTCTGTCGCCTTTTCAATAACGCCCGGCTTGTGCTGAGCGCAAGGAATTACAACAACCTGTATTGGTGCTACCTGTGGTGGTAATACAAGACCATTATTATCGCCGTGTGTCATAATGATGGCACCGATAATTCTTGTAGAAACACCCCAAGAGGTTTGGTGGCAATACTTCAAAGTATTGTCCTTGTCAAGATATTGAATATTGAATGCCTTCGCAAAGCCATCACCAAAGTTGTGGCTAGTACCACCTTGTAGTGCCTTACCATCGTGCATAAGAGCCTCAACGGTATATGTAGCATTTGCACCGGCAAATTTTTCTTTGTCTGTTTTTCTTCCCTTAAGAACGGGAATACCGAGATCCTTTTCAAAGAAATCTGCATATACATTTAGCATTTGCAATGTTTCATTCTCTGCATCCTCTGCTGTTGCGTGCATTGTGTGTCCCTCTTGCCATAAGAACTCACGGCTACGTAGGAATGGACGAGTTGTTTTCTCCCATCTTACTACGCTACACCATTGGTTATATAGCTTTGGTAAATCTCTATATGAGCGAATAATATTTGCATAGTGCTCACAGAAAAGAGTTTCAGATGTAGGACGAACACAAAGTCTTTCTGTAAGTGGCTCACTGCCACCGTGTGTTACCCAAGCAACCTCAGGTGCAAAGCCCTCTACGTGATCCTTTTCTCTTTGTAGCAAGGATTCAGGAATGAACATAGGCATATAGATATTTTCAACGCCTGTTTTCTTAAATCTTGCATCGAGTAGCTTTTGGATGTTTTCCCAAATTGCATAGCCATAAGGACGAATAATCATACAGCCCTTAACGCTTGAATAGTCAATCAGGTCAGCCTTTTTAACTACGTCTGTGTACCATTTTGCAAAGTCCTCTTCCATAGAGGTAATTTGCTCTACCATTTTCTTGTCGTTAGCCATTTTAATCCTCAAATCAAAAATAATATATTTTATAATATCACACGAAAAAACCAATTTCAAGTACTTTATCAAACTAAAGTGAATTTTTTTACAAAAAAATCACCCTCTAAAAAACAAGAGAGTGATTTTGTCTATTATATGCAGTCAACAGCAAGCTGTGATTTTTTAACATCAACGGCAGCGCCTGTAATATTGCCCTTAATTTCAAAGATAATTGCGTGAGCCAGCTTATCTTCAATTTCTGTTTGAATATATCTACGCATATTTCTTGCACCGTATTTTTTGCTAAATGACTCCTTTGCAATAAACTCACAAGCCTTTTTAGTAAATGTGAATTTAATTCCTCTTTCAAGGAGTGCTTCCTTCATATCACCGAGCATAATCTTTGCTATTTCCACAAAATCCTCTTCCTCAAGTGAACGGAATGTAATGATTTCATCAATTCTGTTGATAAATTCCGGACGCAAGAAGGAGGAAAGTGCCTTTTCGGTCTTTTCCTTGGCAACCTGCATTGTGCTTGAGCCAAACCCTGCCTGTGAGGAGGTCAAGGTAGCACCTGCATTAGTGGTCATTACAATTACTGTATTTTCAAAATTGATTGTTCTGCCTTGTGAGTCAGCAATTTTGCCCTCGTCAAGAATTTGAAGAAGAATGTTTAATACATCAGGATGTGCTTTTTCAATCTCGTCAAAAAGAACTACTGAGTATGGTGAGCGTCTGATTTTCTCCGTCAATTGTCCAGCCTCATCATAGCCAACATATCCAGGAGGTGAACCGATAATTTTTGATACTGAGTGCTTTTCCATAAACTCGGTCATATCAAGGCGGATAAGTGAGTCAGGTGTATTAAACAGCTCACTTGCAAGTGTTTTTACAAGCTCGGTTTTTCCAACTCCTGTTGGTCCGGCAAAGATGAAGGACGCCGGGCGTTTTTTCACACTAACACCCGCTCTGTTTCTTCTAATAGCCGAGCAAAGTGATTTTACAGCCTCGTCTTGACCAACAATGCGAGACTTGATTTTGTCCTCTAGCTTTGCCAACATTTCAAACTCAACCTCTGAAATGTTACTTGCAGGAATACCTGTCCAAATCTCGATAACACCTGCTAAATCCTGCTTTGTCATTACAGTATTTTCGCATTCCTTGTCAAGTCTTTCCTTATCTAAAAGCAACATTGAGCGTTCTGTTTTGAGCTCTGCTATTTGCTTATATTCGCTTTCGTTTGGCTCCTTGCCTCCCTCTGCGATTTTAGCATTTAGTGCCTCTGTTTTTGTATCAACCTCAGCTAATTTTTCAATGACATTGTGTCTTTCGTTTATATGTGGTGAATGAAGGACGATATGTGAACAAGCCTCGTCAATTAAGTCGATAGCCTTATCAGGTAAAAATCTATCAGTTATATATCTTTCGCTCATTACAACTGCACTTTTAGCAATTTCATCGGAAATTTTAACACCGTGATAAATCTCATAATAGTGCTTAATTCCCTTTATCATTTCGATACACTCTTCAATAGATGGCTCTTCAACCTTTACAGGCTGAAAGCGTCTTTCAAGAGCAGCATCCTTTTCGATGTATTTACGATATTCCTTAAGCGTTGTCGCACCGATAACTTGAATTTCCCCACGAGAAAGTGCCGGTTTTAGAATATTAGCGGCATTCATGCTTCCTTCAGAGTTGCCCGTACCAACAATATTGTGAATTTCGTCAATTACAAGAATAATATTTCCGGCTTCCTTAACCTCTTTCAAAAGACCATTAATTCTAGCCTCAAATTGTCCTCTAAACTGAGTACCTGCAACTAAAGCTGTTAGGTCAACTAAATAAATTTCACATTTCTTCAGCTTATGCGGAACATTACCCTCTACTATTCTTTGGGCTAAAGCCTCGGCAATTGCTGTTTTACCAACACCCGGCTCACCTATTAAGCAAGGATTGTTCTTTTGGCGACGGCTTAAAATTTGAATTACTCTTTCAAGCTCTCTTTGTCTGCCAACAATTCTATCAAGCTTACCATTCAAAGCACTTTGTGTAAGATTGGTGCAGTAAGTATTCAAATGCTTTCTGTTATCGCCCTTTTTATCCTTTTTCTTGCCCTTGTTGTCCTTGTCAGTTTCAGCGGCAACGCCCATATTTTTCATTATTTTTGAAAAATCGATAGTTGGAGAATCCTCGTCTCCGTCATCATCGTCACCGGTTACCGCCGGAAGCATATCGGCAAACATTTTTTCCATATTTTCAAGCTCTTCCTCAGTGATGCCCATCTTTGTCATCATATCGTTGACAGGCTTAATACCAAGCTCCTTTGCACAAACGAGGCATAGTCCCTCTTGCTTTTGCACGTTGTTTTCAAGCTTCATTATATAAACCGTAGCCGGTCTTTTTTTACATCTTGCACACATTTCCATAATTTATTTCCTCTTATTCTTACGAATATATTAAGTCTTTGATAAAATTGATTGGGCTAATAATTTTAAACATGCCCACGACCATTGAATTTTCTGCCAAACTAGGATTTATATATTCCGGCAAAACAGGCCCAACAAACTGAACAAGCAGCTCGACAACTATTGTTGCTCCCCAAAGCACCAAAAATGCTATTACTACACCGAGAGCAAGTCCAAGCCATCTATTAGCAGTCTTTACACCGTCAAATTTTGTTAGCTTTAGTATAAAGTAAACAACTATACTCAAAAGAACATATGCAACAATCAAGCCAACAAATAAAGCTAGAATTATTGAAACAAGCATAGCAACCGCGCCACCTACATTTTCTGCAAGTGAGTCTTTAACCTCGTGGTTTCCATCCACAAAAAACTCCTCAAAATCTCCAAGGAATCTTTGATAGTCAAGCCCGTATCTTGTTAGAATTTTTTCAAAAAACTCAGGTGTGTTTTCTTTTAACGAGGCTATATCAAATCCTAAGTTTTCAACATCTTGATTTTGATATAAATCCAATGATTTAGAGACAAGGGTGATCATTGCATCCTTCATAAAGAGAGAGCAAAACAGCCTTCCAATAGCAATTCTCATTAAATATGATATTACTATCGCCAAAAATCCCTTACACAAATCCAAAAGGTTTTGAAAGAAGCCTTCGACAGTGAATTTTATTATAACTAAGCATGCTGTAACACCTAATACTATGTCAAGAATTGTACTTGGATTCACGTCTATTCTCCTCTCGTTAAATTTTAAAAGCAAGGGACTGTAAGCTATACAGTCCCTTTTAGTTTATGATATTGGGAACTTTGCAACTATGAAATCCCACATATTATGATTTACAAAGAATTTCAAAATCAGTGTGCCTGAAATATACTCGTCCTTAAAGACTGTGTTTCCATAATAGTGTTGACCGAAATCAAATATTTTTTCAACACCGACACAAATTGAGCAAACTAGTGCATATGCAATTGCTATTCCAATTAATCCACCTAAAATCCAGTTTGCATATTTAACCATTTTCGCCTTTTCAATAAGCTTTCTTGATAGCTTATCTACAACTATAAAAAATACTTCAGCGATAATGAACAATACAACAAATGAAACGATAATCGAAATACCGAGCGACATACGAGCACCAAGGTGCAAGGATAGCTCTTCAACTGCTTCAAGTGAAGCCGGTTCTTTAACAAGGTCGCCATCGATTATATTACCGGTTATATGTGTATTTACTAATTCTCTTCCATCCCAGTTTTCTTCACCGGCGTTTAGCACGAAATCAGCTATCATCTTAGGGATACCGTCGAACGGTGTGCTAACCTCATAGTGTACTACGCCATCAATATCTACTGTTTCAGTAGAAAGGAGCCAACCACGAACAAAGTCAACTGACATATTTGTAAATAGAAGCTTACTAATTATTCTAGCAAGAGGAAGGTTGAATACGATAGCGATAAATGGTGCAGCAAATGTCTTAAGCAACGAAACAAGTGATTTGATAAAGCCGTTTACACAGTTTCTTATGATAACGAATGCCATAATTCCAACTAGTAAGCAGTCAAATACTAAATTAACAATCTTTACAGCTCCCATATTTTCCTCCTTTTTACTTCTTTTACCAAATTATGCCTAAAGGCATAATGTGTTTGTGTTTTATTTACCTATATATTATATACTGTTTTTCGGCATTTGTCAACTATTATAATATATTTTTTTCAAATATAATCCATCAGGTTTAACAGTTATGCCTGCGTTGTCTCTCTTTTTAGACATAATTATGTTCTTTATGTCCTCCGGCTCAATTTTGCCGGAATCAATAGCTAAAAGTGTGCCAACCATTATTCTAACCATATTATAAAGGAAGCCGTCAGCACAAACGGTAAATTCAACTAAATCTCCGTTTCTTTCAACTCTTGCATCATATACAGTGCGTTTAGTATCCTCTATTTTTGAGCCTGTTGACATAAACGCATCAAAATTATGGGTTCCAAGGAAAAAAGTGGCACCACGTGTCATTTTTTCAAGGCTTTCATCACTGATTTCCTTGCCATATTCAAGCACTAAATTTGAATACAATGGATTTCTTATCTTACTCGCATGTATCTTATAGACATATTCTTTTTTGATAACGCTATACCTTGGATGAAAATCGCTATCAACCTCTTTTGCTGACAAAACTGCTATATCATTTGGCAATCTTGTATTGTAGGCAATAGGAATTTTATCAAGAGGAATTGTTATTTCATCATTCTCGCCTTTTGGCTCAACGGTTAAGCAAAATCCAAGTGCGTGAACGCCACTGTCTGTACGGCTACAGCCTGTAACATTACAGTCAAAGCCAAACACCTCTTTAGTAGCACGATTCATCTCAAGTGCTATTGTAGGTCTATCATTTTGTAATTGATAGCCTTGATATTTGTGCCCATTATATGAAATGGTAAGTAAAATTTTTCTCATCTTATCGAATAAATCGGTACATATATATTTATAAGGATTACTCCCGCCAAAAGAGCTAGTGAGAAAAGTAGTCCAAAAATATCAAGCACCTTAAATTTCAATTTTTTCATTCTTGTTCTGCCATCTCCGCCACGATAGCAACGACATTCCATAGCTGTGGCAAGCTCGTCTGCTCTTCTAAATGAAGATACAAACAACGGAATTATGATTGGAATAAGAGCCTTTGCTCTTTTGATAAGTCCACCGCTTGAAAAGTCTGCACCTCTTGATTTTTGTGCGTTCATAATCTTACTTGTTTCATCAGTAAGAGTTGGAATAAAGCGTAACGCAATTGTCATAAGCATAGCAAACTCGTGAATTGGCAGCTTTATCTTTTTGAGTGGGGCAAGAGCTGTTTCTATACCATCTGTTAGCTCTATTGGAGTTGTTGTATATGAGAGATATAGAGTTGTACAGGTCAGCAGCATAACTATTCTAAGTGCTAGTATTCCTGCATTTATAAGTCCCTTGTCATAAATGTGAATTATCCACCACTCCCATAGTAGTGTGCCCTCAGTTGTCCAAAAAACATTTAAAGCGGCTGTGAATATCACTACTACCACAAGTGCCTTTAGTCCCTTAAAGATAACTCTTAACGGGACACGGCTAATTATAATAGAAATTAGCACAATAGCTAGTAAGGCAGCAAAGGCAACAACCTCGTGTGCTACAAAGGTAGCAATCATAAACATTATTACAAAGAATAGCTTAGTTCTTGGATCCAACTTATGAATTGGAGATTTTGCCTCATAATATTGTCCTAACGAAACATCAAATGACATCTTCTACCTCCTTTGCTTTATTAGAGGTAGCTTTTAAATCTACTATCGCCTTAACTGCATCCTCAACTGTGTAAACATCGCTTGGAATATTTACCCCCAGCTCATTTAGCTTTAAGACAAGATTAGTTATTTCCGGAACATCAAGACCATTTTCCTTGAGTAACTGATGCTTAGAGAAAACCTCTTTACAGGTGCCATCTAAAAGCAGCTTAGAATTTGACATAACCACGACTCTGTCGCAGTACATTGCCATATCCTCCATACTGTGGCTAACTATAATAACAGTTGTTCCGCTTTCCTCACGATATCTTTTGATACCACCAAGAATTTCTCGTCTGCCCTTGGGGTCAAGTCCGGCTGCCGGTTCATCCAAAACCAAAATTTTAGGATTCATTGCCATAACACCGGCAAGTGCAACACGACGTTTTTGTCCGCCGGACAAATCAAATGGTGATTTAGATAGTGTTTCCTTATCTATGCCACAAAATTCTGCACTTTTTTGGACTCTTTTTTCAATTTCCTCAGCGTCAAGTCCCATATTTTTTGGTCCGTATGCAATATCATCCTTAACTGTATCGGCAAAAAGCTGATACTCCGGATATTGCATTACCATACCAACCTTATAGCGAATTTTTGCTATTTTCTTTGGCTTTTTCCAAATATCCTCACCATCTACGATTACTGTACCATGGCTTGGCTTTAATAGTCCATTGAGAAGCTGTACAAGTGTCGATTTTCCCGAGCCTGTATGACCAATAAGACCTGTTATTAAATTTTCTTCAATATTCAAACTAACATTATCAAGAGCCTTTATTTCATATGGTGTTTTTTTACCATAAATAAATGAGACATCCTTAAGCTCGATTATCGACATATTTCTTCCCTTTCAATTAAATTTTATTCTTAATCATACTTGCACAAGTATCAAAATCGTACACTCTCAGAGGAATTTTCAGATTAAGCTCCTTGTTTAGTGCGTGTAATAGCTCTACCGACTGTGGCACCTCAAGTCCTGCATCCCAGAGCTTGTCCGGATTTGAAAAGACCTCGTTTGGTGTGCCCTCCAGATATTTTGAGCCGTTTTTCATAACAACAACCTTATCGGCTAAAACAGCCTCATTCATATAGTGTGTGATTAAAATTATTGTTATTTTTTCTTCCTTGTTTAGTCTTAAAATTGTGTTCATTACCTCTTTTCTGCCAAGAGGATCGAGCATAGCAGTTGACTCGTCAAAGATAATACACTTTGGCTTCATAGCTATAATTCCGGCTATGGCAACTCTTTGCTTTTGTCCACCGGAAAGACGGTGAGGTGCATGACGTGCATAGCTTGTCATACCGACAATCTCAAGTGCCTCGTCTACTCTTTTTCTTATTTCGCTTGGCTCAAGTCCTAAATTTTCAGGGCCAAATGCAACATCCTCCTCAACGACCGTAGCAACGATTTGGTTATCAGGGTTTTGAAAAACCATACCAACACTTTTTCTAACCTCATATATGTCATTTTCAGTCGCCTTTTCCTCGGTGATACATTTGCCGTCAATATAGATATTTCCGCTATCCGGTGTGAGTATCATATTGATTAGCTTCGCAGCCGTCGACTTACCTGAGCCGTTATGACCTAAAACTGCAACAAAATCGCCCTCGTTTATCTCAAGTGAGAGATTGTTTACAGCAAAGTTATTTTCAAGCTCATCTGTATCCGGATATTTAAACGAAACATTTTCTAACTTTATTAATGGCTCCATTATTACTCCTTTGCAATCCAACGGGCACTAGCACCACAAGGGAGATAGCCCTTTGTCTGTGTAACAGGGAGTGCAACCTCGGCTGTTTCAGCTCGTCCTCCATGCTTTTTAACAACCTCAACATTTAGAACATATCCCATTGTCAAGGCACTTAAACCGGTTGTGTATGAGTTTATAAGCATAAATAGTGGATCATCTGAGATCAGCTTTTCACAAAGGCTGACAAAATCACAAACTGCATCCTCTAGCTTCCAAACCTCACCACCCGGACCTCTGCCATATGATGGTGGATCCATTATAATTCCGTCATATTTGTTACCGCGTCTAATTTCACGCTCAACAAACTTACGGCAATCGTCAACAATATACCTTACAGGTGCGTTTTCAAGTCCGCTTGATGCCATATTTTCCTTAGCACATTGAACCATGCCCTTTGATGCATCAACATGCACAACACTAGCACCCGCCTTGGCTGCGGCAACGGTCGCCCCACCTGTATAGGCAAATAGGTTTAAAACCTTAACCTCCTTGCCCTCACTTTTGCGATTTCTAATTAGCTCAGAAAACCAATCCCAGTTAGCAGCCTGTTCGGGAAAAAGACCTGTATGCTTAAAGCCCATAGGCTTTAAATTAAAGGTCATATCGCCATAATTTATAGTCCATTTCTCCGGCACGTCATTTTTAATCCAAGCTCCACCACCACTTTTGGAGCGACGGTAAATGCCATCTGCCTTATTCCAAAGCTTGTGCTCTCTTTTGCCCTTCCAAATAACCTGTGGATCCGGACGAATTAATATATATTTTCCCCAACGCTCCAGTCTTTCGCCATCCGAGGTATCGAGAAGCTCATAGTCCTTCCAATTATTAGCTAAATACATTTTCCGCCTCACATTTTATAGTATTTGCCCAAAACGTTTGAGCCAACGTGTCCGTGACATATTGCCAAAGCAAGTGCATCTGCTGTATCATCAGGCTTTGGTGGCTTAGGTAGATTAAGCAAGGTAGTTACCATTGCTATAACCTGCTTTTTCTCTGCTCTGCCATATCCAACAACAGACTGCTTAACTTGTAGTGGTGTATATTCAAAAATCTTAAGTCCCTTACGATGTGCACTTAAAAGAATTGTCCCTCTTGCCTCGGCAACACATATACCTGTTTTTTGGTTTGTGTTCCAAAATAGCTCCTCTATCGCCATTGTTTCGGGCTTATATTTATCAATAATTGTGTTCATCCCATCGTAAATTTGAGATAGACGGTCTTCTATTGGTTCACCGGCTTTGGTTTGGATAGAGCCATAGCCAAGAACACGGAACTTGCCCTTAACACATTCAAGCACTCCCCAGCCGACTATTGCGAAGCCAGGGTCTATACCTAAAATAACCATACTACCTCCTAAAAATCAATTTACCAATTAGGTTCACAAAAATACTTGCAGAATATTATACCACATTTTTTTCTTTATGTCAAATAATATATTTATTTTAAATATAAAAATATTTAATGTTGAATTTTTTCTATATGTATGATAAAATATATATAATTTAAATCTGTTAATGGGAGGTACAAGATGGGAGCTATTCCAATTATAAATGTTGGCGACATTTTAGAAATGAAAAAACAACATCCGTGTGGTGCAAAAGCCTTCAAGGTTTTGCGTGTTGGCTCCGATATAAAAATTGCTTGTACCGGATGTAACAGAGCCTTGACTATTGAGCGACTAAAGATCGAAAAAATGATTAAAAAAATCCACTCAGGTGAGGAAAATGAAAACAAATAATTTAGTTTTATCGGCTGACAATAGCTCTTCCTCTTTTATGGGGCGATTGTATAACCATATCAAAAAAGAGCTATTAAACAAAAAGTATATGCTTTTTGCATTTTTTGTGCCTGTTATACTACTTTCAATTTGCTTTGTGATTGTAGGAATGGCGTCCAAAAACGGTACTAGTATTTTAGTGCTCGATGCTAATGCACAATATGTTCGCTTTCACGAGCAATTAAGAGATATTATACTAGGCAATGAATCTTTTTTTTACACATTTCAACGTGCTCTAGGTGGTGAATTTCTAGGTTACTTTACCTATTATTTAGCATCTCCATTTACACTTATAGTAGCACTCTTCCCTAAGAATATGATAATCGAGGCTATGACCTTGATTACAATATTAAAGACAGGCTTTTCCGGTCTTTCCTTCTCTATTTATTTATATAAAACAAGACCTGTAAACTCTATTGGCTTTAGTATGTTTTCTGTTATGTATGCACTATGTGCATATGCTATTGCGTATCAATCTAACTATATGTGGATGGACGCACTTATTTACTTGCCTCTTATCACACTGGGAATCGAAGCATTAATAAAAGAAAACAAATTCAAGCTATTTATTGCTTCTTTAGCTCTTGCCATTTGGAGCAACTATTATATTGGTTATATGCTTTGCATATTTACCTTTATTTATTTTGTATTTTTCCTTTGCACTCACTCGAAGGAGATAAGGAACCCAAGAGGTGAAAGCCTACACATTTTAAAGAGCATTTTAAGATATGTTCTTTATGTTTGTGTTGCACTTCTTATTTGCGCTGCAATCTTATTCAGTGCTGTTTATTCACTAAGATTTGGTAAGGCAGGAAGCATGGATGCTGATTTGCTTATACCAACCACTCACGCAAGCTTCCTTGAAATTTTAGCTAAAATGTTCATTGGTACATTTGGCACATTCAGACCTATTAGTGACGGTGGCTTGCCTCACCTTTATGCCGGTACTCTTCTTGTTATTTTGTTGCCTGTTTTCTTTATTTCAAAGAAAATAAAGCTACGAGAGAAAATCGGCTACGGTGTGCTTTGCACAGTATTTCTTGCTAGTCTTACAATCAGCACATTTGATATAGCTTGGCACGGCTTTAGTGAGCCTGTATGGTTAAGCTATAGATATAGCTTCACTTTCACATTTATTATGCTAATTATGGCATATCGTGGATATGAAAAAATAGGCGAGTTCAAATTCAAATATTTTGCTATTGCAATATCAGTAATTGTTGGTCTTTTGTTCATTTTACAAATGACTGTACATCCTATTCAGTTTATTAATAGCGAAAAAACCGAAACAAACCTCGGCACTCAAACCGTTTGGATTACTTTAATTTTGCTACTTGGATATTTCTTAATTTTCTATTTCTTAAAGCAAAAGGTATCTAAAACAAGATTAATTTCAATTATTCTCTGCTCCTTTGTTTGTGTTGAGGCAGTGCTTAGCACCTGCCTATGCTACAAGGACCAGTTTGTTGATGCCGGTTGGACAAGCCGTTCACAATACTACAAGATTCAAGAAGAAGGCGAAATAATCAACAATTACTTTGAGGGTAAGGACGACGGCTTATATAGAGTTGAATCCTTTGATCACTATGAAACGAACGATCCTATAATTTTCAATGTAAATGGAGTTTCCGAGTTCGTTTCTACCTATAATTTGAAATCTAAGGATTTCTTATACTGCTTAGGCAATCACGCAGGAAACCAAAGTAGCTTGTATGTATACAAATCAAAGCTTATCGACTCATTACTTGGAATCAAATATGTTTTTGCTCGAGGGGACTACGAGCTAACACCTGATCAAAGTAAGGCATATAACGAAATTGATACGCTTGAAAACGGCTACAAAATATATGAAAATCCTTATGCTCTTTCCATCGCTTACGCGGTCAATGTAAGACTAAAGGATGTTACTCTTGATAGTGCTCTTAAGGATTCCTCATTAAGAGGTGAGGATTTTGCTATTCTTTTAGCTGAAAATATGCTTAATCGTTCTCTTAGCTCAAGTGTTAATAACACATCTCTTTCTTATATCACAAGTGAGCTACGCAAGGGAGAATTAAATGTATATGAGCATAGCGACACATCTATAAAGGGCAGTATTAAGGTTTCAGAAAATCAATTTGTATTTACTACAATTCCGTATGATCAATTTTGGCAGGTTTATGTAGATGGCGAAAGAGTTGATACATTTAAATGTGTTGACTCGATGCTTGCGTTTGATGTTAGCGAGGGTGAGCACACGGTAGAACTAAAATATGTACCTATGCAATGGTATGTTGGCTTTAGTGTTTCTTTAGTTGGTATTGTTGCGTTTGCTACTCTATGCACCGTTGAATTTATAATTAAAAGGAAATCAAAGAAAAACGATTTAATTAAGAAGGAACTTATATGATTTATCACGTAAATGGTACACTAGAATATTGTGAGCCCAGCTTTTGCGTTATTGACTGCATGGGGGTTGGCTACAAATTGACTATAAGCGACAACACCTATTCAAGTGTTGTTGGCAAGGTAGGTCAAAAAGCTAAGCTACTTACCTACTTAAAGGTGAGTGAGGATGGTGTTGAGCTTTTTGGATTTAACACGAATGATGAGCTTGAAGCATTTAAGCTACTTATCACTGTTTCCGGTGTTGGTCCTAAGGCTGCAATGGCTATTCTCTCATTGCTCACACCCGATAGACTTAGCATGGCTATTTCCAGCGAGGACACAAGGGCTATTGCAAAGGCAAGTGGCATTGGTCCTAAGACTGCTGCTCGTGTTGTTTTAGAGCTTAAGGACAAAATTATTAAAATGCCGTTTACCACCTCTAGTGATGAGGCTATTGCTGTGGCAACCGTTAACGTTGGCAAAAGCTCTAATCTATCTGAGGCACTTGATGCTCTTTGTGTGCTTGGCTACACACGTGCCGAGGCTCAAAAGGCACTTGGCGGAATTGATCCAAAGCTTGATGTATCTAAAATTATCCCATTGGCACTAGCTAAATTAATGAAGTGAGGTTGAAATTATGATTGAAGAAACAGAATTTGACTTTGAAAACCGAATAGTTTCAACTGAAATGACAGGCGAAGATACCGAGGTTGAGGTTAGCCTTCGTCCTAAAGCCTTCGAGGACTATATAGGTCAAGAAAAGGTTAAGGATATGCTAAAGGTGTATATTGACGCTGCAAAAGGCAGAGGCGATGCACTTGACCATGTTTTACTCTACGGCCCTCCCGGTCTTGGTAAGACAACACTTTCCGGAATTATTGCTAATGAAATGGGAGTAAACTTTAGAGTTACCTCCGGTCCCGCTATTGAAAAGCAAGGTGATCTTGCTGCTATACTTACAAATTTAGCACCCGGCGATGTTTTATTTATTGATGAAATTCACCGTCTTTCACGCTCCATTGAAGAAATTTTGTATCCTGCTATGGAGGACTATGTCCTTGATATTATTATCGGTAAGGGTCCGGCAGCAAGGAGCATCCGTGTGCCACTACCTAAATTTACACTAGTTGGTGCTACAACACGTGCAGGACAATTAACTACTCCTTTACGTGATAGATTTGGCGTACTGCTCCGCTTAGAGCTTTATAATGCTGAGGAGCTTGCTACTATTATCAAGCGTAGTGCTTCTCTGCTTGAGGTCGAAATTGACGACACAGGGGCACTTGAAATAGCCTCTCGCTCTCGTGGTACACCTCGTATTGCCAACCGTCTACTAAAGCGTGTGCGTGACTATGCACAGGTAAAGGGCGATGGCAAAATTACACTTGAAATTGCAAAAATGGCGCTCAAGGCTCTTGAGATTGACGACCTTGGTCTTGATAACATCGACAGAAAGCTACTTGAAACAATTATTAAGTTTTATGGTGGTGGTCCTGTTGGACTTGAAACCCTAGCTGCTACAATCGGCGAGGAAGCAATCACTATTGAGGACGTTTACGAGCCTTATCTTATGCAAATCGGCTTTTTAAGCCGTACCCCTAAGGGTAGATGCGTAACTCGTCTTGCCTACGACCACCTCGGCATACCATTCGGTATCGGTGGCGCTACTCAAATGAAAATTGAGGGATAAATTCATATAGAAAAAGCTACGGAAAACCGTAGCTTTTTTGTTTAGTTATGCTTTTGTCGACGAAAAACAAGGCGAGACATTGCGGTTGGATTAAATGGGAATAACGGATACAGGTACGAGCGTTTTCCGTTTATGGTCTTGGTTGTAAGAACCAAAGCTATGCCGATTAAGGCACCTATAAGGAGTCCCCAGCCACCAAGCAAGGCAACTAAAATCAGAGTTATAATTCTTACGAATTTCAGTGCATATCCAAGCTCATAATTTGATTGTGTGAAGCTTGCCATTGAAACGATTGCCATATAGAAAATCACATCAGCGCTTAGCCAACCGACCTGTACGGCAAAATCTCCTAGTAAAAGTCCGCCGATAACGCCAAAGGAGTTTGACATAACGCTTGGTGTATTAAGCGATGCCAGCTTTAATCCATCAACTACAAATTCTACAAGTAAAAGTTGAACAAGTATCGGCACAGCTCCCGAGTCCTCCGGCACTATAAAATAGAGCCATTCGGGAACGATATTGGGATTAGTTGCAAGATAATACCATATAGGTGTTAAAACGACAGCACTCCAAAAGACTAACTGACGAACAAGCCTTAAATATGTGCCTGTTATTGGTGTAAAATAGTAATCGTCTGTATCTTGTAAAAAGTCAAAAATCGAGGTTGGCAAAATTATTGCTTCCGGTGAGGTATCGCAAAGTACAATTACACTACCCTCTAAAATCGATGCACAAGCACAATCCGGTCGCTCCGTACATCTAACTCTTGGAAAAGGATTAAACGAATGTTTTTTTATAAGACATTCTATAAGGCTTTGATGTCCCATCGGAAGTGCATCTGTTTTGATGCTTTTAATCTTGTTTATCACACTATTTACATACACAGGGTCGGCTTTTCCGTTTAAATACACCACTGAAATGTCAGTTTTTGAGCTTTCTCCAACGCAAAGGTATTTAACTGTTAGCTTAGGATCTCTTATTCTTCGTCTAATCATCGCTGTATTGAAAATAAGCGTTTCAACAAATCCATCTCGTGCCCCTCGCATTACTCGGTCGTTACCCGGCTCCTCGGTTGTTCTCGCAGGATATGAACGGGCATCTACTATTATTGCACCATTTCCAAAGCCCTCAGCTAAAATTGCTGAGCATCCCGAGAGCACCATTGTAATAAGCGTATCAATGTCAAAAACAGGATCAATCTCGACACTTGGTACGCTTTTTTGAGCAAATTCTATAACTGCCCCTTCCTTGCCGTTGCCAAAATCCTTAACGGTTGTTAGATGCATCATAAGCTTTTGCATAATAGCCGAGGTAACAAAGCCGTCAATATAGTACATAACTACTTTTTTCTCATTTATCACCATTTCTCTTTTTATGATATCAAAGTTTTCATTGACGTTTAGTATATTGTCAATTGTACGTACATTTTCGTCTAAATCAAAGGAAAACGGTTGAGCTTCTTTTTTCTCGCTTGACATAAAAAACCTCCGTAGATACTTTTTTACTAGTATTTACGAAGGTTGTTTTTTTAATCATTTATTTTTAAAGAATTGATAGAAATAGCAAGGTATCATTCCGTTATAAAGCTTTCTTACCTTGTCTGCACGTCTGCCAAACAAATTTTGAAAATTCTCATGACTTGTCATTACATATTGTTGCCATTTGTCAAGAGTGGCAAAATGCTTACCCATTTTTCTATATAGCTCCTCTGTTTGCTTCATAGAAAATAGCCTTTCGCCATATGGTGGATTACAAACTATCGTACCACGACGACCTTCTGTTGTAATTGTCAAGGCATCTCTTTGGAATATTTTAATATTTTTCGAAACACCTGCATTACGAGCATTTTCAGTAGCGATTTCAACGCACTCAGGATCAATATCAGAGGCATATGCTTCAAATGAGCTGTCAGTAACAATACTTGCTCTTGCCTCATCCCTTGCATCTAACAATATTTGCTTGTTTAGCTGTGGAAATTCCTCAAAAGAAAAATGACGATTTATACCCGGTGCTATATTAAGCATAAGCATTGTAGCCTCAATAGCTATTGTGCCGGAGCCACAGAACGGATCCCAAAACAGAACATCCTCGCGTGGTCTTGACAGCTTTGCCATAGCACAAGCAAGTGTTTCCCTTATTGGTGCTTCATTCGACCTTGGTCGATAGCCTCTTTTATGAAGAGGCGTACCGGAGGTATCTATCATTAAAGTACATCTATTTTTGAATATAAAAAAGTCGATTTGGTATTTTATGCCTGTTTCCTCAAGCCAAGAAACGCCGTACTTATTTGACAAATTTGATACTATTGCCTTTTTTATGATTTTTTGGCAATCCGGAATTGAAAACAGTGTACTCTTTATCGAATGCCCTCTAACGGGAAAAGCATCACTCTTTCCTATCCAATCGCTCCAAGGGAGCTTTTTTGTGCCCTCAAACAGTTCATCAAAGGTAGTAGCATAAAACTCACCGATTTTGATATAAATTCTTTCAGCAAAGCGTAGGTTGACACTAGCTCTAGCTAAGGCATTTTCATCACCTAAAAAGCTAATTCTACCATCCATAGTTTCTGTACGCTTGTAGCCAAGCTTTTCAATCTCCTCGCCGAGGAGTCCTTCAAGCCCAAAAAGACAGGTTGCAACATACTCTAGTGTCATTGTTCCTCTCCTTTTGATGGGCTGTTTCTTGCGATCGTAAATGACATTTCACACCATTTTTCATATTCGCTCTTTGCAATGATGCTTTGTGAGTGTGCATCAATGATTGTCTTTGAAATGAACAATCCAAGACCTGTTCCACTCTTATCAAGTCCTCTACTCTTGTCGCTCTTATAGAATCGGTCAAAAACAAATGGCAAGTCATCGTTTGTTATGCCGATACCCTCATTGAACATTGTAAATCTTATTGTTTTTTCGTCCTCATATTTTAGGCTAACCTTATATTTTGCACCATCATATGAGAATTTAATAGCATTGTGACAAAGATTGTAAATAACCTGATTGATAGCATCCTTATCGCCATATGCCATCATATCAAAATCATCAACGTCAAACTCAACATCAAGCTTCTTTTCCTCAAGCTGATTTTCAAACGAAAGAACTGTTTGGCGAGTTAGCTCACAAATGTTAAACTGCTTAAACTCAAACTTTCTCTCACCTGACTGCAAACGAGAAATGTCAAGAAGTGAGGTTACCAAACGGCTGAGTCTTTTAACCTCGTTTTTAATTATGTTGAGATAATAATCCTGCTTATCTTTCGGGATTGCTCCATCAAGAATACCGTCAACAAATCCTGCTATGGTTGTCATAGGAGTTTTAAGATCGTGAGAAACATTAGAAAGGAAGTTCTTTTGCATTTCATCCTTCGATTCAATAGCAATTGCCATTTTATTAAAGGAGTCCGCAAGCTCAGCTAACTCATCGTTGCCTCTCACCTTTACTCTTACATTAAATTTACCGCGTGAAAAGCTCTTTGCTGCACGGCCGATTTCACGAAGAGGTCTCATTGTATAATAGCTTACTCCATAAATAGCCACAAGTGAGGCTATTGTAATCCAAATTAGAGTTGAAATGATAGCTACCATCATTCTCTCCATCATTTTGTCCTCTTCGGTCTCTCCCGGATCATAGCAAACTATAGCACCAAGCAATACATCCTCCCAAGCACCTTCATCTTCATTTTCGGTTTCATTTTCAACTATATCTGTATCGGTGCTTCCTGTTGATGTAGAGGTGTTAGTGCTTCCGTCGGCATCAGTATCATTTTCAACCTCTACCTTGGTTGTAATGGCAGATGCATAAACATACACCTCATTCCTAAAATATCCATCAAGTGTGGTATTACCTGATATTACACCACCTTCACTCATCAAATCCTGCAAAAATCCCTTAGGAAGTGTCTGTTTTTGAATTAAATTAGGGATTTTTCCCTCTTCATATTTTTGAGAAATTACGTTGTTTTCTCCATCCTTGGCGGCATATAAAAGCAAATCACCCTTATCGTCAAAAACAAGTATACCTGACTGTGGAGATACTAGCAAAATTGTGTCAAGGATTTCATCAAGCTCACTATCAAGTCCACCTGTTTGCGGATCTGAAATTTGCGGAAGCTTACCATTTTTTTCGTCCGGCTTAAAGTAATAGCTTGCCTTAGAATGGGCAGAATAAACCTCTTTCAGCTTCATATCAAGGGAGAAATTTGAAACGATACTTGCAATTATAATACCTAAAATCAAAATAGTGAGTATCATAATAGCCATAAAGGTTAGCATGTATCTTGTATGGATACTCTTTAAATATCTTTTCATTTTGCCCTCCTCCCTTAGTATTAAAGGTTTTTATTATACGTTAAATCTAAACAGAACAATATCTCCGTCATTAATTACATATTCCTTGCCCTCGGAACGAACAAGTCCCTTTTCCTTAGCTACGTTCATTGAACCACAGGCAACTAAATCATCAAAAGAAACTATCTCTGCACGAATAAATCCTCTTTCAAAATCAGAGTGAATTTTGCCGGCAGCACCCGGTGCCTTTGTTCCCTTTGTGATAGTCCAAGCACGAACCTCCTTTGGTCCTGCTGTTAGATAGCTTATAAGTCCAAGTAGTGAATAGCTTGCTTTGATAAGACGATCAAGACCACTTTCAGCAATACCAAGGTCAGAAAGAAACATTTCCTTCTCCTCGTCTTCAAGCTCGGCAATTTCAGCCTCGATTTCTGCACAAACAGGGATAACCTCGCTCTTTTCACTCTTTGCAAACTCTAGTACACTTTGATAGAATTGATTGCTATCTAGGTTACCTATGTCTGATTCGCTAATATTAGCTGCATATATTACAGGCTTAATTGATAAAAGAGCTACCTCGCTAATCCACGCTTGTTCTTCCTCATCATAATCAAGGCTTCTTGCACTCTTGCCTTCCTCAAGCACCTTCATAACCTTTTCATATAGTGCTACCTTTGGAGCAAGAGTTTTATCGCCCTTCATAGCCTTCTTTACGTTGTCAATTCTTCTTTCAAGAATTTCCATATCGGAAAATATAAGCTCTAGGTTGATTGTTTCAAGGTCACGAAGCGGATTGATGTTTCCATCAACATGGATAATGTCTGTATTTTCAAAGCAACGTACAACATGTACAATTGCGTCAACCTCTCTTATGTGAGATAGGAACTTGTTTCCTAGTCCCTCTCCCTTACTCGCACCCTTAACAAGACCTGCGATATCTACAAACTCAATTACAGCCGGAGTGTATAGCTCCGGATTATACATTTTTGCAAGCACATCAAGACGTGAGTCCGGAACTGCAACAACACCAACGTTTGGCTCAATTGTGCAAAACGGATAGTTTGCACTTTGTGCTCCTGCATTTGTCAGCGCGTTAAATAATGTACTTTTACCTACATTTGGTAGTCCTACGATACCTAGTTTCATTTTTTACCTCTTAATTGTCTATAATATTATTTATCATTGTAATTATACATTATTTTTTTATTTCGTGCAAGTATATGTGTAAAATTTTTATAAAAGTGTATATTTTTATTATTATTACACTATATGTTCACATAGTTTTCACATTAGTACTGTAAAATAATAATAAGTTGTGAAAAAAGTTTAAAAAATTAACGACTTTTTGTTAAAAATTTATTTACAATTGCAAATTTATGTGTTATAATTCATAAAGATTTAATATTTATACTTTTCTTGGAGGTTTATTTATGCTCGGCACAAAAATGCTAGTTATAGACGATGATGTAAACATTTGCGAATTAATCAAGGTATATTTCCGTAACGAAGGATATGATGTAGCAATTGCAAACGACGGCGTTGAAGGAATGCGTTTGTTTAAAAGCTATGATCCTGATATTGTTTTGCTTGACCTTATGCTCCCTAAAAAGGACGGAACAGATGTTTGTCGTGAGATAAGAGCAAATTCAAATAAGCCTATGATTATGATTACTGCAAAGGGTGGCGTTTTTGATAAGGTGCTTGGGCTTGAATTAGGTGCGGACGACTTTGTTGTTAAGCCATTTGATATGCAAGAGCTTTTAGCTCGTGTTAAGGCTGTTCTCCGTAGATACAGTGTTATGGAGGTTCATACAGACAAGGACACACTAAAGTTTGACAACCTTGAGATTAGCCTTTCAAACCACGAGTTGAAAATCAAGGGAGAAAGCATTGACCTCCCTAACAAGGAGTTTATGCTACTTCACTTCCTTGCTAAAAACTTTAACAGAGTTTTCACAAGAGATCAGCTTCTTAACAAGGTTTGGAGCTTTGACTACCTAGGAGATTCACGTACTGTTGACGTACATATCAAGCGTCTACGTGAAAAGCTTGCAGGAGTTTCAACAAAATGGGAGCTTCGTACAATTTGGGGCGTTGGCTACAAATTTGAGGTTTTCTCACAAAATAATGACTAAATTTATTTAAGACCACGGTTTTACTGTGGTCTTTTTCAATCCCTCCGTCACACTTATGTGTGCCACCTCTACATATAATGCACGCCCTGACGGGTGCCTTTGCACAAAGGAGGCAATATTCGAGGTATTTTCAAAAATGATGACAATTTAAAAGCCACGGTTTTTCCGTGACTTTTTTGTTAACTAAAAAAGAGGTCAAAGCGACCTCTTTTTATTACATTTTCAGTTCAGTAAATCCGAGCTTGCGTCTAACCTTAGACATTGTCTTTCTTGCGTGACGATATGCATCGGTAGCACCCTGCTTCATAACCTCTTCCAGATATGCCTTATCTGCCATTAGACGAGCAAACTCTTCTCTAACTGAGGCGAGTGAATCAGCACAGGTTTCACCAACGGCAAGCTTAAAGTCGCCATAGCCCATGCCCTCAAATTCCTTTACTGCCTCGTCAATGGTTTTGCCTGTGAAGCAAGTATAGATGTTGAGTAGGTTTGTAATACCTTCCTTGCCCTCGCCAACTGAGATTGAGTTGCCCGAGTCTGTAACTGCTCTTTTAAACTTTCTAATTATATCATCCTTAGAGTCAAGAATTCTAACCACTGCATTTTCGTTTGCATCCGACTTGCTCATTTTCTTACTTGGATCTTGCAAAGACATAATTCTTGCTCCGCCCTTTGAAATGTATCCGTCCGGCACTACAAAGGTTTCACCATATACTTGGTTAAAGCGGTTTGCGATATCTCTTGCAAGCTCTAGGTGTTGCTTTTGGTCAGAGCCAACCGGTACGAGCTCAGTTTGATAAAGCAAGATATCGGCTGCCATAAGTGCAGGATATGTGAAAAGACCTGCGTTTATATTATCAGCATTCTTTGCACTCTTATCCTTGAACTGAGTCATTCTGGAAAGCTCACCAAACATAGTATAGCAATCAAGAATCCAACCTAGCTCTGCGTGTTGTGGCACGTGACTTTGTACAAATAGTGTATTCTTTTGTGGGTCAAGACCACAAGCCATATAAAGTGCAAGTGTCTCATAGGTCCTGCGACGTAGGTCTGCCGGTACCTGTCTTACCGTTATTGCATGCATATCAACTACACAATAATAGCAGTGATATTCCTCAGAAAATGCACTAAAATTACGAATAGCACCAAGATAATTTCCTATTGTTAGGTTTCCTGATGGTTGAACACCTGAGAAAACTACTTTCTTGTCATTATACATTTTGAAAAAATCCCCTTGATAGAAATTATATTTAATATAATATCACAGTTTTTCGACCTTTTCAACATTTTTTTCATAATTAAGGCGTTCAATTGTAATTTTTATTATAAAAGCAACAATCGGTGCAACTATAAGTCCAAGAAATCCCGCCACCTTTATTCCTATATACATAGCGAGTAGAGTTATCAACGGATGAACATTCATTTGTGAGCTTAAAATTTTTGGCTCGGCAAATTGACGAGTTAAATAAGTTACAAGAGCCAAGATTAGCAAAATAATTCCTAAGAGATAATTACCGCTGATTATCATTATTATTCCCCATGGTACAAGCACGCTGGCTGCACCTAAAATCGGCAAGGTATCGACAAGCGATATTATAAGCGACAAGACAAAAGCATTGTCAAATCCTGCTATCAAAAAGCCTATATATAGCTGTGCAAAGGTGATGAGTAAAAGTATCGTGTATGACTTTAGGTATTTAGTAACCACCAAAAGCACGTCATTTTTAAATATGAGTAATATTTTTCCAAGTCTTGTCGGTAGTGAATTGTAAATTTGATTGCCTATTTTATCATAGTCCTTGGCAAAATAAAATGTTGATAGTATAAGCACAATTGCAGTAACTGCAAAGCCGGGTAAATATGCTATTATTTTTGCTATAGCATCTGTCAATCTTTGACTCATTGATTTTGCAAAATCAAGAAGCATCTCGACAACCAAATCGTAAATTTCTTGCTCATTGCCAAGTAATGTATTAAGAAATGGAAGCTTATTTTGCAGTGTTCGAATAATATCAAAAAGCAATGACACATAATTGCTTTCACCACTTAAATTTTCTATTATCTTTCCGCTTATATCAGCTATTTGTTCAACTGTTATGGCAACAATTACACCTATTAACAAGCCAAGTGTCAGCATTACCATTACAATCACAAAGATACTAACTATCGGCTTTTTCAATTTTGTTTTTTTGCTTAATTTGTTTATCAGTGGTCTTGCCATAGCGACCACCAAGAACGAGACTATAAACGGGAGCAAAAGTGAAAAGACGTATCTAAAGAAAAGATATCCTAAAACAATTAAAATTACGACACTTAGTCCCCAAAACACTATTTTTTTGTATTTTTCCATATACGCTTCCTTTTGAAATTTCGCTATATTTTAGTTATATTTCCAAAATGCAAAAATTATTAAGGAAGTTATAAAATATTATCTTTTTTATTTGACTTTTTATCTATTCTCTGTTACAATTAATATATATTAATTTTGCGAGGTATTTTATAATGGTTAGAATTGAAATGGAAAATGGTGGAATTATTGACATTGAGCTTTATGAGGACAAGGCTCCTATCACCTGTGCCAACTTCAAAAAGCTTGTTTCAGAGGGCTTTTATGATGGTCTTATATTCCACAGAGTTATAGCCGGATTTATGGTTCAAGGCGGAGACCCAACAGGCACAGGCTGTGGCGGCTCTGATAAAAATATCAAGGGTGAGTTTTTAGCTAATGGTGTTAAAAATGAAATCTCTCACGTGCGTGGTGTTATATCAATGGCAAGAAGCCAAAATATGAACTCAGCATCATCACAATTCTTTATTATGCACGCTGATGGTAAGTTCCTTGATGGTCAGTATGCTGCATTTGGCAAGGTTGTTTCAGGCATTGAGGTTGTCGACGAGATTGCAGGTGTTAAAACAGACTTCCGTGACAGACCTATTATTGATATGAGAATGAAAAAGGTAACATTAATCTAAATGAAACAAAAAAGATGGATATCAACTAAAGAGCTTATTGTCTTCTCTATGCTTGGCACTATTATGTTTTTGTCCAAGCTGCTTATGGAGTTTTTGCCAAACATTCACGCTATTGCGCTATTTATAGCTGTGTTTACTCTTGTATATAGACAAAAGGCTCTAATTCCTATTTATGTATATGTGCTTTTAACCGGAGTATATGGGGGCTTTAATCTTTGGTGGGTTCCGTATCTATACATATGGACGATACTTTGGGGAGCTATTATGCTAATACCTAAGGATGCTTCTATAAAGGCGAAGGCGATTATTTCAGCAGTTTTATGTGCTTTGCACGGACTTCTGTATGGTGCACTATATGCCCCTGTACAAGCTATTATGTATGGTCTTTCCTTTAAGGGTATGATTGCTTGGATAATGGTTGGTATTCCCTTTGACATTACTCATATGATTGGCAATATTGTACTTTCATTACTTATTGCTCCTCTTTACAAGATAATCAAAAAATTTGCTTAAAAAAATGGATGCGTTTGCATCCATTTTTTATTTTAGCTTTGATTCTTTCCAAGGCTTTATATCCTCGCCTTTTACAATAAATGCTCGTTTTGCTAACTTTGCCATAGGTGTATCGCAGTATAGATCTGAGTAAAACTCATCAACCTCTTCGTTTGGAAAGAGCTCTCTAAATCTACGCACCTTTTCTTCCCCATGGCAGTTTTTACCGTCAAAAATTCCGGTATGCTTGTCAGTTTTAGATGCCATCATTGTGCCAACACCTAGCTCTTCACAAATAGGTTTTAGCAAAAATTCCGGTGAGGCTGAGATGACAACGTCATCCGGTTCCTTCATTTCGAGATACCAATGATGTATTTTATCTCTATGTATATTCCAAAACTCGGACACCGCCTTGTCAATATCATCAATATCCTTAACTAGTGAAAAAAGCTTTTGCTTGAATGTGAGCTTTTTAACTATTCTTAAACCGTATAATGCACCAAAAAACAGACACTTAGGGATGTTTTTTCTTGTTTTGGGATATTTTTTAAAGCAATAAAATACAAAATCCTTTGAGCTGTCGCCATGGTATATTGTACCATCCCAATCAAAAACATTCATACTCTTCTCCTTGTTATTTCTCGAAAAAAGGTGCTTATTCTGCACCTTTTTCCTCGTTTTCTATTTTTGTAACCTTAATTTCTTCTATGCGTTTTGTGCCAATTTTTTTAATTTCAATCTTAAGATTTTGATAATCAAAGCTGTCTCCAACATGTGGGAATGAGCCAAGCTCCTTCATAATTAAGCCGTTTACTGTTTGTGGCATATCCTCGTCGTCTTCAACTACTGTTTCAAACTTTTCAAGGAAGTTATCAAGCTCAGCTGAGCCTTTAACTATATAGCTACCGTCTGGAAGCTCCTTATAGTCCTCAGAAATCTCGTCGTGCTCATCAAAAACATCACCGATAAGCTCCTCAATAATGTCCTCCATTGTAACAATTCCCATTGTACCACCGAACTCGTCAACAACAACTGCCATATGACATTTTTTTGATTTGAGAACTTGTAGTAGGTCGGCAATTTTAATATGCTCGGACACGTGGACAGGCTTTTTTAAATGCTTTGTAATTGTTTTGTTATTATTATGGTATGCAATAAAGAAATCCTTCTCGTGCAAAATACCAATAATATCGTCTAAATCCTCGTCATAAACAGGTAGACGTGAATATGCATTTTCGATAAAGATTTTTGCTATATTAGGTACAGTTTCATCCTTTGAAATTGCACAAATATCGACACGGGGTGTCAAAATATCTCCGGCACACACATCGTTAAACTCAATTGCAGAACGAATAAGGTCTCCCTCCTCTGATTCAAGAGTACCGTCCTCCTCTGCTTCATCAACGATAGTGATAAGCTCTTCTTCTGTATATGCACTTTGCTCCTTTGAGCGGAATATTTTGCTAAGGAGCTTACTCCAACCGCCAAAAACAAGGCTAAGTGGCATTAAAATAATTATAATAGCGTTAATAAATGGTGCAAGTAGCATAGCCATTTTATCTGCGTTTTGTCTTGCGATAACCTTTGGTGATATTTCACCAAAAATAAGAACAGCTACTGTGATAACTACTGTAGAAACTGTTGAACCGATGCTGTCAGGATCGGAAAAATTAGCATCCTTAAAAAGTCCTATGAAGAAAATTGTTGCTATTGAAGATAGCGAAATGTTTACTATATTATTACCAACCAATACACTAGTTAAAAATCTGTCATATTTGCTTTCGATTTTTGTAACAAGTGTTGCACGCTTGCTTCCGCCTTGTGCAAGATTTTTCATTCTAATTTTATTGAATGATGTAAATGCTGTTTCAGTTGAAGAGAAAAATCCTGAAAATACAAGCAATACTATCATAGCGGCAACAAAGCCAATCTCTTTAGGTCCAAAGCTTGCAAACAGTGGTAAAATATTAGTAGGGGCAGGGTCCATTTTAAATAAAGTCCTTTCAAAAATAATTGTAATGATTATATCATATAAATATTGTTATGTCAAGATGTTTTATTTTTTGTTAAAGTAGCATTAGGTCAATTCCACAAACAAGTAATACATTTCTTACAATAAAATGCAAAACTGTGAATATTACATATGCCAAAACCGGTATGTATTTATTTTCCAAAAAATATTTGTCATCACAAAGCCAAAGTGCAAGTAATGATCTTAAATCGTAATAAACAAACAATATAATTCCCGGTAGTAAAATCGCATTATATTTTAACGATGATATTATATCAAAATGCAAAAGGCTCTCAAGTGCACGAGTACCACCGCAGCCGGGACAATATAGATGCATATTTTCATAGAAGCTACAGCCGGTCAATCCAAGCGACCTAAGTAGCCCAACTCCAAGAAAAAAGCATATTACACTAACTAGCACTATTGCGTTAATAAGTAGCCAATATCCTACACGTTTTTTCATTTTCTCACCTCACCTTTATATTGTACCACACATTTGGCGATATTGGAACATTTTTTGACTGAAGTCTTGATTTTTTTCGATTTTATGATATTATATAAATATAATAACATAAGGAGAAAATGGTATGGACGAGAAAAAAATCACCCCTGAACAATCCGATGAAAAGCCTGAAGAAACTATTGCCGATGCCATAATTGGCTCCATTATAGATGTCGATATTGAGTCCGTTTCCGACGAGCAATTAGCTGAAGCTATTATTGCCGGTGCATCTACTCTTGTTGGAATGGACGAGCATGAAAATAATACAGAAGATAAGAATAAAGAAAGCAAGGGCGAAGGCAAAAAAGCAAAGAAAAAGCTAAATGGTACATTTTTTCTTGGATTAATTTCAGTATTTTTTGGATTTCTTTGTTTAATTTGCTGTTGCACACCGTTTTCCTTCCCTATTTTCTTACCAATACAGCTACTATTTTTAGCATTGGCTATCACTTTTTTGGTGCTTGATAAAAAATACAATGGTCATAACAACTTTTCAGTTTCTGCTATAATCAGCACGATTTATAGTATATGTATTGTATTAGCAACATTAGTAAGAGTTGCCGGCTCTTTGCTTTTTGGTTTAGCCATCAAGCCACTTTTAAAGCCATATTTAGACGAGGCAATAACATTTATTGCTAGTACATTAGGTCTTTAATTTTAGTTGAATTTTACTTTAAAAGGAGGAGTTATGGAAAATTTAGAAAAAGAAAAAAACAATGAAGTTGAAAATAACTCCACTGATGAAGGAAGACTTGTTCCCATTGAGAACGATAATAAGATGGTAGAAAACAAAAAAGATTCTGCTAAGTATCCCATTGTAATCTCAAACGACGAAGAATATGATATTCTTTTAAAAACAGGCGAGTATTATCACGATAGTGAAAACTATCCTATCGATGTTAGATTCAAGCATCCATTTATGAATATAATATCGCTTATTTGTGGCACTTTTTCTTGCTTGTGCTGTGTTTGTGCCGGTCCAACACCTATGTTTAAGATTTTTGCTATTTTCATTTTCTTTGCATTTTTCTTATCAATAATTGGCACAGGCTTGTTCATTTTCGATTTAATAAAATCTAAAACCGTTAATGGTCTTTCTTTGTCGGGTCTTATCGTTTCGCTCCTTGGTGGAGTGCTTTCACTCATTAATCTTGGCATTATTGTTATTTCATTTATAGTATTTGACCTATTCCCAACAGTTGCTAACTTTGTAACAACTATGGGCGGTGGATTTTTAGCAATTATAACCACCATTGTTGGTGCTGTTTTGGCAGTCTTCATTTAATGTGAGGTATTTATGGACAATAAATTAGATACATATAAAGGTGAAATTGTGGCGACAGAAAAGGGTGAAATTGTTCCCGTACAAGCTAGCTTGGTTGTTTACGAGGACAAAACCTCTATTGTTCCTGTTTCTAAAAATAAAAAGACAAAGAAAAAGGCTACTAAAAAAGAAAAACGAATTAAGGTATTTGCTATCCTTTCTTTAGCTTGTGCTATTATTTCTCTGTTTTCTATTTTAAATGCCGGTGTTGCAGTCTCGCTTGACCTAATATTAACACCGATTATTTCTGTCTTTTCATTACTTATAGGTCTTGTCGCTGCACCAATTTCTATTACAATTTCCGTTGTGGTATTGGTTATTTCTTCAATTATCATTTTTCTCAATATGATATTTAACATTCCGCCACAGATAATGGGATTGGTTTTTGCATCTATCGACAAAAGCAAAAACAAAAACAGAGACATGGTTGGCAATATAGCAAATACCTCTTCTCTTGTTTCTATGATTGTAATTTTAGCAAGTAATTTGATAGCTTCTATATTATCTTTGGTTTTAGCTCTAATTCCTATAGCTATTTCAATGATTTTTGCACTTGCTAAGCTTGGTGGTATTTTTGCATTGATTGCAAAATTCTTACTTCCGCTATTTCAATAAATAAAAACGCATTTCTTTTGAGATGCGTTTTCTTTTTGCATATTTTTCCTTGACAAGGAATATGATTTAATAAATTAATATTCCAAAAAGGACGGGAACTATAATGAACATATACGACGATATTGCAAAAAGGACAAATGGCGAAATCTATATTGGGGTTGTTGGACCCGTGCGAAGTGGAAAATCAACATTTGTTAAAAAATTTATGGACTCACTTGTTATTCCTAATATAGAGTCAGAATACGACAGAGAAAGAGCCAAGGATGAAACTCCTCAAAGTGGTTCAGGTAAGACTATTATGACAACCGAGCCAAAATTCATTCCCGATGAGGCGGTTAATATCTGCCTAGGAAGCTCAAACATGAAGGTAAGGCTTATTGATTGTGTTGGATATATGGTTGACGGTGCTATTGGGGGCGAGGAAAACGATGGCCCACGAATGGTTATGACTCCTTGGGATAAAAAGCCAATGGAGTTTGAAAAGGCAGCTGAATTTGGCACTAAAAAGGTAATTTGCGACCACTCTACCGTTGGAATTGTTCTAACAACCGATGGCACTATCGGCGAACTATCAAGAGAAGCATATGAAAAATCTGAAAAACGTATAGTCGATGAGCTAAAAGAGCTGAACAAGCCATTTGTGATTGTATTAAATTCAGCCACTCCCCTCGACGAAAACGCACAAGCACTTGCGATTTCTCTAGAGGAAAAATATACTGCTCCTGTTGCTCTTGTTAATGCTCTTGAGCTAACAAATGAAGATTTCGAAGGCATTTTTGAGCTTATTTTAGGTCAATTTGCTATAAATGAAATCAAGTTTATTTTACCAAAATATATTACCTCTCTCGATACCAATCATTGGCTAAAGCTTAGCCTATTAAATTCGATAAAAAATGCGATTTTAAATGTTGAAAAAATTGATGATGCTAAAAAGTGCATCGAATCACTTTCGGAAAACGAAAACATTTGTGGCACGCCTAAATTAAAAGCTAACCTTGGCACAGGCGAAATTGAAATAACTATTAATTTACTTCCAAAGCTATATTATCAAATTATGAGTGAGCTCTGTGGTATAGAAATAAAGGACGATGAGGATTTATTCTTAAATATTAAGGAGCTTGCGGAGGTTAAAAAGGAATACGATAAGTTTGCAGATGCTATTTATGAGGTTAACCAAGGAGGGTACGGCATTGTTTTGCCGGATGTTGACGATATGACTCTTGAAGAGCCTGAAATAGTTAAGCAAGCAGGCTCGTATGGTGTTAAGCTAAAGGCATCAGCTCCATCAATTCATTTAATAAGAGCTAATATTAACACTGAAATTAATCCTATTGTTGGCAGTGCTGAGCAAAGTGAAGAAATAGTTAAAAATATGCTTGAAGAGTTTGAGGATGATCCTAAAAAGCTATGGGAATCCAAAATGTTTGGTAAGTCCCTTTATGAGCTTGTTAACGATGGTATTCACGCAAAGCTTGAACATATTTCCCAAGAATCCAGAAACAAGCTTTCTGATACACTATCACGTGTAATTAATGAAGGCTCAAATGGATTAATATGTATTCTTTTATAATAAAATTTGCTACCCTGTGGCTATATTACAATAAAAAGCACTTTTTTGAGTGCTTTTTATTTTTTGGGACAAACTAAGGAAAATATTAAAATTGAGGTGATATTTTGAGATCTATTTGGCAAGGTAGTACTACAATGCCATCCTTCCCCGCTCTTGACGGCGACAAGAAATGTGATGTACTAATAATAGGTGGTGGTATAGCAGGTATTTTATGTGCTTATATGCTTGAAAAACAAGGAATTGATTATATTTTGGTTGAAAGTGATGTTATTTGCAACAAAACGACTGCCAACACTACAGCTAAAATAACTTCTTTGCACGGCTTTATATATGGCAGACTTTTAAAAGAGTTTAACAGAGATATAGCTAAGCTATATTATGAGGCAAACGAGGATGCTATTAGTAAATATAAAAAGCTTTGTAAAAACATAGATTGCGATTTTGTTGAGTGTGATAGCTATATTTACACATTTGACAACAAAAACAAGCTTGAAAATGAATTTAATGCACTTGAAAAAATAGGTATAGATTGTGAGCTAGTATCTTGTCCCGAGCTTCCATTTGATACATTGGGAGCAATAAAATTCAAAAACCAAGCATCCTTCAACCCTTTAAAGTTTTTGAAAGAAATTTCTAAGGATTTAAACATTTATGAAAACACTCATATTGACAAAATAAAAGGCACGACTGCCTATACTGAACAATATAGAATAGATGCTAAAAAAATAGTTTTTGCAACACACTTTCCTTTTATGGACAAGCATGGCTTATATTTTGCTAAAATGTATCAAGAAAAAAGCTACGCATTAGCACTTGAAAACACTAAAAAATTTGATGGAATGTACATTGATGACAAAGGAATTTTGTCGCTAAGAAGCTATGGCGATTATTTAATATTTGGGGGACAAAAGCATAGAACAGGCAAAAAATGTGATGGATTTGCAAAGCTAGAGGAGTTAGCAAACAAATATTTCCCCGGAAATAAGATTAAATGCAAATGGGCTACCGAGGATTGTATCACGCTTGACGGTATTCCATATATAGGCAAATATTATGGTAGAAATGAAAATATTTATGTCATAACCGGTTTCAATAAATGGGGGATGACAAGCAGTATGGTGGGAGCTGAACTAATTTGCGATTTAATATCGGGTAAAGAAAATAAGTATGAAAAGTTATTTTCACCACAACGAAGCATTTTAAAAAAGCAACTAATTGTTAATATGGGTGAAGCTTTAGTTGGCATATTAAATTTTTCAAATAAAAGATGTACGCATCTTGGTTGCAGATTAAAATGGAATAAGAATGAAAAAATATGGGAGTGTCCGTGTCATGGCTCTAAATTTGATAGTGATGGTGAGGTTTTAAACGGACCGGCAAACAAAAATCTTTAATTTATGTATGCTCATATGTTAATACGTTCATTTATATTAAGAGATGAAAAACAGCCAATTTTTAATAAAATCGGCTGTTTTTAGTTATATATAGATTTAAAGTATTTCTTTTCTATGAATGTTTTAGCAAGTTCGAGTGAGCCTTCTTCATTTGGATGCCCTCCATAGCGTGCTAAGTGCTCGTTCGGTGCATCTTGTCCCCATATGGAAACCGTATCAAAAACCTCAACCTTTTTTGATAGTTTATTGTTAATAAAATTGTTAACTTCGTTCCATCTTTTTCTTTTTTCCTCGTCATAATCAAATGGCGGGACTGTAAAAAGTATTACTTTTACATTATTTTTGGTCAAAATATTTACGATTTTTTCAATACTATCTTTAATTTTATCAGCTTTAAAGCCTTGACAAATATCATTTACACCGATGCATAGAGTAACAATATCCATATTTTTTGCTCTGTCGAGCCATATTCCATCAGTTGCAATATCATCAGCACGGCCAAAGCCTATGCCTAAATTCCAATATGAATTATTATCGTCTGAAATCTCGGCAATTATGGCGTTCCACCATTTATATGAGTTTATTTCACTACCAATGCCTTCAGTTATCGAGTCGCCAAGAAAGCCTATTTTGTTGTTAACAACACGCTTAATTCCTACCATATTAGCAAGTGGAGTTTGCTTGTTTTCTATCCATTTATCATCAACAAGTCTGTATGCCGGAATCCAAAGCTCCTCAAAATATGGCATTTTTCCACTGCCCACAAACTCCATTTCGAGGCAAATATAATCGTCTTTTTCTGCATTAATTACTATGCCGTCTGTATAAATTTCACCCTCAATTTCCATCTCCTTTGATATTTTTCCATCAAAGGTTAGTTGATATTCACGAACAATTTTAGGTGTTGAAAAATCGCGTGTTTTTGAGTCTATTACTAGTGCTTTTAGGCTTAAAATTTCCCATTTATCGCACTTCAAATTAGCTTGAGAATAGCTGCCATCTGCAAATGTTGAGTAAATAACATTAGAAAAAACAAACGAATATTCGTTTTTTCCACCATTATAAACCTTATAAAAGCTACGTGATACGCATTTTTCATCACTCAAAAAATAGCTTTGATTACTAGAAGGGGCTAACGAGTTCGAAACATATGTGTCAAAATAGTTCATTTTTATATTTTTCTTCCTTATATATATTTATATATTAATTTTATAATAGAATAAGAGTTTTGTCAACGAATTTTAAGTGAAATTATGTTGAATTATAAAGAAAAAAGAGCTTCAAAAGAAGCTCTTTTTTATATAACTAGTAACCTAATTATGCAAGGATTTCAGAAACTGTACCTGAACCTACTGTTCTACCACCCTCACGAATAGCAAAACGAAGTTGCTTTTCGATAGCGATAGGTGTGATAAGCTCAACAGTCATAGTTACGTTATCACCAGGCTT
>JAGAMD010000023.1 GCA_017624905.1 Clostridia bacterium | reverse complement strand
GTTGTTTTTATAACATCGTAAAGCTCAATTTCTATATTTCTTTTATTGTTGGTCGCCTCGTGTACATTTGGATTGTACGCAAGCTCCCCCGGTGCTTTTGAAAGTGTAACACGATAGTCTCCGTCAAGACCATCAACCCAAGCTACGCCGTCCTTATTAAAGGTAGCTGAATGAACGCTTTGGTTTGTACTTGCAATCTCGTTTTTCTTTGTCCAATAAACGGTAATTTCCTCTGTTGGAATATATTTTTCTCCGTTATGAACAAGAGTAACGGTAAATGCAGTTGCACTTATTTCGTCCGTATCTGTGTCTGTATTTGTGCCTGTATTAGTGCTTGATTCTGTGTTTGTGTTAGTATTTGTTTGTGTGCCTGTATTAGTGCTTGGAGTGCTACAAGCGAAGAGAGAAAATATGAATGCAGCAACAAGCATTAGGCAAAAAATTCTTTTAAAAACACTTGATTTCATTATTTTACTCCCTTCTTCTTTTTCTTAACCTTAATAACTCTTATAGCAACGTCAGCAACAAACAGTACTGCTGCAAGTGCTAAGAAATACATAGCAAGTGGCTTTTCGTAAAGCTCAATTCTGTCCTCATCGACCTCGACCTTAAGTCCGGAGCCGTTTACCACCTCGCCCTCTATACTTGCGTGTAGTATAGATGGTGTAAATGTTGTATAAGCATCATATTCTGCTAAATATGGCACTTGTACATACGCATTTGCTATATTACCCTTATAAATATTGTAGCCGAGCACATCGGTTTTTTCCTCTTCTCCATCTGTATATACAAAGGTTAGAGTTGGATTGGTTGTTTCGTTGTCAGTTGTATCAACTGTCATAGTAAATATAATATTGCCATTTTCGTTTGATGATGTATATTTACCGTTTATGCCCTTATCCTTTTTGTTGTATATCTTACTTAAGATATAGCTCTTTTCACCTATAATTAAGACACTAGGTGAGCCGTTTTCCATTTCGATGCTACCGATTTTTGTTCCTTCAGCATCTAAAACATCCATTAAGTATCCGGGGCTTTCCTCATATATATAAATGACTTGAACATCATAAATATCTGTTTTTTCTGTGTTAATATTGCAGAAAAACTTTTGTGAGTCAAAGCTCATTTCAACTCTTGTTGGCTCAGAATTTTCTGTGCTCTTGTAAATTACAACAGCCTTAGCATCCGAACGCACCTCGGCAGGGGTAACAGTAATTTTTGTATCTACTACACCCTTTTCGATTTGAACTGTATATGGATAGTCAACCTTTTGATCCGGTAAATTGCTCATTAGCATATTTACAAAGAAGGTCTTTTTAAATTCGTCGTCCCAACCCTTTAGCCAATCGTTAGATAGTGCGCTTGCAAAGGTTGCAACCTTACCATTAACGTGATTTCTTGTTGAATAAAGCGGAACACGAACCACTGAATCGGGATCGTCATTTTTTTGATAGTCAACTGTTAGGTATACAGTTGCATCAGGCTCCTTGTCTGTTTGAACATAGCCAAAGATAGGTGCGGGTTCATCCTTGATTCCATTTAGTATTGGATCAGGATTTTTAACGTGCACAGGGGATTCCTGCTCTACTATTGTTTCGGTTAGGTCATCGGCAATCTCGGTGTAAATAAACTCCTCAACCGCATCGACATCCTCAAGCTCATATGACTTACCACCTGAAAGCTTTGCAACGTCCTCAAGCAGCTTAACTGCATCCTCCTCGCTTGTAGCAACGTTAATTGTTGAAGCAACTATACCATCAAGCTTCATTTTCTTTGCAACATCTCTTGCATTTACATCATAGAGGCTTGTTTTACCATCGGAAATGAGCATTACACGGCTCTCTCCTGCGTCAAAGTTCTTTGCAACATAATAAGCAGTATTAAGAGCAGTACCTAAGAGTGTGCCCTGTCCAAGCTGTAAATTGTCAATTGTTTTTTCAATATCAGCTCTGTTTGGCCCAAGCTCAGTTGAGTCTACCTCAATTTTTACCTCGCCCGAGAATGAAACTATTGAAACATAGTCGCCATCATCAAGAATTGAAAGAATCTTCTTTGTCGTTTCCTTGATAGCTCTAAACTTATATGCTTGGTTGATACTGTGTGAGGTATCAAGCACAAATGTATAAAGCTTTTTGTCCTCGTTCTTGTTTCCATAGCTTACAGGAAGCATATCGCTAAGCTTCTTGAGCTGTCCAAGAGCATCATCATCTCTGTTTTGTATCTCTAAGTTGCCCATTGTGATAAGTCCCTTACCAAACTGAGCAACAACTACGTCAAGATAGTGTACAAATGATGTTACATTTGGAATAATTCTAATATCGACATTAGAAACGATTACCTCATCATACATAGTTAGTGTTTCTATTGTATATGGCAAGGTATCTGTTTTTAGTGTGCCGTCCTCAAGTAGCTTTCTAACTCTTGAATTTTCGTTTTTATCCAGGTCAACAACAAATGTATCAAGAGTGGCTACGTCCGTATAGATATCGTCAATAGCCTGTGCATCCTCCTTGTTTCCGGATATTACAAGCACCTTAATGTCGTCGCTTACCTCTTGAGTAAATGTATATGTGTTGTTTTCCTCGGTGTAGTCGCCATCGTTAGCAGGGGTAACAACTATCTTGTAGTCATAAACGCCCTCTGTTCTCTTAGGCAGCTTAATTGTTTGTGTGTTGAGTAAGGAAAGCAGCTCTATGTCCTTTAATTCGCCGCCAAGGTCAAGAGCCTTATATTCTGAAGCATCAGCACTGTGTGGCTTTTCATAAACGGTTATGCTTGTTTTACCGTTTACGTCCTTGCTTTCATAATTGGAACGCAACAGTACCTTTAGCTCGGCTTCAGCCTGTGAAAAGACCTTAGATGTGCCTAAGATATCAGAAATTTGAATTTCATTTTGACCTTCCTTTAGATTATTATCAAGGAAGATTGCGTCAAGCTCTATACCCTTTTTCTCAAGCACTCCGACAGCGGAAATCAAGTCTCCTTGGCTTGAGCCCATTGTGTCCTTACCGTCTGTGATAAGAATCATCTTTTTGATGTTTTCTTGTGGATAATACGCATCGCTTGATGCATATAAAAGAGCTGAGCTTATATCTGTTGCCTCGTTTTTGCCCTCAGTCAGTATTATAGAGTCCTTAACACTCTTAGGCTCCTCGCCCGCAAGATATAGCTCCTTTGCCTCTTTACCGAAGCAAATAACTCCAAGCTTTGTGTTTCGGGGCAAATCGCTCCTTATTTCCTCAATATATTGGTCAACCAAATCAAGATTTCTGTCAGAGGAATAGGATACGTCCGCCACCACATAAACAGTAGTTTCTGTCTTAATTTCAGTTATCATAGTTCCTGCTGCGGCAAAGCAAACTAAGACAACTATTGCCATATGAATAACTAAGGATGCTACTGTTGTTTTTTGCCTGTTTTCCTTTCTTATTGCAATAAAGAAAGGAATTAAAATAAGCAAAATTAGTGGAATTGCAAGTAGGAATAACCACGGATTATCGAAGCTGACGTTTTTCATACATAAACACCATCCAATCCGCCGCAAATATTATAGCTAATGCAATAAATATAATGATAAGTGGGTTGTAAACACCCTTGCGTGTGCTTTCAACAGGCTCTCCGGCAATATCAAAAGCTCCACCATTTAGGTTTGGTATGCTCTCGCCCTCCGGGGTTGAGACAAATATCTTATGCTCAACTGTGTTGTTTCCGTCACTTACCTCTATTTTATATGTTCCAGCCTCTGTTAAAATAAGGCTGTTTTCTGTTTTTGTTGTATCAAGATACTTTTCGTTATTAAGTGGGGTTGTTACCTTTATGCTTTCGGTATTTGCAATTGTATTTACAGTTGCACTCTCACCTGCTACATAATCTGTTTTAGCAATTACCTCAGGGAAGGAATAATCTAGCAAATTGCCAACAAGATTAACATAATCACCTGTTAAAACAAGGTTAGAATCGTGTAGACTGAATGCAAAAACAACCATTCTGTTTCCATATGAGTTTGAGCCAAACATTATAAGCGGTGAGCCCTCGTGGCTATAAAGTGTTAAATAATCACCGTAGATGCTATATCTTTGATATCCTGTTAGATATAGGTCGTTGTTTTTCTCGCCGACGCCAACAAGCTTATCTGCAATAGCACTATCAGAGGCGGTTGTCTTTTTCATCACCTCCGGTGCACTCAAGGTTACGCTTGAGTAATAACCGAAGCCTGAGTTTTCAACGCTCTTGTTTGAGTTTATCATCCACACAGTACCGCTTTTTGGCAGCTCGTTTGGAGTATAAGTATCAAATATATACAATCCGTAGGAATTATTTATATAAGAGTCCTCGTATTCCTCCGGGGTAACATATGTAATCTTATAGTCACCGTGTGCATCAATTGCTGCACGGAAAAAGAACGGAGTTTCGCTAACGACTAGTGTGCTGTACTGCTGTTCGTTTTTCACATTATAAACTATTGCTTCATTGTCGTTTTTGTAAGCATCCTCGTTTTCAATAACTGCTCTTATGCTGGAGTATGAAAGCTCTTCTACTGTAATTTTTTCTTCAAGCAAAAAGCCCTCTTTTGTTTCAGCATTGTACTTTCCTACATCATATGATTTTTCAAGCACTAGGGCTTCTGCTTCCCCGTTTGCTTGATAAATTTTGAGCTTTAATACAGCGTTGCCAAGATAAGCGTTTAGCTGACCTTTTATATTTAGAGTGCTTCCATCGAGTGAGCACTCAAAATTTGTAATTGAATAGTTGTTCTCGTTATTTGAGACATTGACTACTGTTACATTCTTGCTTGAATCATAATTTTTGTCGGTTACAAGATAAACAAGCGGTGTTGATTTATCGCTTGAATCCTGTCCTGCATTTCCCACCTTACAGTTATCAAAATATGATTTTGCTACACTCATAGCACTTTCATAATTTGTTTCTGTATATGATGGCTCAAGCGTGTCGAGCTGAGACAAGGCAAGCTCCTTGTCCTCACACTCCTCAAGCACCATTGTTGCCTCGTTTGAAACGTAAATTATAGAATACTTGCTGCCGTTTGGTGCATCATCTATAATTTCCTTAATTTCATTGATTCCTCTTTCAAAGCGAGAGGACTCCCCATTTTCCATATTCATACTAGCTGAGCCGTCTACCACAAAGCAGTAGCGAGACGCCTTTCCGATAGCTAGCTGTGGTTGTGCAATAGCTAAGGCTATTAAAATAACCATCAAAATTTGCAAAATAAGCGCAATAATACCTGTAAGACCACTTAGCGGATTTCTTCTCTTTAAGAATTTTTCACTAAGCGACCAAATATATGTTGAATTTACTGTTTGCTCTGTGTATTGGCTTTTTATAATGTAGATTATTATTATCGCAGGGATACCAAGCAGAGCCAGAAGTCCTAAAGGATAAATCATTTAAGCACCTCCAAGTCTACCATCTTGCCAAAGAACACATCAAAAACAGTTGCGTTTGCCGGAGCTAACAGATATGTAGCCCCTCTTGCTTCGCAATAATTTTTTATTCTTTCAATGACAAAGCTCAAGGCGTCCTTATATGCCCTGATGATGTCATTATCTATTTTTTTACGATATGTTTTATTCGAATCCTCTACGTCAAACAGATGCATTTTACCTCTTATTTGAGGGTTCAATTCATCAGCTGCCAAAACCTGAATACAAAGAACATCTCTTTTCTTTGTTACTAGATGGTCTATGGCGTTTTCGTAGTTATCGTCGGTCAAAAAGTCAGAAATGACAATGGAAAATCCATCGCCTCTGCCCACATTTGATGGTAAAATCGCATCACTGATGTGGCTATCGCCGACAAAGTCTATATCGTTTAGCTTGCCTATGTAGTTTATGTAGGCCTCCTTGCCCACAAGTCCACCGACAACCTCTTCTATCTCACTTCCGTGAATTGCGTAAATTGATACCTTGTCCATTTCGCATATGGATAGGTAAGCAAAGGTAGCAGCTATTCTCAGTGCTTGCTCTGCCTTGTCCTTGTTACCGTGATACATAGAGCGACTTGCATCAATATAAATCCTTGTGTGCATCTGCCTTTCATCAAGGTATAGCTTTTGATAAAGCTTATCAAATCTGGCATATGCGTTCCAGTCTATTTTATTGATATCATCGCCCGGCTGATAATCACGATAATCTGCAAATTCACAGGATGAGCCGAAGTTTTTACTTTGTCGGTTTCCACCAAACATACCGGCTACATTGTTTTTGAGCAAGCTTTGTAATGCTTCGATTTCAGAAAGCACCTGCTCATTTATTGTGAATTTACTCATTTTAGTGAACCTTTTTGGTCTCCTTTATAATCATTGCAATTACGTCATCAACGCTTAATTTGTCGTTTACTGCTGTAAAGTTTACCTTCATTCTATGACGAAGAACAGGATATGCAAGCTCGTTTATATCGTCATATGATACGTTGTATCTGCCGTCCATAAGTGCCTTTACCTTAGCGCAGGTAATAAGAGCCTGTGCTGCACGAGGAGAAGCACCGTACTTTACGTATTTCTTTGTAGATGGACAAGCACTATCAAGCTCAGGATGTGTGCCTGATACAAGCTTGATTGCATACATAAGCACCTCGTCAGAAACGAGAACCTGAGATGCAAGAGCTCTCATTTCGAGAATTTCCTCACCATTAATTACGCTCTCTGCTGTTTCATCAAGAGTAACCTGTGTCATTTTAACAATATTTACAAGCTCATCATCGCTTGGGAACTTAACTATTAGCTTGAACACAAAACGGTCCATCTGAGCCTCCGGTAGCGGATATGTACCATCTTGCTCAATTGGGTTCTCAGTCGCCAAAACGAAGAATGGCTCTGCTATTTTATGTACATTGTTGCCAACTGTAACCTTATGCTCCTGCATTACCTCAAGCATAGCGGATTGTGTTTTTGGTGTTGCACGGTTAATTTCGTCAGCTAGAACCAGGTTAGCAAAGATAGGTCCCTTTCTAAAGGATGTAACCAACTTACCATTTTCGTCCTTTTCAACGATGTTTGCACCTGTAACGTCAGATGGCATTAGGTCAGGAGTAAACTGAATACGTGAAAATGGTAGTGATAAAACTCTACCAAGAGAACGAACCAAACGTGTCTTACCAACGCCCGGAACACCCTCAAGAAGCACATTACCACCGGCAACAATAGCTATAATAACGCTGTCAATAATTTCCTCTTGACCAACAACGTCCTTTTTTAATTCGTCCTTAATCTTAGCAACACGAGTACTAAATTCCTTTACCTTATCAAGCTGAGCTTCAGCCTTAGCTATCGGCTTTTCTGCCTCTTGATTTGCATCCGGCTTTGGTGTATCTATCTTTGTTGCTACCTTTTTCGCATTTGTTATCTTATTATCCATTTTCCTTTTCTCCTTCTTCATAACCCTTCAAAAGCAAGTCAAAATACTTTTTAATTTCCTCGGGAACTGTGCCGTCCTCGTTGGCAAAGTGGTTATTCATTATTTCCTTATATTTTTGGTAAATTTCTTGTGTTATTATGGTTTGTCCGTTTTCCTTATCATAGATAAGCTCGTCTGTACCAAGAATCAAGCCGGGACCGTAGCCACCTGCTGCGTTTTTGTCCTCATCCTCTTCTACCCCGCTATCATCATCCTCCTCGGCATCCTCCGAGGTCATATCCTCTCTTTGAGGTACTGCTATTTCAAACAGCTCACGAAGTCCGTCTGAGGCACCATAGCCAACGGAATAGTTTTGGTTTTGTGAAAGGAGCTCCTCGTAAATATTGTTTTTAAGAGTTGTGTCCTTTAGTCCCTCTAGCTGAATAGATGCCCAACCGTAGTTGAAAACCTCCATTTTTTCGCCTATGGTCTTAATTCCGTAAACGCCGTTTTTGTTAATAGTAATTAGGCTTTCCAAATAGCCATACAGAGTGTCGCTTGAATCAACTCCCGATTCAGCAAGTGCCGAAAGCACATCTAGCGAAGCAAAGGACAAAAGAAGCATTGTATCCTCCTTCATTTCCTTTTGTTGCTCCGGTGTTATCTCCTCAAACTCCTCGTATTTATGCTTGAGTGAATCGATAGCATCACTAAACTTAATTTCATATTTTGTTTTATCGGTTTTGGTGAGCATTCTCGCAATTTCTCTTGTAAATGGCGTATTCTTTGCCTTTATAGCGTCGTAAAGTGCACCACTTGAGCCTGTTTTGTATGTAATCTTGTCCATTTCATCAGCACAGTCCGCTACCAAATTACGAGCGTCCTCATAATTATCCTCTTGCTTCAGAGCTGTCAAAAGCTCGTTCATTTTTCCCACAAGCTCTTCTTTTGCTAAGGATACCATGCTTGAGTCCTCAACCGCCTTGATTATCTCTTTAATGGCTAATTCATCCTCCATAGACAAGCTCCAAGCTTCATCTTGCGGAGGTGGTGGCGGAGGCGGTGGCTCTACCTTTTCTTGCTTTATAGCCAAGCCTGTTATAAGTGTGGCAAGACCGATTACTGCCACGGCAATGTAAACCGGTAAGCCTCTTGCCTTTATTCTCTTTGCTTTGATTTTCTCCGTTGCCTTCTTCAAATCTTGTCTTAAAAGAACGCTCATCAAAGAATTATTATCTAAATTTTGAAGTGAGGTGTGCATCCTTTCCTTTAAGGAAAGCTCCTCGTCTAGCCTGTAAGCTAGTTTTTTGTCAGTAAACGAAAGTGGCAAAAACACGCACGGAAATGTTATAGCTCCTGCTCCAAATCCAAACAAAAGTGAAAACCAAGGAGAAATATCCCAAGCATCAAGCTTTGTGATTATAAGCATTACACCACAAGCTATAAATGCAAACGCCAAGGTTGCAAGAAGCGTCTTTAAAAGACGAATGGCAAGAAGCCTTTTCTTAAACTTGGCAAAGCCGATATATTCCTTTATTTCCTTCTCTGTCATATTCATTAAGTTGTTTTTGTTATTCTCATTTACGGATTGGTTTTCAGTATCAAAATTATTCATTTTTCACCTAAATCCTTTCCATATAATATAAAATAATATTTAAAAATAGTTATAATCAGTTTAGCAAATAATTACTTTATTGTCAATACTAAAATTTATTTATTCATTTATAATTTACCATTCGATAATAAAAAAGAAATGCTGAGCTTGTCAGCATTTCTCTTTTTTCATTCCGTTTCCAAATAAATTTTAATTACATTTTTGTTTCCGTTTAGATTTCTAAATTCAGGGGTTGAAACAAAGATTGCTTCCTTGCCATTTACCTTGTAGCTGTGTGCGTTCCAAGGCTCAGCCATACTTATTTCACTACCATCGGCAAGTAAAACCGCTCCCTTTGCTTTATATGGGCAATCATAGATTGCAATATTTTCAGAGCAGGTGTCTTGAACATATAGGTAAATTGCATCCTTACCCTTTGTGATTCTGCCCCAATCGTGCTTTGGTATGTTTGCAATTCCGCAGCCATAAACAGCCTCGCCGTTCAGCCTCATCCACTCGCCAACCTCTGTTAGTATCTCAATGCTCTTTTCCGGAATGTTGCCCTTTGCGTCCGGTCCTACATTTAAGAGTAGATTTCCGCCCTTGCTTACACATTCCATAAGCATATTGATTACATTTCTTGCACTCTTGTAATTTAAATCCTTTGCATTGTAGCCCCAATGACCATTGAGTGTAATGCAGGTTTCCCAAGGAACAGGGTTGCCAAACACGTCAACGACTCCGTAAGCCGGAATCATTTGCTCAGGAGAAGCAAAGTCGCCCGAATAAATCTCAGGCTCAGCTGAGCATACATCTCCACCCATACGGTTATCGATTATGATACCGGGCTGAAGCTCTCTTGCCATTTTTACCATTTTTGTAGCTTCCCATTTTTCAGCAGTCATATCACCGTATGAAAAGTCAAACCAAATAATATCAATTTTTCCGTAGTTTGTAAGAAGCTCTCTTACTTGATTGTGCATATATTCAACATATCTTTCAAAATGCTGACCTCTTTGCTCCTTATAAGCCTCGTTGCCTCTCATAGGATGGTGAAGATCCTCGTAAGCAGGATAGTCGGGATGGTGCCAATCAAGGAGCGAATAGTAAAAGCCTACCTTTATTCCCTCAGCACGAAAGGCATCGACATATTCTCTTACTAAGTCACGACCTGCCGGTGTATTTGTTGCCTTGTAGTCAGTATATTGGCTATCAAAAAGGCAAAAGCCATCGTGATGCTTTGTTGTCAAAACGGCATATCTCATTCCCGCTTGCTTTGCAAGCTTTGCCCACTTTTTAGGGTCATAATTTACAGGGTCAAAGGTATCAAAATATTTTTGATAGTCCTCTATTGTAATTCTATTTCTTGAACGAATCCATTCGTTATCAGCAGGGATAGCGTAAAGTCCCCAATGGATAAACATACCAAATCTGTCATAGCAGTAGCCTTTTGTTCTCTCGGCTCTTTCACTTTGAATGCTCATTTTAACTCCTTGTGCCTATAGGCATCATTTTTACTCGGCATAGCCTATTTTGATTGTATCATTTACATAAGTAAATGTCAATATGCCAAGTGAGAATAGAACCAAATTAGTTTTATTCTTATCAGGCATAGTAATTGACACGTCAAATTTCTTGTGATATACTAAAATCAAGCTTTTAAAGGACGGTGCTTTTATGAAAAAAATACTGATAAACAAATACCCGGCAACTAGATGGAATGATACTACACCGCTTGGAAACGGTGTTTTAGGTGCTTCTGTTTACGGTGCGGTTTACGACGAAAGAATCCTTATAAATCACGAGGCTCTATTCAACTGGTGTGAAAACAAGGAAATACCTGATATTTCCTACGCCTTAAATGAGGTTCGCAGTCTTATGGACAAGGGCGACTACATCACCGCCGAGAGCTACTATACAAACATTCTTTTAGAGAAAAAATATCAACCTTCAAGCGGTAAATACTATCCTGCCTTTGATATACATATGCTATTTGAAAGCAACGATGCTTTTACCGATTATTCACGCTCACTCGATATGGAAAACGGTGTGTGTAGAGTTTCCTACAAGGATGGCGGTTATGATTGCTTACGTGAGGTGTTTGCCTCACAGGATAATGGTGCAATAATTGTTAGACTAACAAGTGAAGCTCCTCAAAATATAAAGCTTGCACTTGAAAAGCACGACTTAACCGACCTGCCTGACGAGGGCGGAGCTTCCGAGCAAAAAACCTATACCTCAAACGACGGAATTTATAGTGAATTTACGACACAGGGTGGGTTAAATTACTGTGGAATTATCAAGATTTTAAAAACAGACGGAGAAATGAAATTCGGCACTCTTAAGAAGAGAAAAATTGATATGAGTGGCGATGCATCATTTAATGGATTTTTAGAAATCACAAACGCAACCGAGGTGCTTCTTGCTGTTTATGCGTGTGATACAATTCAAGGACAAGACAAAATGCTTGAGCTTGTAAATGAACTATCAAGCGATTATGACGAGCTTTACTTAAAGCATAGCAAAAGATTTTCCGAGCTGTTTAACAGGACTACTCTTTCTCTTTCAAGTGGTGAAAACCGTTCAACCGAGGAGCTTTTACTCGATAGCTACAATGGTGTAGTTGACGCTCGATTAATTGAAAAAATGGCGGACTTTGGTAGATATTTGCTTATATCCTCGTCAATTAATTGTAGCTTCCCGGCTAATTTGCAAGGCATTTGGAATGGTGAATATTCCCCTGCTTGGGCTTGTACATATTTCAACAATGAAAACATTCAAATGGCATATTGGCAGGCTTGTCGTGGCTCTCTTGCCGAATCACTTCTACCGCTTTTCAACCTTTACGACAAGTTCAAGGACGATTATCGTGAAAACGCTCGTAACCTGTATGGCTGTCGTGGACTGCTCTTGCCTCTGTTTATGGACAACGGCTGTGGCAAAAAGAAAAATTTACAGCCTCACGTTCTATATTGGACAGGTAGCTCTGCTTGGATTAGTGCAATTTATTATGAATACTACCTTTACACAAGGGATGTCGAGTTTTTAAGAAACAGGGCTTATCCTTTTATGAAGGAATGTGCACTTTTCTACGAGGATTTTTATGTATATGATGAAAACGGTAAGCTAAAATCCTATCCGTCTGACTCTCCTGAAAACAGGCCAAACGGAAAATTTGAGGGCGGAGGAGAAATTAGCGTTTGCATAAATCCAACTATGGATTTTGCTCTTCTTAAGGAGCTTCTAACCAACCTAATTGACTCTGCAACATCTTTAGATGTTGACAGCGACAAGGTAGAAGAATGGAAGAAAATGCTACTTTCTATTCCCGAGTATGAAATCAACGAGGATGGAGCTATCAAGGAATGGCTACATAGCGATTTTCTTGACAACTATCACCACAGACATCAGTCCCACATTTATCCTTTGTTCCCATCTTATGAAATCGGCAAGAACGAAAAGGAAATGTTTGAGGCTATGCGTGTTGCCGTTGAAAAACGACTTGTAATCGGTCTAAAGGAGCAAACAGGATGGTCTCTTGCTCATATGGCTAATATTTATGCAAGACTAAAGGACGGAAGGGGCGTAAAGAAATGTATTGACCTTCTTCTCCGCTTCTGTACCGGTGAAAACCTGTTTACATACCACAACGACTGGCGTAATATGGGTGTAACGCTTAAATATATGCACGCAGGGAAAGCACCCTTCCAAATTGATGCAAATATGGGATTTACCTCAGCTATTTATGAGATGCTTTTATATGCTGCACCGAATGGTAAATTTGACCTTTTGCCTGCTCTGCCGAAGGAGCTTGCAAGCGGTGAGGTTAAAGGCTTAAAGACACAATCAGGTGTTGATGTCTCAATTAAATGGACTAAGGATACTGCCATAGCAACGCTTAAGGCTGAAAGAGATACTGAATTCTATGTTTCTTACAATGAATCCGGCTATCAAAAAATATCCTTAAGCAAGGGCGAAAGCACTGTTGTTGAATATGTAAGATAACAATAAAAAAGGACACTCCCTTAGCCAAAAGTGGCAGGGAGTGTCTGTTTTTTACTAGAATATTGGAATTAGACAAAGTAAGATTGGTAAAAATATTGCAGGTAGCATATTTGCAATTTTAATCTTTGTAGCACCGAGCATATTGAGTCCCAAGCCCATAACAATTATTGAGCCGACTATTGACATTTCGTTTACAGATGCCTCTAAAACTCCTTTTAAAAATCCTGCACCAAGCTCGATTGCACCTTGATATAAAAAAATTGGCACGGCTGCAAACATTGCTCCAATTCCAAAAGCAGAGGAATAAACAAATGCTGTTATAAAGTCAAGAACTGATTTTGTATAAAGCAGACTGTGGTCGCCATTTAGTCCCGCATTTAACGAGCCCATTATTGCCATCGCGCCGACACAGCATGTAAGAGTTGTCGCCACAAATGCTTTTGATATACTCCTTTGGTCCTCTGCATCAGTTGCTGCGGTAATAGGCTGATTTGGATCTGTTGGCTTCTCTTCCCTTTTGTTTTTGGTCATCTTTCTTTCGATAAAATCACCAAACTTCTTTAACAAATGGTCGATTTTAATAAGAGAGCCTATTGCAGTTCCTACAACCATTGAAATCAATACAATTAAGAAGTTTCCTGTTGTTTCAACAGTTCCTGTTTCTGTAATTTTGAGCATTCCATCAAGCGCACCCTTAAGACCTATGAAAATAACACACAATGAAATCGCCTTCATTAAAGCATCCGGTAGCTTTTTCAGTCTTCTGCTTTTCTCAAAAAACCGTGCCAAAAAGATGCCAAGCAAGGAGCCAAGCACTACCGTTGCTACGTTCGCAAGTGTTCCGTATAACATTTATACCTCTTATTTATTAATTACTTTTGTAAATTCATCAGAAAGTGAGCAAAAGTCCTCTATTGAAAGTCTTTCGCCACGAATATTGATATCAAAGCCAAGCCTTACTATGATTTCTGCAATTTCATCCTTTGAAAGCTCGGAAAATGAGCTTGAAAGCGAGTTAAGAAGAGTCTTTCTTCTCTGTGCAAAAGCTCCGGCAATTACTCGGTGTAGCATCTTTTCGCTTTCCACCTTGTATTTCGGCTCATCATACAGCTCAATTCTAACAACGCTTGAGGTTACCTTTGGAGCAGGTAAAAAGTTGTCAGGAGTTACATCGAAAAGCTTTTTTGCCTCACCATAATAGTTAATCGAGGCTGTTATTGCACCATAGTCAGAGTCCTTTGGTGTTGCACAAAGACGAGAGGCAACCTCCTTTTGTACCATTACGGTAATTGATGTAAATTTAGAAGCTCCGTTTTGTCGTCTTGCATTTTCAAGCAATGCCATAATTATCGGCGTTGTGATATAGTATGGAAGGTTTGCACATACAGAAATCGTACACTCCCCAAGGTTTTTTTCTAAAAAGCTATCAAGCTCAAGCTTTAAAAAGTCCTCGTTTACAACTGTTACATTATCAAATTCAGCAAGAGTTTCGCCAAGAATCGGTATAAGAGTTTTGTCTATCTCAACAGCTACAACCTTGTCATAAGCACGACATAGCTCGCTTGTCAATGAGCCAATTCCCGGTCCTATTTCAAGTGCGGCGATTTTTCCGTTTGGATATTTGGATTTATGGTAGGAATAGCTTGCCTCTGCAATGCTATATGGCACTTCTTCATTGATTAAAAAGTTTTGACCAAAGCCTTTTTTAGTGCCTGTGCCATACTTTGACATAAGTCTTTTTACGGTGCTTATATCACACAAATTCATATCCATTCCCCCCTTGACAAAGCTTTATAATTATAGTAAAATATCAATGTTAAATGCTGGTGTAGCACAGTGGCAGTGCAGCTGATTCGTAATCAGCAGGTCGTGAGTTCAATCCTCACCACCAGCTCCAATTGTCGAAGCAGGCAGAAATGCTTGCTTCGGCTTTTCATTTTTAATATCATTTAGTAGTATAACATACTATTTTTCCAATTTCAATCAAAATTTGACATCGTTAGTTTTTTGTGATATAATAATTATATATTTTATTCGAGGTGTATATTATGGACAACCTATTTTTAACTCCCGAGGAGCGACTTGTATGCTTACTTAAGGAAAAGGGCTATAAAATATCCTTGGCTGAATCCTGCACCGGTGGCTTAGTTGCCGGCTCGGTTGTCAGCGTAGCTGATGCATCAAGCGTGTTTGATTGCTCATTTGTTACATATTCTAACGACTCAAAAATAAGATTTTTAAATGTAAAAAAGGACACCATTGACAAATATGGTGTTGTCAGTGAGGAGGTCGCCTACGAAATGGCACTCGGTGTTTCTCGTGTTGCCTCTTCGGAAATAGGTGTTGGAATTACCGGAATTGCAGGGCCCACAGGAGGCTCGGAGGAAAAGCCTGTTGGTATGGTTTGCTTCGGCTTTAACATTTGCGGTAATGTAATTACCAAAACCGTAAACTTTGGTGATATTGGCAGAAACGAGGTGCGCCAAGAAGCGTGTACCTTTGCCATAAGAACTCTTGCTTACCTTCTTGAAAACAATAATTAAAGGGTGCATTTAGCACCCTTTTTACTATTCTATGCTTTAGCCTTTTCCTCTTCAAGCTCCTTAATTGCCAACTTGTGAGAAATAAATCTGCATTTTGAAACATTAGAAACTGTTTCGCCATCAATTTGTGCAGCGCAAGGCTTATCGAACTCAACTATTATCTCGTGTCCTGTATGAACTGCTATCTTTTTAACCTTCTTTACATGGTCGCCTGTGAAAATCTTTGGGAATATCATAAGTGCGCCAAGCTTTCCAAGACCGTGGAAAAGCATTGTTGAAATTGTGCCATCCTCGTTGAGTCTGTCTTGGTTTGGAGTCGGCATCATACCACCGCCATAAAATCTACCGTTCATACCTGGAGATAGCCAAGCCTTTTTATATTCATACTCTACTCCGTCAACGGTTACCTTTGCTTTTCTTGATTTAAATTTAAAGAGTAGTCCCTTGATTGCAATAGCAGTATAGTTTACCTTTTTGGTTGAGAGCTTCTTTAGTCTGTCGCCCTCCTCGGCACAGTAGCCGTCTATACCATAGCCAACGCCATTTATAAAGAATTTCTTAACTCCGTCAATTTCACAAACAGGAAGATTCTTTAGATATTTGGTTACCTCAACAGGCTCCTCGCTCTTTTCCTTACCAAGATCACGTAAAAAGTCATTTCCTGTTCCTATTGGATATAGAAAAATCTTGTTTTCCAGCTTTAAGTCATATGTATCATTTACAAAGCGATTAAGTGTGCCGTCCCCACCTAAAATAATAATGTCGCTTTCCTTGTCTGTTAGTAAATCTCCATAACTTTCAACCTCTGTCATATTGTAAACAGAGTCAGGTGTGCCAAGCTTTTCTGCCAGCTTAGTTGCCACGTCCTCAGCTGTACCCTCACCTGCATGTGGATTGAATAAAATGTAGTAACTCATAAAACTCACCTTTTTCAAAATATTTCGCCTTGTTTATTTAATAGTTTATTATTAAAAATTAAATCAAAATAAACTATTTAAGCATAAATAGTAAATTACATCTTGACCTGCCATCTAAATATATGATATAATGATAAAAATTGGTATTTAAGGGGTGCTATATGTTACTATTAACGGTGCTTTTCGCAATTATAGTTATAGCAATTATTTTATTTTTAATCGTTAATGTCGTTATTCCTGTTTTAGGATTTATCGGCTCTGTTTTAGCAGGTCTTGTTTCTGCAATTGTCGGACTAATTACCCCGATTACAGCACTAATAACACCTATTGTTGCACTTGTTGGTGCTATCGCTGCATTGATTACCGGAATCACCGCTCTTAGTGGTGCAATTGAAGGTATGAGCATTGGTCCTATGATTGATATGATATTTACCTCGGGTGAGGAAATAATTTCCACACTTCAAAGCTTACCACTTTTAATTTAACACAAAAGCCTTGCAAATGCAAGGCTCTTTTTGTTTTTTATTGTCGCAAAATGTCAAGATATGTATACGATTTTTAGTTGTTTTTTAAAATTTGATGCACCCTGTGTCTAAGTTTTAAAAATGTTTTTTCATCGTGAGGATAGTCTCTAAAGCCTTTTTTGTAGCCGAAGGAATCGAGAAGCTTTATAACCTCTTCTCTGCCTATTTTCTTTTCAAGCGTACAAAGAAGTCGCATATCTTGAAGTCCGTCATAAAACACCTCGTGGCGAAGTGAGTCAAGTGCTCCGTTTTCTCCGGGATAAACAATAAACGCATCACCGCTTTGATATCCACCGCCACCGTCTGTTATCAAATATGGATCAATTGCTTCATCCGATAAAACTGTGTTGTAGAAATTGTAGCCCCATTGTAAAAAGCCACTTATGTTGTTTATATATAGCTGTACACCGATTATTCTTTGACGTAGCGAGGTGTACGACATAAATCTGTTTGTAAGATAATCTCCGCTTTCCGCACAGCAATAATATGCAAAAAGATTTGGCACATTGTTTTCAAGAAATGTATCTATTGTCTTTATTGAGCACACTGCAACATCAACAAGCCCGTCCTTATAAAAATCATAATGACTGAGGGCATCTGTTATAAACGCATCCGGCATACTCCTTCTAAAAACGGAGTGTGCCTTTTTGTAGCCCTCAATACATTTTTCATTTGGCTCGTCAGACAAGTGGAAGCGACAACGTGAGTATAGCCCCTCATCGATTAGTCTTTGTCTTAGCTTTGGCAAAAACGCATCAAGAAACTCTGTATATTCAGGAGAGGTTGCCCCGTTTTTCCAACCAAAAATCTTCTTTTTCTTTCCGTCAACCGTAGCTACTATTTTTGGTGCATATTTTGCTCCCCATTGGGTAAAGAGATGGCTCATTTCAAAGTATTCTATGCCCATAGACTCAACCTTTTTCATAAAAGAAATAAGTCTATCAAAATCAAATGAATACTCACCATTGTTTTTGTAAACATCAACCAGCTGAGTGGTTTTGCGTTCACTTCCCTCTCTTGTGTCAAGCGGTGGAGTAAACATAGGAATAAGCAGCATATTCACGCCGTGGTCAACGGCTTTTTTTATGAAATCATACATTATTTCATTATATTTATTTGAAAAAACAGGCACTTTATAGTAATTTGATATACCATCATAGTGAAACCAATTTGTGTAAACAAGCTCACTCTCGGCAAGCTCAGAATCAACCACATCAAGTGTATACTCTGTGCTAAGAGGCTCGGTCCAAGGAGCATAAAGCGTAATTTTTATTTTATGTGTACCGACCGGCAAATCTCCCTTTACTGTGAACCAAGCAGTTGCATATGCACAGGCTCTAGACTTTAATTTTCCGTCCTTTGTAGGTCTTAAAACATCCGGACAGGCAAAGGAGTCCTTTGAAAAGTAAAAGCCGTCGCCCTCCCACAAGTTAACAGAGGTACACGCCACATATTCCACCTGACGATAGGTTATAAAATCCTTTATATCGCTTTCTATTTCAACTCTAATATCGTTTGCAAAGCGATTATATTTATAGGCTACCTGAAAGCTGTATGTTTCATTCTTTAGCATTGAGCCTCTTTTTTCCACCTTGGGCTTTTTGTGTAAAAGAACCTTTTCAAGGCTGGATACTGTATAAATCTCCGGCATTATATTATCTCCTGATCGTTAATTATTAATTTAAATGAAAGCTTTAAGGCTCTTGCCGCCTTCTTGCACATCAGCATTCTGCCAAGAAATATCTCAAAATAATCCATAACAGAGCTGATTTGTGTATCAATTTTCAACCTTAATGCTATTTCGGTTTTATCCTTGTTTATTTCAATCTCTGACTCATACACTGAATAATTTACTCTGTCGTGAATGTCAAAGCTAATCATATCAGCGTTTCTTACACGGGTTCGACGAACGTCGCTCTTGTCAGCGATAATAAGAGCTGCAGCTATCGGGTTCACAGCCTCGCCCTCGCCTTCATCGTGATTGCCAATTGCAGTTACTATCGTTGCAATATCACTAGCATCCATATTCAAATTATCAAGAATTCTAAATGCCATAACAGCACCGCTTTGTGAGTGCTCTCGTCTGTTTACTATATTGCCGATATCGTGTAGGTGTGAGGCTATTTTTACAAGCTCAACATCGTGCTCACTATAGCCAAGAGTGGAAAGAATATATTCGGCTCGACTTGCCACAAGTCCTACGTGTGCAAAGGAATGCTCCGTAAAGCCGAGTGCCAAAAGAGACTCGTCCGCTTTCTTTATATACGCTTTGATTTTTTCGTTATGCTTAATTTCGTTATAGGTTACCATTTTTACCTCTCAAAATCATATTACAAATATATTTTATCATATATTTATACAACTTACAACATAATTGTAATTCGTCAATTTGCACAAATTTTTCGTTTTTTAAGAAAAAAACTAAACAAATTGCACAAAACCCGTTGCAAGACAAAATAAATTGTGATACAATTAGTTTATATAAAAGTATTAGCTTTTAAATTATACGAATCGAGGAACAAACAAAATGGCAAAATTCGCAACAAATGAAATCAGAAACGTGTGTTTAATCGGTCATAGTGGTAGTGGTAAAACCGCAACCATCGAGTCTATGCTCTTCAGAGCTAAGGCAACAGACCGTTTAGGTAGAATTTGCGATGGAAACACTGTTTCTGACTACGATCAAGAGGAAATTAAGAGAGGAATATCAATAGGACTATCTGTTGTAAACCTAGAGTGGCAAGGCTGTAAGATTAACCTAATCGACTGTCCGGGCTTTCTCGGCTTTGCAGGTGAGGTAGCTGCCGCTTTACGTGTAGCTGATGCCGCTCTTATCAACGTAGATGCGAAATCCGGTATGGAGGTTGGAACTGAAATTGGTTGGTACAATGCACTTGAGGCAGGACTACCAAGAGCCTTCTTTATTAATAAATGTGATGATCCGGATGCTGACTTTGACAAGGTATTTAGCCAACTAAGAGAAGAGTTTGGTAATGCTCTTTGCCCTGTATTCATTCCTATTAAGGAGCCTAACGGCACAATGATGGTTGACTTAAAGACAATGAAGTGCTTCCGTTACCTGCCAAACGGTGAAAGACAAGAGGAGGAAATGACCCCATCTCGTCTTGAGGTAGCTGAAAAATATCAAGAGATATTTATGGAGGCTTGTGCTCAAACCAACGAGGAAATGCTTGAGAAATTCTTCGAGGGCGAAAGATTCAGCGAGGAAGAATGTGCTAACGCTCTACACGAGGGTATGATTACCGGCTCTATTGTCCCTGTATGGTGCGGTTCATCTGAAAGTATGAGAGGCATTTACTCAATTCTTTCATCAATTTCACAATCCTTCCCACGTCATACAGCTAAAAAGGTTGAAACCGATGTTAACGGAAACGACGTAGCTATCGAGCGTGATGGTGAGTGTAAGCTATTTGTCTTTAAGACAATTTCCGACCCGTTTGTAGGTCGCTTCTCCTTCTTCAAGGTTATGAATGGTGAGCTTAAGAAGGATATGGTTCTAAAAAATGTATCGACAGGTGCTAGTGAAAAGTTCTCAAAGATTTACACAATCTGCGGTAAAAAGCAGACAGAGGTTGACTCTCTTGCTTGTGGCGATATTGGTGTTATTGCCAAGCTTTCCAACACAAACACTTGTGATACTCTATGTGAAAAATCAGACACAGAGTACGCTAAAATTGACTTCCCTGAGGCAAATATGACAATGGCAATCAAGACTGACGGCAAGGACGAGGACAAAGTTGCTAATGCTATTGCCAAGGTGCTTGACGAGGATAAAACCGTCAAGTATGAAAACTTTGTTGAAACAGGAGAATTGCTCCTTAAGGGTATTGGTGACGTTCACCTTGACACTGTTGTTTGCAAGCTAAAGAACAGATATGGTGTTAATGTTTCACTTGTTGAGCCAAAAATTGCATACAGAGAAACAATTAAGAAGAAAATCAGTGTTGAGGGCAAGCACAAAAAGCAATCCGGTGGTGCCGGTCAATATGGTCATGTTAAGATTACATTCTCACGCAATGAGGAGAACGAGGGCTTGACATTTACAACCAGCGTTGTGGGTGGTGAGGTTCCAAAGAACTACTTCCCTGCTGTTGAAAAGGGCTTAATTGAGGCTATGGAATCAGGCGTTCTTCTTGGCTATCCAATGGTTAACCTCGCAGCCGATTTAACCGGTGGCTCATACCACGACGTTGACTCAAACGAGCTTTCCTTCAAGCTTGCTGCACGTTTGGCTTACAAGGAGCTTGTAAACGCTCAGCCTACACTGCTTGAGCCTATTGGAACACTTAAGGTTTCAGTTCCTGAGGCGATGGTTGGTGATGTTATGGGCGACCTTAACAAGCGTCGTGGACGTGTAATGGGTATGGAGCCTGATGCAAAGAGACCAAAATATTCAGTTGTTGAAGCAGAGGTTCCAAAATCAGAGATGACAGACTATGTTATTTCCCTTCGTGCTATGACACAAGGCCGTGGTAACTTTACATTTCACTTCGTAAGATACGAGGAGGTTCCGGCTCAGCTTGCCTCCAAGGTTCAGCCTTGTCAAAAGGATTAAAGCAATAAGAGCACCCCTTTGGGGTGCTTTTTTGTTCGCTTATACATTTTCCGTTGACAAATTGTTTACTTGTATGATATAATAATATTAACAAATTAAATATTTGGAGGTTATTTATGAAAAAGAAATTAATTGCACTCACCTTGGCGCTTCTTCTTTGCTTTATTTTAGTGCTTACATCTTGCTCAAATAACAAAGACAAAGCACCAGACGGAAATGGCGCTACTCCGCCACCTGTTCAAACACTCACAGACTACGAGCTTCTTGGTGGAAAGTTCTTTAGCGAAGAAAACTATTCTACCTCCTCTCAATTCGCTGTTGAGGGAGAATATGAAAAGAATAGTGACACACTAGTTTTAACAGTCGAGCAGGACACATCTATTGACCTTGTTTCCACAACTACATATCGTGTGTACAGCATCCTAACAAAATCAATGGTTTACTCTACAACTATTGTTTTTGATGCTAAGAGCCTTTCATATAACGGCGACTACACCAATGTTGAATTTTATCTAGACGATGAATATTTTGTTGTTTCCAAAACATTTAAAAACGAAAAATATGCAACTGAGGTTTATGCAAACAATGGTCAAATCCTTATAAACAAGGATGAGGATGTAGATGTTTCAAGCGTTAGTTTTCCATTCTTGTATAGCGAAAGCCTATCAATAATTGTAGACGACGAGCTTTACGAGATTGAAAAGACCGACGATGGATACAAGGCAAACCTTGTATCGGACAACGAATTTGTCTATGATTCAATCCATAGTATTACATCGTTACCGTTACCAATTGGCGACAAGCTATTTCTCTTAAGCGATGACGAATACGATATTGTTGTTTTAAATTCCGATTTTTCCATTGAAAAGATAATCCCTGTTACAAACGTTTATGGAACTACATTCACCGACACTGATGTTTCACTATTCGCACTAAATGACAATAGCCTTTATGTGCAAATTGTTACTAACATCGGTTACTTTGGAAATATAAATTCGTCTGAATATGATTATGTTTCATATGACGAATGCTATAGAGTTGAAGCATACAAGCTAAATGTTACAACAGGCGAAAAAACATTTATTGAAAATCCATATTTATTCAAAGAGGTTTACTCTCTTGGCACAATAAACTATCTTCTAGACATGTATGATGCTACCGATATTGGTCTTCCAATTGAGTACGAAAATGTAGCATTTGGTGCTTACAAGATTGAAAACAAGGAGCTTGTTTTTGTTGACAAGGACGCATATCTATTCACAGTTGACAATGACCTTTCTGTAACCGGCACATATGCTCTTACAGACGGTGCACGATATGGTAACATCATTAGCGACGGAAGATACATTCTTGACTATGATTACACATACATCCTTTACGACAAGGACGGCAAGGTTATTAAAAATCTTGGTCTTTCATTCGAGGATAACGATGAGTTAATCTATACCTCAAAGGCTATCTATGACCACGATATGAACCTTGTTTACTCTCTCAAGGAAAACGATGCAGATGTTTATGAAGATACAAACAACACCATAATCGTTACAACATACGATGAGGAAACAGGCGATACTGTTTATTCATTAATCAAAAAAGGCAGTGAGCCAACAGAAATTTTAAGAACTAACATTTTATCTGACAAATATATTAGAATCTATAATGATAACTATTATATTTGTGAAATATTAGAGGACGAGGAAGGAAACGAATACCAAAAGGTTTCATTCTACACAACCAAGGGCACTCTAATCACATCAGTTGACACATTAGCAGACTCAAGCATTGAGCGTGAAAGTGCTTCTGCTTACAAAATGACAAGCTACATTCTTGAAACAGAAGATGGCTTTGTAGTTGTTGTTCTTAAATAACTAACCATAAAAGAACAGAATTTCGCTTGAAATTCTGTTCTTTTTAAATTAAAAAACGGATGCCATGAAGTGAACTCCAAAGCATCCGTTTTTGTTTATGCAAATGTTATTCCGTACTGAGTGATTACAAGTACAGCTGTAATTCCAACTATGAAAACTATTACAGCCACAGTTGTTACAACACGAGTAATAATAGATGTAATATAACGTGTTACACATCTTAGAGTAAACATTATAATACCACAGCTACCATAAGCTTGTGAAGCCTTTGGTGTCTTTTTAGAGGTTAAAACCCACAAAAGAATACCGGGGTATGGTGCCCACAAAAGTGATAGAATTAGGAAAAGCGGATTAATCTTATCCTTTGATTTTACCTTTGGCTTTTCTTCCTTCTTCTTGCTCTTTTTCGCCTTTTTAGCAGGTGCCAAAGCGGGTTCTTCTACCACAGGCTCCTCTGCTATTGGTTCCTCATAATATATTGGTTCAGCCTCGATTACCGGCTCTTCTACAATCTCCGGCTCAATAAATGCAACCTCTATTACAGGTGGTGGATTAGGCTTTTTAAAGCTGATAGCTATTACCTTTTCCTCTTTTTTAGTTAGGTCAGCTCCACAGTAAGGGCAAACAGCTATGCCGTTTTCTACTTCTTTGTTACATACATTACAAATCATATTGTCGCCCTCCTTATAAAACCGGTATTGGCAATACGCCAAAACATACGAGTGCAACAAGAACTGCCAAAGCTACCAAAACAACTAGAACAAGTATTGTTATTAGTGTCTTTACTATGAATTTAGTTAGTCTTGGAATCATCCATTTTAAGAACCACGGCAGAACTGCACAAAGTCCGTATACCTTTGCACTTTTAGGTTGTAAATCTGTCTTTGTAGCCCAAAGTGTAAAGCCAAAAATCACACCATATGGGAAGAAAATTGCAAGAAGAAACGAAAGAATTGCAAGAGCTTTGTTCGTTTCATCTACAAGTATTTTTGAGTTAGATGCTTTTACTCCTGTTGCAGTGCGACAATATGGGCAAACAAGAGCCTCATCGTCTACAACGTGATAGCATTTTGAGCAAATCATAGTAGGTCTCCTTGGAAAATATTATTCTTATAGAATAATTTTAGCACATAAAATCCTTATTGTCAATCACAAATATGACAAATTTAAAAGCAACCAAAATGGTTGCTTTTGTTAAGCTTTTTGCTTGTATAAGAGCCACTATCCTTTTAAATTAGATATTTCAGATGCAAATTTTGATATTTCACACCTGCGAGATGAAGAAAAAAGTGGCAACCTGTGTTCGTTTTTGCACATTCCCAACTGAGAAAGCAGCTCCTTTATCGGCACAGGATTTGTCTCCTTGAACATTTCTCTTATAAGTGGTAAAAGCTCAAGCTGTAGCTCTAGGCTTTTTCCTATATCTCCACTAAAAAAGCTACTGCAAAGCTCGTTCATTTTTTGCGGTACCGCATTTGACACAACTGATATTACACCCTTGCCTCCCATAGCAAGTGTGCAAAGCGTTAAATCATCATTCCCTGTATAAAAATGGTAATTATCTATATGCTTTTCAATGACATCGGCGAAATAACTCATATTACCACTCGCCTCCTTTATGCCGACTATATTTTCTACGGGTGCCAACTCATTATACACCTCAAGCGGTATGCTTGACCCTGTCCTTGATGGAACATTATATAAAATGATTGGCAAATCTACATTTTTTGCTATTTCCTTATAGTGCTCGGCAAGTCCCCTTGGATTGGGCTTGTTATAATATGGAGAAACGCACAAAAGTGCATTTGCCCCGAGGGAGTGTGCGTTTTTTGAATATCTAACAGCACTTTCAGTTGAGTTTGTTCCCGTTCCGACTATGAGTGGCACTCGACCTTTAACCTTGCTGTTTGCAAACTCAATTATCTCCCCTCTTTCACTTTCCGATATAGTTGGTGCTTCCCCCGTTGTGCCAAGAATAACCAAGGCAGCTATTCCGTTTTCAATTTGATAATCTATCAAATTGCCAAATGAATTATAATCTATTTTTGAATCTATAAATGGTGTAACAAGCGCTGTTGCACATCCAGAAAAGACCTTTTGCTTAGCCACGATAAAAATCCTCCAAAAAACTGTTGAAAAAACAAATTAAATGCTTTATACTATATATAATTATGATAAATATTATTATTCTGTGACCAAGGATTTAAGATGATAAAGAATGAACTTACCAAAACCGAGCTTAAAACAAGCGATTTTTACTACGATTTACCAACCGAATTAATTGCACAAACACCAACCACGCCACGAGATCACTCTCGTCTTTTGGTCGTCGGCAAAGATGGTGAGCTACAAGAAAAGCATTTTTATGATATTATCGATTATTTAAATCCAAACGATACGCTTGTTATAAACGACTCTCGTGTTATTCCGGCAAGAATTTATGGTGAAAAGGTGCGTCCCGAGGGCGAGTTTGTCTCTCCTGCCTCAAGGATTGAAACTCTGCTTTTAAAGCAACACAAGGCTGACTCATGGGAGGTGCTTCTCCGTCCTGCAAAAAAGGTGAAAATCGGTGGAAAAATCGAATATGAAGCGTCCCTTGTCGGCACAGTTGTTGATATTTTAGAGGATGGCAACAGGCTTGTTGAGTTCGAGTATGATAAAACAAAATTCTCAAATATTTTTGAGGTGCTTGAAAAAATAGGCTCTATGCCTCTTCCCCCTTACATCACCGAAAAGCTTGAGGACAAGGACCGTTATCAAACGGTTTATGCAAGAGAAAACGGTAGTGCGGCAGCTCCTACAGCCGGACTGCATTTTACTCCTGAGCTACTTGAGAAAATAAAGGAAAAGGGCGTTGCCGTTGTTCCCGTTATGCTACACGTTGGGCTTGGCACATTTCGTCCCGTTAAGGCGGAAAGCATAACCGACCACATTATGCACTCGGAATTTATAACCGTTACTAAGGAAAGTGCCGACATTATAAACGAAAGACGCAAAAAGGGTGGCAGAATTATCGCCGTCGGCACAACATCTTGTCGTACGCTTGAAAGTGCAAGTGATGAAAACGGAATAGTTATGCCAACCGAGGACAACACCGGCATATTTATCTATCCGGGCTATAAATTCAAAGCTATTGATGGCTTGATAACAAACTTCCACTTGCCGGAAAGCACCTTGCTTATGCTTGTTAGTGCATTTAGTGGCAAGGAAAACATTATGAATGCGTATAAATATGCAGTCGAGCAAAAGTATAGGTTCTTCTCTTTTGGAGACGCAATGCTATTGCTTTAGGCTTTGATATGGTGGTAAAACCGAAACCAAAAGATAACAGAATACTAACCAAGCTTCGATATTATTGTTAGTTTTTTATGGTAGAAAAACTTCGTTTTTCCCTGATTTTTATATCTTTTGTTTTCTATTGGCGATTGCTACTCTGCCGTACACCAGTACGCCAACGACTACGCAATCACCAATTTTTCCTCACCCTATCTTCGCCTAATTCCGTATGGTGGTAAAACCAAAACCAAAAGATAACAGAAAACCAATAAAGCTTTAATATTATCGTTAGTTTTTTTGGTAGAAAAACCTCTTTTTTTCCTGATTTTTATATCGTTTTTTGCTTTTGGCTTTACGCCTGTGTCAACGCTCACGAAACGAAAGGAGATTTGCTATGAACATTATTGCAATAGTCGGCCCGACAGCCGTCGGTAAAACAAAATTAGCTATTGAGCTTGCAAAAAAATATAATGGCGAAATTATCTCCTGCGACTCAATGCAAATATATCGAAAAATGGATATAGGCACAGCTAAGCCGACAAAAGAGGAATTAGCGAGTGTCCCCCACCATTTAATCGATATAAGAGAGCCTGATGAAAATTTTTCGTGTGCGGATTACCAAATACTTGCAAAAAATATCATAAATGATATAATAAAAAGGGGAAAGACTCCCATTTTCTGTGGTGGCACAGGGCTTTATCTCGATAGCGTTATAGAAATTCCTACCTTTTCAGAAACTGCAAAAGACGATTGCTATCGCTGTGAGCTCGAAGCATTTGCTAAGGAGAACGGAAATGAAGCCTTGCACGATTTGTTAAAGAAAATTGATCCCGAAAGTGCCGAGGCTATTCACCCGAACAATCAAAAAAGAGTTATTCGTGCACTTGAAATATACAAGTCAACCGGGAAAACAAAAAGCGAGCTTGACAAAGAATCAAAAAGCATAAAGCCACAATACAATTCAACTGTATTCTTTTTAAATTGCAAGGACAGGGACCTGCTTTATAAAAGGATTGAAGAGCGTGTTGATGTTATGCTTAATGAGGGCTTGCTTAACGAAGCAAGACGTCTTTACGAGGGTGGCTTTTTAAACGCAGAATACACCTCTTTTGGTGCTATTGGCTACAAGGAATTTATCCCTTATTTTGACGGGACATCGTCATTTGAAGATTGTGTTGATGAATTAAAAAAGGCGACAAGGCACTACGCTAAGCGTCAGCTTACTTGGTTTTCTCGCCACAAAAATTATCACCAAATTTTCATTGATGAGTGTAATGCTTTTTCACACGCTTGTGATATAATAGAGGGCAATATGGTAAACAAGGCTGAAATTATAAAAGAAAATTACGACTATGTTTCTAAAAGAATCAAAGAGCTTGACAAAAGTGGCAAGACCTCTCTTTTAGCTGCGACAAAAACGCAAAGTGCTGACGATATTAACTATTTAATTTCACTTGGTGTAAAAATAATCGGCGAAAACAGAGTTAATGAGCTTTTAGAAAAATATGACAGCTACGATAAAAGTGCCGAGCTGCATTTTATTGGCACCTTACAAAAAAACAAGGTGAAATATATTATCGACAAGGTTTGTCTTATACACTCGCTAGACTCCTATTCTCTTGCTGAGGAAATCAGCAAGCGTGCCACTAAAATAGGCAAAACAATGGATGTTTTGATCGAAGTAAACAGTGGGTGTGAGGAAAACAAGGGTGGAATTTTGCCAAACGATGTTGCAGAGTTTTATAGCGAGGTAAGTAAGCTTAGCGGAATATGTGTGCGTGGGCTTATGACAATGGCACCAAAATGCTCCTGTCGTGAAGAATACTTAAAGTATTTTTCACTTACAAAAAAGCTGTTTGATGAGCTGTTTAAGAATGATAAAAATGCAATTCTGTCAATGGGAATGAGCGACAGCTATGAATATGCCATAGAGGCGGGGGCAACACTTGTTAGAGTTGGACGTAAAATATTTGGAGAGAGGAAATAATTATGGGATTTTTTGACATATTTAAAAGAAAAAAGTTTGACAATATAGAAGATGACGAGGATGAGATTGAAGAAAAGAACGAGCCAACCGTTGAGCCCGAGGTCGCAATTGAAGGTCAGCTCGAATTAAAGATTTGCAAGCCAAAGACATTTGAACAAGCACTTAGTGCTATTGACTATTTAGTAGCAGGTAGAACAGTGCTTTTAAATCTTGAGGGACTTGAAAGAGACCTATACAGAAGAATTATTGACTTTGTAAGCGGTGCAGCCTATGCACTTGAAATGACAATCAAGAAGGCGACAAACGACTCTTTCTTTATTGCTCCACGTGAAGTTGACGTTAGTGGAGAAATCTTCGACACTCCGGATGCTGACGAGGAATTTTTCACTATCTAAAGGAGAAGCCTTTAAATGCCTATACTTAGAATAATTGCGTGGATTTTGGTTCCTACCATTTCTGCGTATCAATTAATTATGTTTGCTCGTGCAATATGCTCGTGGTTTCCACCTGTGCGAGAAACAAAATTTTACAGATTTCTTTATATCATAACCGAGCCACTAATTTCACCTATAAGAGAGCTTCTACACAAAATAAGTTGGATTAGAATGCTCCCTATCGACTTATCCTTTCTCGTATTATATTTGTTGCTCGACGTTGTGGCTGTAATACTATCAATTTTTATGTAAGGAGAAAAAATGACTATTACATTAACCTTAATTGGTATTATTTTGGGCGTTGTTACTCTCGACCAAATTTCAAAATGGGTTGTTGTTTGTAACATGGAGCTCGAAACCGAGGTAATAGAAATTATTGACGGATTTTTTAGACTTCGTTATATTCAAAATTCGGGTATGTCCTTTGGACTTTTTGGCGAAGAGGGGCAAAGATGGGTATTTATGATTACCTCCCCAATCGCAATTGCCGCAATTGGTGTATACTTGTTTAAGTTTTCACAAGACAAGCTCCCATTAAAAATAGGTCTTGCATTTATTTTAGGTGGCGGTTTTTCCAATATGATTGACCGTATTTTTTATGGCGAGTCTCTTCTAAACGGTACAGCTAAGCTCTTTGATAAGACATTCTTTTCAGAGCTTTTTGACGGCAGAGTTGTTGATATGTTCGACTTCTATGGCGTTTGGAACGCGATATTCAATGTAGCTGACTCGTTTGTTTGTATCGGTGCCGCTCTTACTATTTGCACTCTTATCTACTCTATTATTACCGACAAAATAGAGGAAAAGAAAAATCAGCAGAAAAAGGCTGAGGAATTAAATCGCAAGATGGCACAAGGCGAGGACGGCGTTTATCTGCCGGATGACGAAAATGGTGAAGCCAAATGATTATAGGTGAAAGCGATATTAAAAAAAGGCTTGACCTATACGTTAGCGAGGTAGCCGAAATCACTCGCTCAAGTGCACAGCTTTTAATTGAGGACGGCTATGTTTTGGTCAATGGAAAAAACGAGGCTAAAAACTATCGTCTAAGGCTTGGCGACAATGTTGAAATCGACGAGCCGGAGCCAAAGGAGCTTGAGGTAGAAGCGGAAAATATTCCTCTGAATATCGTTTATGAGGATGATGATATTATTGTAATAAACAAGCCCAGCGGTATGGTTGTGCATCCTGCAAACGGAAACGAAAGCGGTACTCTTGTTAACGCCCTTTTGTATCATTGTAAGGACTCACTATCCGGCATCAATGGTGTTATCCGCCCGGGAATTGTTCATAGGATTGACAAGGACACAAGCGGACTTTTAGTTGTAGCAAAAAACGATGAGTCTCACGTGTTTTTATCATCACTTTTAAAGGATCACGGAATAAAAAGAGTTTATCACGCAATTGTAACAGGACACTTTAAGGAAAACAGCGGTACAGTCGACGCGCCTATTGCCCGTCACCCAGTTGACAGAAAGAAAATGGCGGTTGTAAAGGGTGGAAGGGATGCAATTACTCACTATGAGGTTATATGCGAATACCCATCATTTACCTACGCAAAAATGGTGCTTGAAACAGGCAGAACTCATCAAATCAGAGTCCATATGAGCCACATTGGGCATCCAATCATAGGCGACACGGTTTATGGCGGTGGCAAAACTCAATTTGAAAAAGCAAATGCCTCTTTGCTTGACGGACAAATCTTACACGCAAAGGTGCTATCCTTTCCTCATCCGAGAACAAGGGAAATTGTTACCTTCGAATGTGAGCTTCCAAACAACTTTAAGAAGCTACTTGATAGATTGAATTCCTTGTAATTCTCTTCCCTCCGTCAACTGCGTTGACACCTCAACACAAGGTACGCCCTAAAGGGTGCCTTTGCACAAAGGAGGAGACAACTTAAAAAAGCTATTTAAAAAGTATATAGCCCGACTTTAAGTCGGGCTTTTTTCTATTATTTCTTTAATCTCGCTTCTTGCTTTCTTTGCTTCTTTTATAAGCGGATAAATTGGATAAACGTGATTTTGTCCCTTTCCTTCGTAAAAAAAGACATTTATTCCACTAGCCTTTAGCTTTTCATAAAGCAAGTGGCAATCGGGATACAGTACTTCTCTTGTCCCGCAAAAAATGTGCGTTTGGCATAGCCCACTCAAATTTCCGTTAATAGGGCTAACCCTGTAATCGTCGAGTGGCAATGCCCCTGCCCATTCCTTACCAAAAGCTTTAACATTATCCAAAAACACAATCGGGTCTTTTTTTATGTAATCTTGAATCTCTTCATTTTCAAGCGATACATCCACCCAAGGGGATAGCAAAATCAACTCACTCGGCAAGCCGTAGCCTTGCTCCTTTAGATATAACGTTAAGCCAAGTGCAAGTCCTCCGCCGGAGGAGTCGCCCATCAAAATAACGTCCTTGTGCTTTGTTTTAAGCTCGTTATATAAATTAGTTAGAGTCTCATACACTTCTTTTGGAGTGTATATTGGTGTCTTGCCATATATTGGTGCAACAAACGGTACGCCTGTTTCCTCGCTTATCCTACCAGCAAACAAAAAGTGATATTTTCTCGGCTTTCGATAATATGCTCCACCGTGCAAATAAAGCACGACCTTATCGTTTAGCTTTTCCTCGTTCAGTGAAAAAACCTGCATCCCTTGATACTGCTTTTCCAAAAATCCATACCTTTTAGTGATTCTTTTCGGAAGTATATAAGGTGTGTCGCCATTTTTTCGTTTAAATTCTATATCCTTTTTTAATTGGTCCTTTGTGTAATGCTTTTCTGTTATTCTAAGATAAAGCTCAACAATGGACGACATAATTGACCTTTTCATTTTAAAAACCCAGTTCTTTATATTTGATTGAACAGCTCAAGACCGCTCTTTTTCAAAAATTTTGTAATCAATCTTGGTGCTAGGCGTGGGAAAAATTTATAGAGAAAGCTCATAAGGTGTGCATCCTTGCCAACTATTATTCTTCTCTTACGTCTTGCTACTCGTCTTAAAATCTTACGTGCGGTTTTTTCGGCATCTGCACTAAATGAACGAATCAGCTTAGCCTCTTTTTCATTTAGCCTTTGATTTTTCATTATATCAGTACGGACAAAGCCAGGCAAAACCGATGAAACGGATATATTCTTATACTCACAGCCTAGGCTTACCGTAAAGCTGTCAAGAGCACTTTTTGAGGATGTATATGTACTAACACCACCAAACGGACACAAGGCTGATGCACTAGAAATATTTACTACCGCACCTCTCTCGTTAATTAGTGGCATTAGCTCCTTTATAGAATAGACACTAGCTAAGAAATTAATTTTCAGAACAGACTCAAGCTCGTCAATGCTTGTTTTTTCAAGCTTCTTAAATTCAGGCAAAACTCCGGCACAATTTATCAAAATATCGACACGTGTATTGCTTTTTTCTAAAAAATCCTTAAAGTGTGTCCATTCTTGTTTATCAGTTGCATCCATTCTATATGGAATGTAATTTTCACCAAGAACGCTTTTTGCTCCGTCTAACCTATCTTGGTTTCTTGCAATAGCATAAACTCGACAGCTGTGCTTTTTTATCAAGAGCTCGGCTAGTTTTTTGCCGATTCCACTTGACGCACCTGTTATCACTACTGTTTTTTCATTATATTTTAGCTTTTTCATTGCTTTTTGTTTACACCACCACAAAGAAAGGTGATTGCCCTCTCCGGTGCATCCTTTGAATCATACCAAGGCTCATTATCATAGCGATAGTCAAACTTTTTTGTAAACCAGGTTACATCCCCACCGATTTTTTCAAAATACTTGTTCTCTATCTGTGAGGCATCCTTGTAAAAATCGTTGAATTTTTTCTTGTCAAGCTTGTTTTTTGCACATTCAAGCAGCATCTTGTAGTGAGGCAAGCAAAAATATTTTTGCCCTCTTAGCTTTTCTTTGAAGTCAGGATCTTGATTATATAAAAGAATAGTTGTTTCTATCATCTTTTCAAAATGGTTTTCTATTCTTTCGCAAATAAAACAGCTACCAAGCACATTTTGTGTATTTTTTAGTGTTTTGTTCGCCTTGTTTCCAAACACTGCATCTAAGAAATTGCCGTTTAATTTTCCCTTTACTGTGTCAATGTGGCTCTCTAAAATAAGAGCAAGTGATAATCTATTGTTCTTTTGCAGCATCATATTAAAATGCTCTCTGCAAAAGCCCTTTTCATTGGTCATCATTCTTGTTGCCGGCTCCATCATAGATGGGCCAAGTGCCATTTCTATTTCCTTTGCTTCAAGAGTGTCATATATTTTGCAAAGTGGGCAATCGCAACCATTTTCGCGACAGCTTTCAAACGATTCATTTACCGGAATTGTATAAATTTGTTCCATATTTTTAACCTCGCTTATGTTGACTTACTTATATTATAATGGTATAATTAAAAAAGTTCAAGCACTTTTTAGAAAGGAGCTACCATATGTACGATATCAAGGAATGTTTAACCGACAGTGGAATTCCATACGTTAAAGCAACAAACGTGCCAAGAATCAATATTTTTAAGACATTTGATTGCGGACAATGCTTTCGCTTTGATTCTGTTTCTCTCTTTGGAAACAAATATGAGTATGGCGGCGTTGCCTTTGGTAGATACGTTGTTTTTGCACAAAACTCTGACACAGAAATTATTGTTTACGGCACAACAAGAGATGATTTTGAAAATATTTGGGCAAAATTTCTTTCACTTGATGTTGACTATGAAAAAATAGATGATCATATTGTATCAACAATAGGTACAGACCACATGACAAGGGCAACCAAGTATTCCTACGGAATCAGAATACTAAGACAAAATATGTGGGAATCGCTTTGCTCGTTTATAATCTCTCAAAATAACAATATCCCCAGAATCAAGAAAATTATAAGTGCTCTTTGCAAAAAATACGGCGACGTGGTTGAATTTAATGGTGAAACGCATTATTCGTTCCCATCAGCTGCTAAGCTTAAGGAAGTTGGCATAGATGCAATTTTTGAATTAAAAACAGGCTTTAGGGCAAAGTACATACACGATGCGTCCTGTAAGGTCGCAGATGGTGAAATCGACCTTGATAAAATAAAAGAAAGCGAGTTTGACCCAGCTCTTAATGAGCTATGCAAAATAAAGGGAGTCGGGTTAAAGGTTGCCTCGTGTGCTCTGCTCTTCGGCTTTGAAAAAACCGAGGCTTTCCCAATAGACGTTTGGATGAAACGTGCAATTGAAAAGCACTTTGGTGGGGAGTTTGACTACAAAGCACTTGGTAAAAGTGCAGGAATTGCTCAGCAGTATCTTTTTTATTATGAAAAATATAATGCTTAAAAACACTCCCTCCGTCGCTCCGTGACACCTCCCTTTATAAAGAAGGGCTGAAACTACGAAAAATACAAGCAAAGCCTTGACGAATTTGCTTAATTGTTATATAATCTTAATGTAAATATTTTATAAAGAGGTAAAGCTATGAAAACAGTTTGCTTTGGCGAAATAATGCTAAGACTCAACCCAGCGGGTTACACAAGATTTATTCAAACAGATACATTTGGCGCAACATATGGCGGTGGCGAGGCTAACGTTGCAGTATCACTTGCTAACTACGGCATTGATGCTTCATATGTAACAAAGCTCCCATCCCACGAGATTGGTCAAAGTGCAGTTAATTCACTCCGTCGTTACGGCGTTGACACAAGCGATATTGTAAGAGGTGGCGACCGTGTTGGTATTTACTACCTTGAAACAGGTGCATCTCAAAGACCTTCAAAGGTTATTTATGACCGTGCATACTCTGCTATTGCTCTTGCTAAGCGTTCCGATTTTGATTGGGAAAAGATTCTTGATGGTGCTAATTGGTTCCACTTCACAGGAATTACTCCGGCTCTTGGCGGTGAGTTACCGGAGATTTGTATGGACGCACTAAAGGTTTGCCGTCAAAAGGGCATCACAACAAGCTGCGACCTTAACTACCGTAAAAACCTTTGGTCAACAGAGGAAGCAGGTAAGGTTATGGGCGAGCTTATGAAGCTTGTTGACGTTTGTATTGCTAACGAGGAGGATGCTGAAAAGGTATTCGGTATAAAGGCAGAAAACACAGACGTTGATGCCGGTGTTGTTAACCACGAGGGTTACAAGAGTGTTGCTTCACAATTGTCCGAAAGATTCGGCTTTAAGCGTGTTGCTATCACACTTAGAACAAGCATTTCAGCTAATGACAACATTTGGGCTGCTATGCTATATGACAAGGCTGAAAACGAGTACTACTTCTCTCGCTCATACAATATACATATCGTTGACCGTGTTGGCGGTGGCGACTCATTTGGTGGTGGACTTATTTATGCTTCACTTATGCAAAAGTCAAGCCAAGATGTTATTGAGTTTGCAGTTGCGGCTTCATGCCTCAAGCACACAATAATTGGTGACTACAACCTTGTTAGCGTTAAAGAGGTTGAAGGACTTATTAAGGGTGGCGGAAGCGGCCGCGTACAAAGGTAGTGGACGAACATATTAGGGCACAACCAAAAACAAAAAGAAAAAAAGGGGCATTGATTTTAGTCAGTGCCTCTGTTTTTTAGATATTAATGTTGAAAAGCTATGCTTTTCTTCCAAGGTGAAAACTTTTTGTTTTTTATCGGCGACTGCTACTCTGCCGTACACTAGTACGGCGACGACTACGCATTCACCAATTTCTTCCTCTACTCTGTCCGTCCAAATCAAGTCTTTTTAATTAGGGCACAACCACAACCTACGAACAAATAACTATAAAAGCACTTGGAAAATCCAAGTGCTTTTTTCTTATTTTCTTCTGAACCAAAGTAGCTTTTCAAGTGGTGTGTCTAGATTTACTGCCGTGTTGCCCTCGTAGGTGTTGCCGTTTTCGTCCTGCCAAGTGCCCTTTGGAAAATAGATATCCTTTTTGGTTGTTCCCTTTGTAATTATAGGGCAAACCAAAATATCATTTCCAAGCATAAACTCGTCCTTTATGGTTTCATAGCCCTTGTGGGGGTCGTTATATTCAAGTGAGCGCAAAATTGGCTCACCTGTTTTCTCGGCATTTTCAACGAGTGAAATTATTTCGCCCGACATTTTATTATGTAGCCTATACGCATCTATAACAATATCGTATGCTTTCTTCGAGAGACATCTCCAAGGTGCACGTGAAAATTGCATCATTGGGAAAAGGGCAGATGCCCAAGCCATTCTTATAAACAGCTCCTCGTCGATTTTAAAGTTAGGCTGGTAGTCGTCAGTCCAGCTGCCACCACCTACCATATCGGGACAAATGAACGGATGTCCAAACAGTCCTTGCAAAATTGCGCACGGCACAAGAGAGTTGATTCCACCGCCCTCCCAAACGTGCTCACGGTCGCAAATTCGCTGTATCGTTGGCTTTCCTCCACCCTTAAAGGTGTCCTTATACTCGTGGAATTTATATTTTGCGCCAAACTCATTCCAAGCGATGTTTAGCTCTGCTTGGTCGTGGTCATCTCTTGGTGTGCCGTTTATCATTGAGCTGTGGGCATATGCCGTATAATCTCCACCGTCAAACTTAAAGCCGTCAACGCCATATTCGGTCATTAAAAAGTCAAGCTTTGAGGCAAGATATTTTTGGTCGCACTCTTTTCTCATATCTAAAATAGCAGAATATCCGTTCCACCATCTAACAAGCGCAACCTCGCCCTCCTTGTTTCTTAAAAACAAGTTGTCATAATCCTCGGGGTTAAATAAGTCGCGTGTGGATTTGCAAAAATCAACTCCGTCTGCCGTTACCCAAGGCACAACCCATAGCATAACGGTAAAACCAAGGTCGTGCAGCTCGTCAATCATTCCCTTTGGGTCGGGGAATTTATGAAAATCAAATGTCCACTGACCGTATCTTGTGTGCCAGCCCTCGTCAATCATAAGTATTCCAGGGTCAAAGCCATTATCTATAATTGCGTGTGCGTATTCTAAAACGCCCTTTTGTGTCGGCTCATAGGTGAACTCAATCCAAGTGTTAAACTGTGCTGTCTTGAAAAACTCACGTGGAAGCTTTTTGCCGTTTTTTCTCGTTTCCTCAAACGGAAAATGCTTTTCCATTACAGCAATATATGCGTCCTTTAAGGTTTTTCCACCCTCATATAGCTCAAATTCAGCATCACCCTCAAAGCAAAGAAAGAAGTTTTCAACCCACACACGAAAGCTCTTTTCGCTCCAAACGTATCTGCCCATATTTGAAATAAACATAGGCATCATTTGATTGTGCGCGTAGTATCTAAAATCTCTTGAATATTTACTGTCACGACAAATAGGCATATCAGTTGCACTATTTACCTCGCCACCCCAAAAATATTCGTTTTCCTTTATTTCTACTTTAAATATCATTTTTATATAAGCTCAAAGCTTGCGTAAGGCTTGCAGGTGGAATCCTTGCCGATAAATACCTCAAACTTGCCACTTTCTGCCACAAATTTGATTTCCTTGTTCCAGTATTTGAGCATCTCCTCTGTGATTTTAAACTCAACCGTCTTTTCTTCACCAACGTCAAGCTCAATTTTGTGGAAGCCCTTAAGCTCCTTCATTGGTCTTACTGCTGAGCCAACAACGTCGTGAATATAGAGCTGAACTATTTCCTTAGCCTTATACTTGCCTACATTTTTAACCTTAACGGATGCTACAAGTGTATCGCCACGGTTCATTGTATCTTGGCTTAGCTTGAAGTCGCTATACTCGAACTCTGTATATGATAAGCCATAGCCAAATGGGTAAAGTGGGCTGTTTGGCATATCAAGATATGATGAGGTAAAGCGTACACGATTGAAGTCGTCCTCCTCTAGCTTTGGTCTGCCTGTTCTGTATGCGTTATAGTAGATTGGCACTTGACCAAGCACACGTGGGAATGTCATTGTTATCTTGCCGGAAGGTACTGCATTGCCAAAGATAAGATTAGCACAAGCATTACCACCCTCGGTTCCCGGCATCCACATATTAAGTATTGCAGGTGCTTTTTTATCAAGCTCCCAAATTGCAAGTGGTCTACCTGTAAAGAGTGCAACGGCTGTGTTCTTGTTAACCTCTAAAATCTTGTCAAGTAGCTTATATTGTACTGCCGGAATTTCAATATTTGTACGGCAGTTACCCTCACCTGAATAGTCCTGATGCTCACCAAGACAAAGAATAACAGCATCAACCTTAGATGCAAGCTCAACCGCCTCGTCAATCATAGATTCGTCAGTTGAATCATATTCAATATTACAGCCCTTAGCGTAAAAGGCTCTGTCGCCAACGATATTCTTAACGCCCTCTAGCACTGTAATTGTTTCCTCAATCTTACCACCACAGAACCAGCTACCGTGTATTGCACCTGTATCTGCATTTGGTCCGATAACAGCAACGCTCTTAATATCCTTAGAGAGTGGCAAAATGCCGTCATTTTTAAGAAGAACTGCACTTTGCTCTGCTGCATATCTTGCTATTGCTCTATGCTCAGGTCCTACCTGTACACGCTTAGCTTCCTCAACATCTACTGAACGATAAGGATTATCAAACACGCCAAGCTCCTCTTTTAGCTTAAGCACACGCAAAACAGCCTTGTCAATCTGCTCAACTGTGATTTTGCCCTCTTCTACAAGCTCCTTTAGGTGGTGAGCGTAGCAAGGAGACATCATTTCAATATCAGCACTTGCCTCCATAGCACGATAAGCACATTCCTTACGGTCAGCACAATAGCCGTGGTTTCTCATTTCCTCAAATGCACTATAGTCACTAATAACTACACCATCAAAGCCCCATTCACCACGCAATACATCATTAACAAGCCACTTGTTACCTGAGCAAGGCACACCGTCAACGATATTAAATGCTGTCATAAGCATTTTAACACCTGCATCAACTGCTGCCTTATATGATGGCAGATAGTACTCTCTTAGTGTTCTTTCACTCATATCAACTGTGTTGTAATCACGACCTGCCTCAGCTCCGCCATATGCAGCAAAGTGCTTTACACAGGCAGCTACATTATACTTGCCCATATCGCCTTGGAAGCCCTTAACTGTTGCAGCCGCCATTTCGCTATTTAGATATGGGTCCTCTCCGCTTGATTCCATAACACGTCCCCAACGAGGGTCACGCACAAGGTCAACCATTGGCGCAAATGCTACACTAACGCCGTCAAGACTTGCTTCCTTTGCTGCCATCTTTGCAACATCGTGTGCAAGCTGTCTATCAAAGGATGCGGCAACACCTAGGTTAATTGGATAAAGTGTTCTATGTCCGTGGATAACGTCCTGCATAAAGATAGGTGGAATTTTTCTTTTGCTGTGGTTTAAGAAGTTTGTTTGTGCATCTATCATTGTTTGTGCACCAACAAGGTTTAAAAGTGTTCCTACGTCGTAGATGTACTCCTTATCAAGCTGCATTGTGCTGCTTGGCCCTGTTACAATGTCAGTGCCGTCAGCCTTTAGATATGTCATCGTTGTCATTTGTACAAGATGATATATTTTTTCATCAAGCGTCATTTTGCTTAGAATTTGTTGTGCTTTCATATTTTATCTCTCCTCGATATCATATTCGTTTTTAAATTTTTTCCATTTAGGTAGTGCCACCGCACACATCATACAACCGATAAGTGAAACGCCTACCCAAATAATAATGGTTATGCCCCAGCCGTGTAGCTCTGATATTTTAGCAAAGCCGTAGGTTGAAATTGCAGCGCCTATGTAGGTGCAGCAGTTAACAAAGCCTGAATAGGTTGATACCTTGCCACTACGCTTAAAGCGCTTTGGTACAAATGCAATCAGCATTAGGTTAACACCATGCATACAAGCAACAAGTATCGCCATAAGCAAAATTGACGGAACGGCTATGCCAAACAGGTTTGTTACATATAATAAAACAGTTGAAACGATAGCTAAGCCAAAAATCCAAAGGCTAGACAAAACCTCGTTTTTAAAGAAGCGCCTGTTAATAAAATCAAATATTGAATAGCTAACCATACTAAAGATTGCGAGTACAACCGTTATTAAAATCGACCATTTTGAAGGAATTTTAAATTCCTCAACCAAGTAAGACGGCATCCAATATGTAACGCCATCACGAAGTGCACCCTGCATAACTATTGCAATCATGATAAGTGCAAGTGGTAAAAATACATATTTTGGTGGCTTAACACCCTTGGTAGCTGGTAATACTGTGATTTCGCTCTTGGTTTTTTCTTTATCAAAGAGCTTAGGATATAAAACAATCCAAAGTATCATAATTATAAGTCCTATACCTGCACAAATTAGCATTATTGTGCGCCAGTCCATTATAAAAAGCAAGAACGGACAGCAAAGGTATAGCAAAATTGTCGCCATTGACGAGCCCCAAGTAACTCTTACTGACGCATATGAATACTCAACATCCGTTAAGTGTATTGACATTAGCTTGACAATCGGTGGCCAAAACATTGCATGACCAAGACCGTTTATGGTCCAAATTACTGTCATTAAAGCAATATTTGAGGTAAAGAATATTGCAACATTACAACAAATGGTAATTATAAAGCCAACCGTCAAAACAACATTCGGCTTTAGCTTATCCCCTAAAAAGCCACAAAGGATTTGCCCCAAGCCATATGCAATTGTAAGTGCCGTTAGTATAATAGCGACATCGTCCTTAGTTTTACCAAGGCTTGTATATACCTCAACAATTACAACAGAAAGATTTATACGCATAACGTAGCTTGCAAAGTACGCTAGACACAGCAACCACGCTATCGCCTTTGCCCTTCCTTTAACCTTGCTTGTCATTTTTTCTCCTTGTTAAGTGCCGACACAGGGGCATAACCAAAAATTCTGCTCCCTCTCTCGGTGCTTAGTTTGTTTATGGGTTTATTTAAACCTGTGTCAATGCCCTCTTCTCATAATCGGGCGAAGAGACAGGCTGGAAAAATTGGTGATTGCGTAGTCGTCGGTGTACTTGCGTACACCAGAGTAGCAAGTGCCAATAAAAATCAAAAGATTTTATAAAAGAAAAGCGGTAGCTTTTCATCCTTATTTTTCTAAGCTTTGAAATTTGCTTTGTTTTTTGTGCTATGGTTATCTTTTGATTTTGGTTTTACGCCTGTGTCAATGCCCTTATAACAACAGGCTCAATTTTTTGTGTCATATAATAAAATCCCAAATCCGTTGGGTGAATTGTATCTGTAAAGCACACCTCGGCATCGTCGGGACAATCCTTGAAAAACTCCTCACCATCTACAAAATAAACGTTTTTATCACCATTTTTTATTGCGTTTTCGTATGTTTTTTTAATAATATCTCTGCGCGCACGTGCGTCATCATCAAAGGTGGCAGTAGGACGAGATATCATAACAATTGGCAAGTTAGGATTTTTCTCTCTTATTTTCTTAAAAAACCTCTCGTGGGTTAGGGCAAGATGCTCCGGCGTTGGTGCGTTATGGTCATAATCATACACAAAAAGGCTTATATCAAGCGTGTTTATGTAGTTTGCCATTTCGTCCTCTCCACGGCAGTTGCCAGAAAAGCCGAAGTTGTAATAGTCAAGGTCTAGGTGCCTTGAAATTAGCGCATTATATGATGCGCAAGGGTTGGAGGCAGCTGCACACTCAGTAATTGATGAGCCATAATATAGCGCAGGCTTTGAATATTTATATGGTGTTGGCTCAAAAACACCATAGCCCTCTTTAATTTCTATCTCCACGTTTTTAATTATCTCGTTGCGTGGGAGCCAAACTGTAATCTCTTCCATTTCTTGCGATTTATTAAATGTCTTTTCAAAGAATTTAGTATCATAGTTAGGTGGATTTACAAGTCCTAAGAATTTTGATTTTTGGCGCTGGCCAAGATAAACGTGTGCGCTTTGGCAGGTATAAATTGATAGCCCTATGTCTGGGGACAAGGTTTCTAGCTCGATTCTCACAGTAAAGCTTGGTGCGTCAGTTTTAAAGCCAAGACGAGCACCTGGTGTGCGCCTGCCTAAAAATTCAAGCGATGGTATTTTCTCACGCACGTCCCTTGGCACACGCTCGAAAATTCCTGTTTTTTCAATGCTTGGCACTCCAAAAACCTTTAGTGGTGCATCCTTATATGAATAGGTCATAACCTCACCTCAATTCAAATTACACCTAAAGTATATCACTTATATTCCCAAGTGTCAACAAAAAAAGGACACATAGTGTCCTTAATTTATTTTATTTGTTTTTTTCTTATATTTATCAGCTTTACAACAACCGGACCAAGCACCGTACACATGCCAAGCTCAAATATGAAGTTAATCATTGCAATTGCCCAGAATATTGCAAGTGGTGAGCCTCCAAAACCAAACTTAGCACCTATTTCCTGCGCATCACCTGACAAGAAAATTAAGCTTCCAAGTAAGAATACTGCCGTGTTTGTAACTGGACAAATAATAGATGCGGCCACGCCTGCTAAAATATCGTTTACTCTATTTAATGCCTTGTAAACGAAGCCTGCTACAAGGCCACAAAGTGCACCCTTAAGTATTACAATTATAATTGTTCCTAATGGGCTATAAGCAAAGAATAGGCTTGCTCCACCTGTAAACAAAACAACTAACGCAAAAATAAAGCCAAGCCATGCACCTATAATCGGACCGCAAAGGCATGCACCTATTGTTATTGGCACAAGTGCAACCGCAGTTGAAAATGGGCCAAAAATCGGTGTGGTTGAAAGCAACTGCAGTACTATAACTAGCGCTGTCATAACTCCCGCAAGCACTAATTGCTTTGTTGACATAAATCTTTTTTTGTTCATAAATCCTCCTACTATCGTTCCTTTTGTGGATACAATGTAATAAATTTATATTTATCCGTATGTCAAACGGAATAATATACTAATTATTTTTCTTGTAAATAAGATTAAGTCCCTTTAAAACAAGGTTTTTATCAAGTGTCATTTCGTGCTTACAGTGTGGCACAAGAGTTGAGGCTAAGCCTCCCGTTACATAAACCTTAAGCTCACGTCCAACCTCTTCGTTAATTCTGTCTATCATACCGTCAATTAGACTAGCATTACCAAAAACAACGCCGGATTTCATACAATCAATTGTGTTCTTGCCGATAACATTGCTTGGAGCTGATAGGTCAATTTTAGGTAGCTGAGCAGTCCTTTCAGAAAGTGCATTAAGCCCCATCATAACACCGGGAATAATAGATACGCCAATAAATGCACCATTTTCATTTAATGCTATCATTTTTGTAGCTGTGCCGATGTCGATAATCAAGGCAGGGCTACCGTAGATATTGTGAGTTGCAACACACGCCGAGATAATGTCAGCACCAACGGATGACGGATTATCACAAAGAATGCTGATGCCGGTCTTTACACCGGGACCAACAACAATAGGAGTTACACCATAAATCAGTCTAACCGCCTTTTTAATAACTCTGTTAAGAGGTGGCACAACCGAGGATATAACCGCTCCCTTTATTTCCCTTTTTGCAACATTGTGCAAGGAAAGAATATTTAAAATATTACTAGCATACTCATCAGTTGTTCTCTCTGTATCTGTCGCCATACGTGCAACGAACTTGAGCTCGTCATCTGAAAAGCCGCCAAAAGTAATGTTTGTATTTCCAATGTCAATGGTAAGAATCATACGCTTTCTCCCGTTTGGATTACTAATAATTTTATTAATAAAGGTATTGTAGCACTTTTAATTCTCTTTGTCAATCACTTTTTCTACTCTCTTTGTTTTGGGCTCCATAAACAGCAAAAGCATAAACGAAACAACAACAGCTACGATAAGTGCTGCCAAAAATATACTTTCGTTTGGCACGAAGGACCTTGTTCCGTCATTGTTTAATATTGTTTCTGCGTTGCTTAAAACAGTTTTGCCGATAAATGGGCCTATAACACCGGGGACTAAAACCTGTGAGAATATTCTAACGCCTTGAAACATGCCCGATTGACCTATCGGTGTTAAATCTCTTATCTTTGCTCCAAAAACAGCCATACCTGAAAGGTAGCCACACATCATAAGAAGTGAGCCGACAAATACAAGTGGTGTGCTCTTAGAAATAAACAATATAATATAGCCAAGAGCAAGCCAACCAATGCTTATCCAAGATGAAAAATTAAAGCCCTTTTTGTCATAAGCCTTGCCCCAGAAGAATGTAACAACCGATGCAAGAATAATAGCCGGTGCCATTACGAAAACATAGTTTGTCATCTTTAAGGAAACCTCGTAGTATAAAATGAGGTATGGCATAAAGATTTGAATTGAAATATTAAAGGCTATGAAAATTGCAAGGTGTAAATAAAGTGATTTGTTTTTTCTTATAGTTGATGGCTTAAAGCCGTAAAATACAGTTTTAAAATAGCCATCGGTATTCTTTTCCAGCTTTGGCTCATTAATAATAAACAAGCCAAGCACACCAATTACCAAAACAACCGCACCGATTATTAAAAAGATATATGTCCAGCTACTTGATTTATCTAAATCAAACGCCATAAAGCCACCGAAAACAACCAAAATAGCAACAAGCGGCATCATTGAGTTTATTCCCTCTGCACTACCTCTGTTTGTGCTATCAGTTGAGTCAGTTAGCCAGGCATTAAATGCGGCATCATTTGCACTTGAGCCAAAAAATGTCATTACACAGTCTAGGATTATAACAAGAGCAACACCAACGGATGCGCTCGATACCGCCATTGGAAATACTGCGTCAATTATGTCCGTTCTTACAAGCATAAAGCAAAGGATAGATATGCCCCAAAGAATATAGCCACCACAAATAAATAGCTTTCTTTTGCCTATCTTGTCAGACAACGCACCAATAAATACAGTTGTTATAGTTGCGGCAACCGCACTTGCACCAACCATTAAGGAAATGTCACCGGCACTTGCATTGAACATCTTGTACATAAATACATTTAAGTACATATTTTCAACAACCCAAGCAACCTGACCTATTAGGCTAAATAAAACAAGCGAGGCAAAAAACTTCCCCTTTAGCTTAGTTTTCATAAAAATTACTCCTTTAAATAAGTATGTATTTATTATAGCATATAATAACAAGGTTTTCAATATAAGAAAGAAAGCCGAAAATGTTGACTTTTTTAACAAACAGGCTTATAATTATATTATCTAATTAATATATCAATATGAGGTGTAAAAATGAAATTTGCAAAAATCCTATCTTTACTACTCTGTCTTGCTATGATATTTTCTTTAGTATCATGTAGCTTAGCTGATCTTGGTGGTATAATCGGCAAAACCGAAATCTCAAATACCTCAACCAACTCAAATGTTCCAAACTGGAAGGAAGAGCTTGAAAAGAACGAGCAAGAAAAGGAAGAAATGAGCAAGGGAGAAACCGAAGAGGAATCAAGAGAAGAAGAAAACGAAAGCCAAGAGCCCGAAAAAGAGCCTGAGGTTGTTTACGGCTCTGTTGAATACTATATGCAACAAATCAGCAAATCTATGGCAAATGCCAGAGTTAAGGTAACAACAGAGGAAAACCGTTTAGCAAACGGCAATCCTATCAACATTGTAATGGTTTGCTATTATGATGGTGCCAACTGGGAGCAGGAATCAACCTACGGCATGAAGGTAATGTGTGTAGACGATACTGTTTACTATTCCAGCTCATATCAAAACATAAAGAACAAGCTACCAAACGCATCCCAGCACGGCTTTGAGTCTGCTAGCTCAGCAGGAGTCAACGACTCAAACGGTGGCATCAACGCATATGAAACCAAGGAAGTTGTTGAAAATGGCGACGGAACAATCACCATTAAGCTTGAGGGTGCATCCGATTCATTTAAGGAGCTAATGGGAGCAAATACACCCGACGAGCAATCTCAAGAGATTACAATCGATGAAAATTACTGCATTTTAAGTGTTGTTATTCACCAAGTTACAGGAAGCACAACTCTTGATAGCACCGCTACTTATTCCTACGACGAGGCTCGTGATGTAGTCGCCCCGGCCGACGCCGACGAATACAACGAGGTTGCCAGCCTAGAGGATTTATATAGATAACAAAAAGCACCTCTTTTGAGGTGCTTTTACTTATTCCAATATGTTTGTAGTGATATAGTCAATTCCCCAGTCGGCAAGGCTTTCTGCTAAATCCTTATCGTCGACTGTCCAGCAGTTGACGGTTAGTCCCGCCTTGTGGCATGCTTCGATTTGCTCACGTGTTAGCTCCTTCACCCACACGTCAACGTCAATTTTATCGTGGGCAAGACGATTAATTTCCTCGTCTGTCACCTTCCAAAAAAGATACTGGGCGCTTTGTTTTGGCAAAAGCTCTCTTATTTTGAGTAGATTATCATAAATAAACGAGATAAAGGTTGTATTCTCTAAATAGTCATAGCTTTTTATTATTTCAATTATTTTGGCTATTTCCTCTTTTGTAAAATCACTCTTTAACTCAAGAATGGCGTGCTTTTCATACTTTTTCACTATTTTTATATAGTTTTCAAGTCGGCTAGGACGCAAATCTACCCTGTCCTTTGTCCCGTCCTTGTCAAAGAAAACTACCTCTTGCAATTCGGCAAGTGTGTTTTTTTCAAGATAAATTTCCTTGCCTGCCAAGCGATTATAGTTGTCGTCGTGTCCTACCACAAAATTTCCGTCGCTTGTCCTGTGTATATCGGTTTCAATTCCATAATATGAGCGGTTTCCCGCTGCTACAAATGCCGAGTTTGTGTTCTCTACCTCAATGCCCGAAAGCCCTCTGTGTGCAATAACTCTAACATTTTTCTTGTCAAATTTTATTGTGTTCATTTTATTCTCCGTGTAGCTCTTTTCTTATTTTTTCTCGTTGCTCGGTCACTTTTTTAGAGGCAAAATACGCAATCAGTATAGATAGCCCTTCAAAGAGTAAAAAGACAACTATATAAAGTAGCTTCGGCACCTCTTGCATTGTTTTTATCTCAGGATTAATAAAGCTAGCCGCCAATTTTTGCCCTATAAGTAGAACACTCATACCAGCAGAAAATGCTGCAAAGCTAGTTATATATGAAAAGACAAGGCGAATGCCCAAGGCTATTGCGTATCCCCCTATAAAATATGGAAAGTCAAGTCGCTTGTTATTCTTAAATAGTGCAAAAAACACAAAGAATCTAACCACTAGCTCGACTAACACAAGTATCAAAATCTCGGCTAGCTCTCTTAAAATGCCTTCTTCAAAAAGCATTCTCGCAGGATAAATGGCAAATGTTAAGAAAAATGCGGTAACAAGCACCTCAATCTCTAAAAGAAGCGCATACAAAAGTCCACCACGCCAGTTGACCTTTGGTCTATTCATTAAAGCACCATCCTTTCCTTAAACATTACAATTATATTTTATCATAATTATCTATCTTTTTCAAGAAATTATGCAAACGCACAAACGAAAAATAGAGGCACTGGGGCTGAGGAAAAATGTGTGAGCACAACCGAGAGGCGTACTTGTGTACGTCGGAGGGAGTGGTCGCACATAGAAATCACATAAAGAAAAGAGGTCATAGACCTCTTTTTTCCTTGTTTTTCTTTTTTGGGAGCACCGAATTGTGTCCAAAACTTATTTGTTTGGGTGAAAACAGCCTTGCATTGAAACCGTGATTTCGGTTTTACCAGCATCCGGCTGTCTCTACTATTCTTGAATGGCGAAGGAAATCCCCTCAATCCTCTCAATCTCTTGGCGAGTCGCCTCTGTACTCTGTGTACTTGCTGTGATATATAGACCGATGTTGCCTTGCATTCCACTTCTAGCACCAGACACCTCAATAAGTGCCTCGTGGCCAAGTAGCTCACGGATTTGGTCAGTTATTTTTCCAGCCTCCTCTGCCTTTGCAATCTCGGCATAGATATGCATTGATTTTCTGCTCTTGCGCTCAAGTCTTGTAAGAACTGCGGCGGTAAAAATACAAGCACCTGTTGCAATAAGTGCACCAAGATAAAAGCCATAGCCAAGTGCAATTCCAATAGTCGCAGTCGCCCACATACCGGCAGCAGTGGTTAAGCCTGTGATTACATTATTTTTCTTAACTATAATCATACCTGCACCAAGAAAACCGATTCCGGAGATAACCTGCGCCGGTATTCTTGTAACATCGTCAAAGCCACCCTCTTTAGCTACATAAACGCTAATAAGCGCTGTCATAGCTGCACCTAGGCAAACAAGTATATGTGTTCTGAGTCCTGCCGGGCTACCACTTCTTCCTCTTTCACTACCGATAAGTCCACCGACTAAAACAGCAAGTAAAAGCCTTAGAATAATAGATACCCAAGTAAGCTCAGCGATATAGTTATTATAAAATTCAATAAGCCAGTCCATTGTAGCTCCTTGTTTAATATATTTTATATATTAACATTATAGCAAAGGTGCTAAATATTGTCAATATTCAACCTATTTAAACGAGAAAACCTTTGTAAGCTGAGGCTGTACGCCTGTTTCGGGATCCATTTCCATAATGAGTATGTCCTTCATATATTCGTTCCATCTCTCAACCACAGGGCTTTCTCTTTGCACCTTAGCTGCGTACTCTATTCCCTTTTCACACTCGTAGTAGCCAAAAAGCTCGTTTCCAACATTCCAAATTGTATAGTTTACAATTCCGGCATTTGAAAGAACCTCTTTCATCTCATCCCAAATAGCATCGTGCCTTTTTATGTATTCCTCAAGAGCACCATCAACAATTTTGCCCTTCCATGCGTATTTTTCCATAAATTCCACCACCTTTTATTAAATTATACCACAAGAGCATAAATGTTTCAACAAAAAAGCCACTTTAAAAGTGGCTTTCTTTACTAAAACACGCATTCATCTCCCCAAGGGCAAGTTTCGCTAGTAGAAGGAGCATCTGCGTTTTTCGTGTTGAACTTGCAGCCACGAAACGCACTTTCTCTTACGATCTTTACTGTTTTTGGGACCTCAATGCTTTCAAGAGAGATGCAGTGTGAAAAGGCACCTGTGCCAATTTTATAAACCGAGCTAGGTATAACTACATTATCAAGGCTTTCACAGCTTAAGCACATATTATCAGGAATTTTAACCAGTGATTTAGATAGCTTGATGTTCTTTAGCGATTCGCATAAATAAAATGCATATTCACCAATTTCAACCACACTATTTGGTATATTTAATTTTTCAAGACTTTTACAATAAGCAAAGCACCTTGAGCCAATTTCTATTACTGATGAAGGGATTTTGATGCTAGTCAAGGCTTCACAGCCACGAAATGTAGCTTCGCCAAGCTCTCTTATTCCCTCTGGCAGCTCAACTGACACAAGATTTTTGCAACTGGAAAACGTGTTGTCATCAATGGCTGTTACGGAAGCGGGTATCGTTATTTCTGTCAAGCTAGTGCATCCCTGAAAGGCATAACCTCCAATTTTAGTAACAGATGACGGAATCTCTATGCTTTTTAGACTCTTGCAGCCACTAAATGCATTATAGTCAATTTCTGTAAGTGAGCTGGGCAAGGTAACACTTTCAAGAGAGCAACAGCCGGAAAAGCAACCATCCTCTAAAGTCTTTATTAATCCCGGAATTACTATACTTTTTAAACTCCTACATCCGTAAAACGCACCATAGCCAATTTCGGCAACGCTTGATGGAATATCGACGCTAACAAGCGATTCACAATTTGAAAACGCGCGTTCTTTAATAGCGACTATCGTGCTTGGGATTTTAATGTTAGTCAAGTCCTTATGTCCCTTAAATGCTTCTTTTCCTATTTTTTCAATAGAGCCATCCTCCGGTATTATAAAGCCCCTTGTCGCCCAAATAAGTGTTTTTGTGCTTCTATCAACAAGACTACCATTTATGCTATAATACTTTGGATTTTGCTCATTTACAAAAATTTTTTCAAGGGACTCGCTTGAATGAAAATTAGTGACTTCAAAATCTTCAAAGGAAGCAGGAAGTGTAATGGTTTTTATGTTCTTTCTTTCAGAAAACGGCCAAAATCCAAATTTTTTTACGCCCTCAGGGATAACCACGTCGTCTTCTCTTACATTGCATTTTTCAAGAATGCCATTTTTATTTATTACAAATTTTTCCTCAACCTCTTTTGTATCTATATATTCAGATATTCTACGAATATCATCATTTCCCATTTCCTCTTCTTTTTCAAGCACAGCCTTATAGCTTTGCTTCTTCATTGTGCTAAGGTCATAGGTCTTTATTGTAAATTCCTCACCACCACGATAGTCATCTAAATATTCGCCGTCCCAACAGTCTGAATATGGTGCGTTTCTTCCATCCATCCAAACAATATTGCCCTTTTCATCCTTAGCAAGAAGCTCGACAAAGGAGCTTCTTGTATATTTAACAACACGGTTTTCTCTTACAACCACAACTGAATCATCGTCCCAGCCGAACATTGTTTGCGGATAATATTCCGCGGTCGCACCTTCAAGATAAACAGTTGGCTTTCTTAGGGGATAGCCCTCGTAGCCATAATCCTCCTCGTGCTTTTCCTCCTCCACAGGCTCTAAAAGAATTTTTCCACCCAAAATTGTACTACTCATATTTTTCTCCTTTTAAAAACTTATTATGCCAATCAGGTGCATACTGAAAGAACCTCAAACGAAGCTCTTTTTGTTACTTATGGCTTTATTTTTTTAGCAATTTCAGCGGCTGCTTCAACTTGCATATTTTCGATTTTCTTGTAATGGTCTTCTAACATTTGAGAAGCAATCTTTGCTATTTTTTTAGGATCATATCCACACGCGTTTTGGTAAGCTTTAATTTTATCTACTCGTGCTTGTCGCTCCCCAGGAGTTGTACTGCTTACAATTTTATCATCCGTTAGAATAAACTCATCAAAGCTTTTGCCTCCCTTTCGCCCATTTGCTTCCTTGTCAACCCAGACAAGATTGCCCTTTACATTCAATCCACAACATTCTCTATTTTGTGGAACGATATGGTCTAAAACAATATTTGGTGCTTTTTCGCCATTTGCTTTAGCCTTGATTTCGGACGACAAATCTCTGCCTGTATAAGGACATTTATAATCAAAGTAAACTGATGCATCCAAGACATCGTCGGCAGAAATATCTCCTATATGTATGCTAAGAATAGTTAAAACATTTCTCACAGCAGCGTTAGCTACATCGCCAAGCTGTATGCCCCTTGCCGCCTTAGAAAGACCCTTTTTGCTTCCTTTTTTTAATAGTTGCTTGTAGGTAAACTCAGACAAAAAGCTATAATTGGCAAGTCCCTTCCCGGTATCTAAAAACTCGTAATTTTTAATTTTGGCTCTAACCGAGCCAATTGTAAACTTGTTATTTAGCAGTGTCATCAACTCGTCAGCCTTCTCTTTGCTTTTCTCCTTGTGCTTTAAATAAAATTGACACGCTACTCTTTCGTCCTCACAGTTCCAGTTAGCCATAATTTTCTCCCCTTGTTTCTCTTTTTTATTTATTATACCACAACATCACTATATGTACAATACAGATGTGTACCATTTTCGGTACGCAATTTGGCACTTTTGCGATTTTAAATTTAACTATTGCAAAGCACACAAAAACGTGGTAAACTGAAGAAAACCCGGAGGTGCTTTATGAAGATTTTATCTATTGGTAACAGCTTTTCAGCTGATGCACACGCGTATTTACATACTCTTGCAGGTGAGCGAGGCATAAATTTAGAAACTGTTAATTTGGCAATTGGTGGTTGTAGCTTACAGACACATTGGGACAACATTGTAAACAACAACGCAAATTACTTACTCAGCATAAATGGTGGCGAATGGGCAAACAACCTTGTAACCATTGAAGAAATAATAAAGGGCGAACGGTTTGATGCTGTAACTCTACAACAAGTAAGCCACTTTTCCGGCTTATGGGAAACATATCAGCCTTATCTTAACGAACTAATTTCTTATGTGCGTAAATATCAGCCAAGCGCCGACATTTATTTTCATAAAACATGGGCTTATGAAATCGACTCATCTCATAGCGAGTTTTATCTCTACGACCACAGCCAACAAAAAATGTATAGCCAAATTTGTAAAGCCTCCGATCTTGCATCCTTGTCAACCGGCTTATCATTAATTCCGGCCGGCGATGTTATTCAAGCTATGCGTGAGTGCTTAAGCAAGTTCGATTATAAAAACGGAGGCGAGTCGCTATGCCTTGATGGCTTTCATATGTCGCACACCTACGGCAGATACGCCGTTGCTCTTACATGGCTTGCCCACTTTAGTGGCAAACAAGTTGAGCCATTGCCTTTTAAAGAGCTTGATGCACAGATAATTGAAAAAATATGTGAGATAGTAAACGAAATTGTTTTTAAAAAATAGAATTAAAAAGGCACCATATGGTGTCTTTTTTAATTTTTTGCATAGCTATAAGTAGACAAAATGTGTGGCTTTGGTTGTGGCTTTGTCTCCTTTAGTGATGATAAAACTACAAACACAGGTAGCATAGCTCCCATCAAAGCTGTTTTCAAGCAACCTCTGAAAAATCTCATAATAGTTTTTGTAAAATTCTTAGCCTTCATAATTTCCTCCAAGCGTTTTGATGTGCTTATTATAACACATTATTACGCATTTGTAAAGAGCGGACTGTCTCAAAAAAGCGACATTTCAAAATGCAAAAGCAGCGCAAAAAAGGACACCGTTTGGTGTCCTTTTTATAGATTAAACCTCAGGAATATTAATTTCGATTTCTCTGCCTAGCTCTGCTGACTTGATAATACCGTCTATAATAGCTTGGTTTATAACAATCTCTTCGCTTGATACAGGAGCTTTTCCGCCTGTGATTATAGCATCAAGGAATGAACGGAGCTTTTCATAGAAAATGTCAGGTGACTGTAATATAGGAATTTCTGTGCATACCTGAGAGCCTGCCATTTCGCTATACACCTTCATAGGTCCGCCAACCGAGCCGTTCCAGCACTCTGTTGATGGGATGCGTAGTGAGCCCTTCTTACCCATGATAATTGTGTCACCCGGGGTATCGAGGTTCATTGCCCATGCAATACGGAAGTCAAGAATAATTCCACCCTCAAGACGAATAAAGCCTGCTGCAAAGTCCTCTACTCCAAAGACCTCTGCATATTCCGGATGCCAAGGATAGTTTTTTGGGTCCTTTCCAAAGAAATCCGACTTATATCCGCTTACAGTGAGTGGCTTTGGATAACCAATGGCATTAAGCACCATATCAAGAGAATAGCAACCAATATCGCCCATTGCGCCAATTCCCGCTGTCTTATCCTCAATAAAGGTTGTGCCAAATGGTGTTGGAATACCTCTTCTACGTCCGCCACCTGTTTGAATGTAATAAATATCACCAAGAACACCGGACTCAACTATTTCCTTAATCTTCTTCATATTTGGGTCCATTCTTGGTTGGAAGCCAATAGAAAGAATCTTTCCGCTTTCCTTTTCAGCACGGCGCATCTCAATTGCTTCATCAAGAGTAACAGCCATTGGCTTTTCGCAAAGAACGTTTACTCCCTTTTTAAGAGCATAAATTGTGCACTCTGCGTGTGTTCTGTTATATGTGCAAATAGAAACTGCATCAAGGTCCTCTTCTGCATCTAGAAGGTCTTTGTGAGAAAGATAGCATCTTGCACCTGTAATGTCCCACTTCTTTGCAAACTTTTCTGCCTTACCGGGCACAAGGTCAGCCAAGGCAACAATTTCAACATCACTCATTTCCTTGTATTTGCTTGCGTGCGCATCAGCAATCCAACCGGTACCAATAATAGCAACCTTTAGCATTCTTTTTGATTCTATTTTTTCCTTTTGTGGAGCATTTTTGTATTCATTCATAATGCTCATACTATCTTTTTTAGCCATAATTATATCTCCTAGTTAAAATTATTTTAGCTACAATTATTTTACCATTATTAAAATATGTATGTCAATATAATTTATGAAATAAAACCGAAAGTAAGCGACAATATAACCATGTTAAGCACGCCGACACTTGTAAACAAAAAGGACACCATGTGGTGTCCTTTTTTGTGTGTTATCAGTTAGTTACATAGCTCTTGCGCAGGACACACTTGTTTTGGTAGAAGGCTTATATCTTTTCATGCATTCTTTTAGGTCTGTCCAATTAGCTACATATTTGACTACTAAACCGTCTTCATATGTTATAGTCGGTCAAATATGCTTTTGTGTTTTCAACCATTTCGTCAAACATCTTTCTTGCATCGCTTATGCTACAAGTAACAAGTGGGTCGGATGCAAATGCGTTAAAGATTGCCTCAATATCACGCTTTGCAATTGCATCGGAAACAGCCTCCTGCTCGGAGCAAATTTTAGAAACAAGTGGGTAAATCTCAGTTGGAATTTCACCCGCTAAAACAGGTCTAAGCTCATTTGTGCGGAATATAGCATTTGTTTCAACAACTGCACCAAGGGGAAGGTTTGAAATTTGTCCTCTGTTTGGAATATTAACGTTTGTGATAAGGTCGCAAAGTCCAAGCAGAGCTCTCATTTGGTTGACTCCCTCTTCACCTGTTTTACAAAGCTTGATTTCCCCGCCATTAAGAAGCTTACGGCTTTTTTCAAGACGATTCTTAAGATCCTCTTTTCTCCAAGAAACAGGAGTCAAGCCGAACTTCATCTCTTTGACTCTTTCGGGGCTTTCAAGATACCACTTGCCGGGGCAGAATTCTGCCAAGTGTCTATCACCCGCAGCGGAAATATAGCCAAATCTTTTGAACAGGTCGAAGGTTACCTTGCCGGCACAAGCAAAGAAATTGTTCATCCAATTGTTATCGGGCTTTGCGGGAAGTCCGTCAGCGTATTTATCACAATATTTATCGTAATATGGGAATAGGTCAATACCCTCATACTCAGCACTTGTCAGCCAAGTAAAGTGGTTTACCGCAACAGGGTTTACCTTGATTTCCTCTCTTGTAGCCTTCTTTCCTAAGTACTCCTCTACTACCCACGTAAGCAGTCTTTGAGTTCCAAAAACCTCGTGACAGCATCCAAAGGCTTTGATTTCAGGGAACACTCTATAAAGAGTCTTAACGCAAAGCGTCATTGGGTTAGTGTAGTTAATTACCCAAGCATTTGGACAGTATTCCTTAACGTAGTTTGCAATTTCCTCAAACATAGGAATAGTCCTCATGGCACGGACAATTCCACCGGGACCTGTTGTATCACCAACTGATTGATAAATGCCGTACTTTTCCGGAACGTGAACATCACTCTCCATTTCGTCAAAGGTACCCGGAAGAATAGAAATTACGACAAAATCAGCACCCGTCATTGCTTCCTTTGGAGTTTTAACTGCCTTGTAGCTCCATTTTGATTTTGCACCCTCGCAATCGTTGTATCTATTACCGATAATCTCGTTTGCCTGTGCTGCCTCAAAATCTATATCATATAGATAAACATCGCCACTCATATCCTCGTTAGCGGCAAGATCACTCATAAGCCCCCAAGCCCAACCACGAGAGCCTCCACCAACATAGGCGATTTTTACATTTTCTGCTTTTTTATTTACAATTTTCATAACAATTCTCCTCGAATTTGTTGATATGTTGATTATACACCTTAAAACAAGCCTTGTCAATATAAACGCAAGTGTTGAATTGAAAAATACTCAAGCATCTTACAAGCTGATTTCATTTTTATCATCCTTTATGGTAAATTTACCACCTTTTCTTTGACATTTAAATTGTACCATAGCCGTGAGTCATTTTCAATAAAAAATATTCAAGTGGATGGCTTCTCGCCAAAGGCGAGGCTTTTGCCCACGCCTTATGCTTACAAGTAGACAACGGCTTAGGGCAAAAGAACGAACCATATTTGTGTTGCAACGCAGCACAAAGTGGTCGAACCTGTACCATCCCAGCCAAAGCAAAACAAAAAAGACACCAAATCGGTGTCTTTCTTGTTATGGCTGAGCATTTTGTTTGTAATTTGAACCAATGTTCAATTTCTATTTTAGTTTGTAAAATTCAAGTGCCTCTTGAGTGAAACTAAAGTCCAAAGTTATTGACTATCACCTAAAACAATGCTATCATAATGACAGAAGGTGTGCACTCCCTCTAATCATACAGGAGGATTTTATTATGTTAGAATTGAAAATTTCAGAGGTTATTTCAAGAGAAAGAAAGCGAGTTAATTTAACACAAGAAGAATTAGCAAAGGCTCTTTATGTTTCACCACAGGCTGTATCAAATTGGGAAAGAGGTGGTTATCCCGATATAACCTTACTCCCATCTATTGCTAACTTTTTTGGAATTACTGTTGACGAGCTTATCGGAAATGACGAGGTTAGTGTTAAAAGTGATATAGAAAGCTTTTTCGATAAATACGGAAAAGCAAATTATAAAGAACGCTTGGCGTTGGCTAAGGCTTATCACAAGAAATATCCACAAAATTTTGAAATTATGGAAATTTTAGGCAGCTCAATAGTAGAAATTAAGGATTATTGGGAAAAGGAATATCCTTTGTTAAAACACATTTGCGAAAAAATAATGGAAGAATGTACAAACGAATGGATAAGACAAAGTGCAATTCATTATATGCATATTGCGTGCCCGGATGACGAGTTTGAAAATTGGAAGTATAGAAGTCCTCGAATATTTGCTGATTGCGAAACAGAAAAAATAGAGGAACGATACTATCAAAGATGTGATAACGAAAAATTTCAGGCTCAGTCAAATGCAAATACTTTGCTTAGCTTAATGCACTTCTTAGGCAGAGATTGTATGCGTTATCACGATATAAGAGAAAAAGACAGGTTTAAAATTGTTTTTGATAATCCAAAGAGAACTGCCGAACTTTCAAAATTCAAAATGCGAGTGCTTGAAAATATTTCAACTGACAGAACGATACCTGAAGCTTGGCTTGGTGCTTATGCAGAGCTTTGCTTAAAAACAGGTGGTGCATTGATTGGAGCAAACGAACTCAATGAAGGCTTTGAATATCTTGAAAAATCATTTGAATTATACGAAAAATGGATTGAAATTCCTGAAGGAAAGCTTGTGGATGTTGGGAAACCTGAACTTTTTGAAAATGCAAAGGTAAATAAAAACGACAATTCAAATGTTGTGTACATTCATTTGCAAGACGGAACAAAGGTTTGGAATCCATATTTATGGCTATTTTTCGGACTTAAAAGCGATATAAGGAGAGCAATGAAAAATTGGCTTTGGTTTGACAATGTTCGCACAAACGAAAAATTTGTAGTTCTCTATGAAAAAGCCTTAAGGCTTATGGAAAAATAAAAATAGCGAGTGCAAAATTGCACTCGCTATTTTTATATGATAATCTATTGGTTTTGTTATTTTCCTTGATTTATAAATTACAAGACAATTAGAGTTTGGTTAGAAATAAAAAAAAGACCAACGCAGGCGTCGGTCTTCCAAAAGCAAACGCTTTTATCTATCACACTAAAAGAATTATATCACAAACACAACTATTTGTCAAGAGTTTTTTTTATTTTTTCAAAAATTCTCAAAGAACTTTTAAAGAATAGATATACAGAATTTAGTAAAGTATTAGAATTTATCAACTGTAAAACTTTGTGACAACAATTGCAATCAAAATCACTAAACGCTTCGATGCTGGCGCAGTTTACAATTTTAAAGTATACATATAAAAGATTGCATATATCGTTCACTATAAATTTTGACAAATTGTTTGTCAACGTTTTGTTTTTGATTCCGTTTTTTCCTAATAAAGTTAACAATTTTAAATTTTTATATTCATTTGATAAGTGTATTAAGCTAATCAACGACGTTCCATGAGCAACTATGTTTCGTATTCTTCTCACTGAATACAGCTCTGTTTCAATTTCGCTAAGTCTGTTATTATTGTTTGACTTTTTACAAAAATAATGCACCATTCTTTCCAAAGTTCCAAATTGGACAATTTCTAAAAAATCTTCCAAATGCATTGATTTTATATCTTCAAACTTATTATTCCACTTTAAAATTTGCAAATTATCTTTAGTGTAAAACTTATCGATATGGTCCTTATCATTATTATAGTATTCTAAAAAGAAATTTTTAATTTCATATGTTTCGTTAACATAATAAATCAGCATGGTTTTTATAGATTGTTCTATTTGTAAACAGATAGGCATAAGTAATTGAGAAAATTCAAAGTCCAATTTTGCCATTGCATACAAATCAGAAAACTTTAACCTTACAAATTTCCCCTTGTTTGCACCAACCTTATACTTATCAAAAATTATAGACGATTTTAACAATCTATAGAAAGAAAATTCCGTTTCTAGAATGTTTGTAATTTCTTGCCTTGTTAAATTTTCAAAATCAATATTTAAAAATTGTAATTGTTGTATATATTTTTCCATATCTAAATAATTTGTGTTAAATTTTCACTTTTGTTGGATAAAAGCATTAACGTTGATGCCATATAAAAATAATCATTGCATAGTTTATTCAATTCGGCCTTTTTTCTAGATATAACAGTATCATCATATGTTATTATTTGAATTATGCCAATAATTTTGTTTCCCTTACAAGCAATTGGAATAGCAATGTATTGACTATAATTAATAACATCGGTAGCTGTGAATTCTTTTTGAATTTCTTTTTTGTTCATTAAAATATCTGCCTTTGTTGGCTTATTATCCATAACTTTTTTGTAATAAAAACCACTTGCTTCTTCTGAGGAAATGAAATGTCTATAAGATTTTGGTGTGTGGCTATCATCAGATTTTCTTGAAAGCATTGTGTATCCATCTTCATTATGTTCCTTTTTTTTGAACATCATATTTACAGTTAGATTAATATCTGCTTTTAAAAAATGTATTAAATTGAAAAGTTCTAAACAAATCTCATCTCCTTTGGCCTGTAGCCAATCCCAATCTATTATGTCACTATGCTCTTTTTTTGTTTTTATTAAATCATAAATTTTGTTAGTATTATCTAAAACTAACTTGTTAGAAAAACTGATGTATTTTTTTGCCAAGAGTAACTCATTATTTAACTCGCTTACATTCTTTAAATCTTTCTTAAGGCTTTGCTCGTGATTGCAGTACACAACTATTAGTATTATATGCAAAACGATCAAAAATATTGACAAAGACCAAAAAAACGTTTTTAAACCTTCGTTTTGTGATATTTGATCTACAAATGTTAGTGGGATTAAAGCACTATAAACTATTGGAATAAATGTTAGAAGTATAGTTTTAAGTGTTAAACTAAAAAATAATTTTTTCACCATGCGAATCCTCCCTTTTATATATAATACAACATATTTTGACAAATTTCAATAGGTTTTAAAAATAATGGCACTGTGGCGTGTGCTTGAATATGCTAAAATAAAGTTCTCTCGAGTCAGCATAGTGCGAACACTGGCTGGGATGGATGGAGGCTTTTTGCCAATGCAAAAAGAACTTCGGCGAGCCTCTCGCTTGCAAGCAGACTTCGGCTCTTGCCTTGTTTGCGAACCATGTTTTTGTTTGCAACACAAACAAAAAGTAGTTCGAACTCGCCATCCCAGCCAAAACAAAACAAAAAGGACACCTATTTGGTGTCCTCTTGTTTTGGCTGGGATGGATGGGTTCGAACCATCGAAATGCCAGAGTCAAAGTCTGGTGCCTTACCGCTTGGCTACATCCCAATATTGCTTTAGTATTCTATCACATTTTATTTTAGTTGTCAAGCACTTTATTAAAAAAATTATTTTTTGCAGTTTTCTGTTTAAAATCTTGCTCTCTTTTCGCTCTTTTTATTCGCTTTTTCTTGCTCTTTTTTGTTTACAATGATATAATAAAGAAAAATATTCTATTTCGGAGCAATATGAAAAAGCTTAAAAATTCGTTTTTGTTAATGCTCGTTATGATGAAAATTGGTGCGTTTACCTTCGGTGGTGGATATGCCATGATTAGTCTGCTTCACAGCGAGTTTGTTGAAAAAAAGAAATATCTTAGCCACGATGAATTTATGGACTTAGTTGCAGTTGCCGAGTCAACTCCCGGTCCAATCGCTATTAATATGTCAACATACATTGGCTACAAGCGTTGTGGCTTTTGGGGAGCAATTTTTTCAACGCTTGGAATGTGCGTTCCATCCTTTATTATCATCTTTGTAATTTCTCTTTTCTTTGACCGTTTTCTTGAAATTACGTGGGTAAAATCTGCATTCCACGGCATACAAATCTGTGTAATTTACTTGATTTTATCAGCAGGAATAAAAATGCTAAGGCAGTTAAAGAAAAATGCATTTAACATTGTAGTTTTCACTATAACTGCTGTCTTAATGGTATCGTTTAGCATATTTAACATCAGCTTCTCTGCTATATTCTATATACTGATAAGCGGTCTTTTTGCCCTTGTTATATTCCTTATAAAGAACCTTAAGGAAAGGGAGGGCAAGAAATGATATACTTAAAGCTATTTTTATCATTTTTAAAAATTGGTGCTCTGTCCTTTGGCGGTGGTCTTGGTATGATTTCTCTCATAAGAGATGAGTGTCTTGGCAACGAGTGGCTAACAGAGGGTGAGCTGCTTAATTTAGTTGGCGTAGCCGAGTCAACTCCCGGACCTATTGCAATAAACATTGCAACCTTTGTCGGCTCTTCTCAAGCCGGATTTTTTGGTGGCTTGCTTGCAACTCTCGGCGTTGTATTGCCATCATTTATTATCATTTTAATCATTGCATCGGCTTTAAAGAATCTATTAAAATATCGAGGTGTAAACGCAACCTTAAACGGTATGCGTCCTGCAATTGTCGGTCTTATTATCGGTATGTCATTAATCCTTGTTTTGAACTTGATTTTTGGCATAACAACGACTGAGTCAAGCTTTAGCTTTGATATTTTTGGGCTTATTATTTTAGCATTTGTTTTCCTATTTGCATATATTTGGAAGGCTCTTTCAAAAAAGCCTGTCTCCCCTATTGTTTTAATAATTTTTTCAGGTATATTAGGAGTGGTTTTCTATGGCGTATAAGAATTTAAGCTTTGAAAATGTAAACATAAACGGGGGCTTTTGGGAAGAAAAGCAAGAGCTTTTAAGAGATGTTACAGTTAAAGCTGTTTATAATAGATTTAAGGAAACAGGACGCTTTGACGCATTCAAATGCGACAAGAATTCCAAGATAAAGCCACACATCTATTGGGACAGCGATGTTGCCAAGTGGATTGAGGGTGCATCCTACCTTATAAAAAAGTCGCCTGAGCCGGAGCTTGAGAAAATCATTGACGAGGTAGTTTGTGATATTGAGAAAAATCAGCTACCCTGTGGCTATTTTAACAGTTACTATTTAACACTTGAGCCAAATAATATATTTACCAATCGCGACCAACACGAGCTATATTGTGCAGGGCACTTGATTGAGAGTGCCATTGCCTACTATGAAGCGACAGGCAAGAAAAAATTTCTTGAGCTTATCTTAAAGTATGTTGACTACATAGAAAAGCGATTTAAAATAGACCGTGATACACCTTTTGCAACTCCCGGGCACGAGGAAATAGAGCTTGCACTTGTAAGACTATATAATTTAACAGGAAGCAAAAAGCACCTTGACCTTGCACGTTTCTTTGTTTGTGAGCGTGGCAAAAACATCAAGGAGGGCAACTTTATAGATTGGGCAGATAGCAAATACAGTCAATCCCACGACGAGCCAAAAAATCAGCATACCGCCGAGGGACACAGTGTACGTGCGTGTTATCTATACTCCGCAATGGCTGACCTTGCCCTAAACGACAACGACGAGGAGCTAAAGGTAGCCTGTGAAAGCATTTTTGATGATATAGTAAATCACAAAATGTACATAACAGGTGGCATTGGCTCGACATATTTAGGTGAGGCGTTTACTGTCCCGTATGACCTGCCAAGTGAGGGGGCTTATGCCGAAAGCTGTGCATCTATTGCTCTGATTTTCTTTGCACAAAGAATGCTTAATTTAACAGGCGAGAAAAAATATGCCGATGTAATTGAGCGTATTTTATATAACGGATTTTTAAGTACTTTTTCTCTTGATGGAAAATCATTTTTCTATGTAAATCCGCTTGAAATTGTTCCTAAAAACCACACAAGACACGCGTCTGTAAAAAACAAGGACCCACTCCCACCTATGACTCGCTTTGAGGTGTTTGAGTGCTCCTGCTGTCCGCCTAATATTGTTAGATTTCTTGGTTCTCTCGGCTCATACATATATACATATGATGATATGGGCATATATTTACAGCAATATATAAATAGTGAGGCGACCTTTAATATTGGTGGCAAGGAAATTACACTCACTCAAAAAACCGATTATCCTAAAAACGGAAAAATCTCACTTACGGCAAGTGAGGATGTAACTGTTTATGTGCGTGTGCCGGAATATCTTTGTGGTGAAAACACACCGACAAGTGGCTATATTCCATTAAAATTAAAGGCTAACCGTGAGCAAACAATTGAGTTTGAAATACCAACTATGCTCGTTAGTGCAAGCGAGCAGGTAAAGGATGCCTTTGGCAAGGTTGCTCTTGTGCGTGGACCTGTGGTTTATTGCCTTGAGGGGCACGACAACGAAAACGAGTTGTTTGGAATTTACATTGACAAAAGCACAACCTTTAGATACGGATATAATGAAAAATTAAATGTGCCAACAATCGAGGTTGACGCATTTGTGCGTGAAAAAACCGGCTCACTATATGCACAATTTAACGACTCTTACAAAAAAACAAAAGCTACACTTATCCCATACTACGCATTTGCCAATAGAGGCGAAAATCAAATGCAGGTGTGGACACTTGTAAAATAATTAAAATCCCAACGACATCGTTGGGATTTTTTCATATGTGTTCTATCAAGAAGATTGAGGCAACCTCAAGCACTAAGCTAACAACGGGAACGGCTATCATTAATATGAACCACACAAAATTCCCTGCTCTTTTTCCTTTTTCTAGTTTTTTTGATGTGCGGATTAGTCCTATTATTCCCAAAATTATTGGTGCAAGATAGAAAATTGCACAAGCAATTGCACCAAGCAAAAGGCCGACTATTGCAACAACCTTGTTTATACCAGCATCCATGTTGTTCTTTGCATTTAATATTTCCACAAGCATAATAATTGCAAATGCAACGAAAGGTATTGTGGACAAGGAATAAAGCACTGTGCCTACTATCTTAAATACAAGCAAGGATTTTAGCTTTTTTGGCTTTTCTTCTATTAATACATTGTTTTCCAAATTATTATCCATAAAAATACCTCCTTTGTCAATTTTATTTTACCATATTTTGTTGACTATGTAAATATAAAATTTTTGGAAGTATGCCCTTGTCTTTTCAACCTTATAATCTCAAAAAACAGAGGCACTGACTAAAAATCAATACCTCTTATCGCTTTTTGTTTTTGGTTATGCCCTAACGCATCTTGCTTCATTTGGACACGCAGATTAGGAGCAGAAATTGGTGAGTGCGACCGAGAGGTGTACTTGTGTACATCGGAGGAAGCAGTCGCCGATAAAAAACAAAAAGCTTTCACCTTGGAAGAAAAACGTAGTTTTTCAACATTATAAGCTAACAAAAAAGAGGTACTGACTAAAAATCAATACCTCCTATTGCTTTTTGTTTTTGGTTATGCCCTAAGGTGCGTGTCCATTCCTATTTTTTGCCGGCAATAATCTTTAACTTAAAGTCCTTCTCGCCCTCGTTCAAAACGAAATCTAGGCAGTAGCAGATTTGGTCAAATGAGCCGTTTTCATCAGGGAATTGTGCTGAATATGGCACTTCTGCTATTTTAAGAGTTGAGTTATCACTACCAACAATGTGAACATCGTCAAGTGCTACTGTGTTGCCCTTAACTCTTGGCTTAGTTGTTGTAACAAAGCGCTCTGTTATCTTAATGCCCTTGTCCGCCTTGAATTTATCGTGCATTAAAATCTCATCATCTGCAAAATAGAATGTTCTCTTATATCTTTCAAGCCCCTCTACGCAGTATGCAACCTCAAGATTCATTGTTACTGAGTCTGTCTTTTTGTCATAATCAGCAGAAACAGGCTCTTTAGAACAGCCCTCTTGTCCTTGATTTTCACCAAAGAAAGGAATATTGTGTGAGAATGATGATGGATTGAAGTACTTATATCTGCTTCCACCGTGGTAGTCAGGAGTTTTAGCTGTTGGTCCCGGATAACCTAGGTCGCAAATATATGACTTGTTATTTCTTGCAAAGATAAATGAACCAACATCGCGGTGGTTATGGCTCTCGCCGTTGTCTCCACCCTTACAGGTAAAGCCGTAACTGTCTGTTCTCTTTGTAAAGTATGAGCAGTTTTCTGCGTAATAGGTGCAGTTTTCAAGCTTTGTAGCTACGTTTTCCGGATTGAAGTACAGAATACATCTTAAGCCAAAGGTAAAGTGTACATAGCTAAGAAGGTTTACATTAAGCATTGGTAGCTTTTCAATTTCGCCCGGATAAACTGTTGAAAGCATATGTGGTAGTCCGTACCAATATACCTCTTTAAAGTTGCAGTCGCTATATGAGGCTACAACCTCCGGTTGAATGTACATCTTTTGAATGTACTTAGAAATAGCCTTTATCTTGTCTTTTTTAAACCAATCAACCTCGCCATTTGTAAACTCACGCTCTAGCATAGCATAGTTGCAGAAGAAGCCAAAGCCAAAGCCCCAATATGCCGTTCCCTCAACGCACATACCATCATCCTTATAGCTTGCAAGGTAGCATTCCATAGACTTATGTAGTCTTTCTTGGTATTTGTAGTATAAATCCGGTGCTTCATACATAAGCACAGCACCAACTGAGCCGACACATACAGCTGTCCAGTTGTTGTTATGCTTTTCCCAGAAGAAGTTTCTTTCTACATATGGCTCGATTGTTCTGCGTCTGATTTCAGCGGTCATACGGTCAACGAGCAATTTAGGGAATTTGTCCTTAAACAAATGCTTAATCTCTGCCATTGAAAAACCAACGGAGCAAGCAAAAATATCAAGCAAGCCCGGATCGTAGTCTGCCGGAGTGCGGTTATAGTACTCGTTATAGTGGCCAAGTGGTGCCCAAGTATATTCGTTTAGGTATGCCCAAATAACATCAACCAGTTGGTTATAGTATTTTTCCTCGTCCGGATAAATAAGAGCCATAAGAGCTGTATACTCAAGCTGATTTATGTTTCTAAAGTATGTGCCGTGGTCTTGATTTTTCAAAATCTCACTAGCACTTCTTGGTCTAGGTGGCTCTGTGTTGTGCTTATCGTATTCTTCCTTTAGGTCGTCGCGAAGCCTTTTGTAGTCATCACTAGTTCTAACCTTTTCCCAAAACTTAGGATCTTTTGCAAATTCCAACATATTATTACCTCTTTAATCCTTTAAGTGTTACTCGACATTTTCAGTATATCACAGAGTGATATAAAAATCAATCAATAAAAGGAATTTATCTCTTTAAAATTCGACAACTTACACTTTTCTATTGACAAAATTATTAGAAAAGTGTATAATTTTCATATATATTAAACGGAGCTGTCGTAATAAAGAGACTTATTAGGACAGCACCGAAAAATAAAAGGAGAAACGAAATGAAAAAAATCATTGGCGAGTTTAAGACCTTTATTACTCGTGGTAACGTAGTTGACATGGCTGTCGGCGTTATTGTCGGCGGTGCGTTTACCGGCGTTGTAAATGGTCTATCAAACTTTATTCTTAAGCCTATTATTAACTGGCTACTTGCTCTTGTTCTTGGCAAGGACACCTTAGCAGGTGCTCTTACATTCTTCCCCGGCTACAAGGTTTACAAGGATATTCTTAACGACGCAGGCGAAGTAATCGGTTCAGAAATCGACCTTGCAAACTCCATTTATATTGACTGGGGTTCATTCATTAGTGCAATCATCAACTTCCTACTAATCGCTGTTGTTCTCTTTACTATTGTTAAGATTATCAACACAGTAAGAACAAACCACGAAAAGCTAACCAACTTTGTTGTAAACGGCAAGGTTACAAAGGCTGAAAAGAAGGAAATGAAAGCACAAGGTTTCAACTTTAGAAGCGAGGCTGATGTTGAGGTTTACCGTGCTCAAAAGCAAGCAGAGGCTGACAAGGCAGCAAAAGAGGCAGAGGAAGCAGCAGCTCTTGAAAGACTCAATAATCCTACAACTGAAGACCTACTCAAGGACATTCGTGAACTTCTTAAAAACAAATAAGATAAAAAGCACACCGATTGGTGTGCTTTTTTATTCCTTTACATATTCCATAATGTCTTCTACTTTGCAATTCAATGCATCACAAAGCTTGTTTATGGTTTTTGTCTCTATATTTTCATTTGCTCGCAATCTGCGGATAGTCTTGCTGTCAATTCCACACACTTCGCGTAGTGTATAGGTTGACATTCCCTTTTCCTTCATAGTTCCCCATAATTTATCAAAAATAATCATTTTTAACCCTCCACCTTGACAATTATTATTATGGGGGTTATAATCTAAATTATTAAGGGGATATAATCCCCACAAGAAAGGAATTTTAAAACTATGGAGCTATGGCAAGAGATAATCAACAAAGAAACAACTAATAACAAATTAAAAATTACCGCTACTAATATAAACGAAATATTAGAGTCAAAATGTTATACAGCACTCAATCAAATAAAAGAGATAATTGAGGACTCAACTTTAACAGATAGCGAATGCTTCTATAAAATAGAAGAAATTGTATGTGTTTTCGAGGAGCTTGGAAGCAATGGTGGAGCAAGACACGATTTTTAAAACGGGAGGAGCAAGCCCCTCCCCTACATTTCTATGGCTAGATGTTACTATTTCTGACAATACGCACCAAGCTAAATAAAGAGGTTTCAGGGCGGAGGAAAAATGTGTGAGCACGACCGAGAGGCGTACTTGTGTACGTCGGAGGAAGTGGTCGCACATAGAAATCACATAAAGAAAAGAGGTCATAGACCTCTTTTTTCCTTATTATTCTTTATTGGGC
>JAGAMD010000022.1 GCA_017624905.1 Clostridia bacterium | reverse complement strand
TTTTCTTTCTTTTCTCTCTTTTTTCGAGAAGGCTTGTCCTTCTTGGAATTGTCGTGATTTCCATCGCGTTTTAAAACAACAACGACTGAATGGAAAAGAATTTTAAAATCAAAGAATAATGAAGCTCTATTGCAATATTCGGCATCTAGAAGAGCCTTGTTCTTATAGTAAACATCATCTCTGCCGTGAACTTGAGCGTAACCTGTGATTCCGGGACGCATTCTCAATGCACCCAGCTCGAGTCTCATATTGTTGCATTTTTCTTCGCTTAAAACCAATGGTCTTGGTCCTATTATAGACATTGTTCCGATAAATGTACACCATAGCTGTGGAAGCTCGTCAATTGAAAGCTTTCGCATGAACTTTCCTACACGAGTGTAATATTGACTTGGATCTTCAAAAACAGAGGTAGCGAGATCGCGTGGAGCAGAGGTTTTCATGGAACGGAATTTGTAACAGTTAAACACCTTTCCGTTTTTACCCATGCGCTTTTGCTTAAAAATCACGGGTCCGTGTGGGTCATCGATCTTAATAATGATAGCTAAAATTAAAAATAAAGGCGACAAAAGGATCAAAGCAAATAATGAAACAAAGAAATCAAAGCATCTTTTAATGAATTTAAAAAGCCACTTTTTTCTAGTGTTTTGTTTGAAATCTCTTATGTAGTTATCATATGTTTCGTCGTCATATTCAATAGTACACTTAAAATTGGAGTTCTTGATTAGTTCAGTGTTAGGGTCGAAAACAAGTGCGTTTATTGAATTTGCACAAACATTATTTTGTTGTGTCATAAATACTCCTTGCTTAAGATAAAAATCTTCGCAAAAATTATATCATACTGCTTAGAATGTTGTCAAGCAAAAAAATAATAATTTCGATAAAAGCACTTGAAAATAAAATAAAAATAGTGTATTATTAAAATGTATAAATATGTTTTTAGCGTAAACTGTTTTATTTTTCTATGGAACAAGGAGGCAAAAATGGCTTTTTTTGAACTTGATAACGATTGCGAATCAGGCGTAGATATAAGAGTATTTGGTGTTGGCGGTGGCGGCAACAATGCTGTCAACCGTATGATTTCATCAAATATTAGAGGCGTTGACTTTATTGCAGTTAATACGGATAGACAAGCCCTAGGTAGAAATGGTGCATCGAAAAAGATTTGTATTGGTGAGCAAACTACTAAAGGAAATGGTGCCGGAGCAGACCCGGAAAAGGGAGCTATGGCAGCTGAAGAAAGTACAGAAGAATTAAAGGCGGCAATGGATGGCGCTGATATGATATTTGTTGCTGCAGGTATGGGTGGTGGCACAGGTACAGGTGCTGCTCCTGTCGTAGCTAAAATAGCAAAGGAAATGGGCATACTTGTTGTAGGAATTGTAACGAAGCCGTTTAAATTTGAAGGCCCTGTTAGAATGTCTCAGGCTGAAAAGGGCATAGCTGAGCTTTCAAAGTATGTTGATTCATTGGTAATAATCCCTAACGAGAGATTAAAGGAAACCTCACAACAAAAAATCACACTGTTAAATGCGTTCGGCATTGTTGACGATATTTTGCGTCACGGTGTACAAAGTATTTCGGATACAATCAACTATGCAGGCTATATAAATCTTGATTTTGCAGACGTTTCTGCTATTATGAGAGATTCCGGTCTTGCACATATGGGTATAGGTGAGGCGAGTGGCGAAAATAAAGCTGTCGAGGCTGCTAAGCTTGCTATTGCAAGTCCACTTTTGGAAACAACTATTGATGGTGCAACAGGAGTTCTTATTAACTTCACAATAGGCAAAGACGTAAGTCTTGAAGAGACAGAAGAGGCAGGCGGTGTAGTTGCTGACGCAGCAGCAGCTAATGCTAATATTATTTGGGGCGTTAGCGTTGATGAATCACTTGAGGATGCAATTAGAGTAACAATTATTGCAACAGGCTTTGAAAGAAAGAAGACAAAAAAAGTATTTGTTGACGGCGAAATCAATATTAAATCGACAAGACAGGTTGTTAAAATTGATCAAAACGATGAGATTCAAGCTTCGCCTACTAAGCAAACCGTTTCACATCCATCCAGCGACCCTGCAGTTGACGATGTCTTAAGCATTGTAAACAAAGGCAGTAAGAAGATAGTAAAAGACGATTTTAATGGTCAATACTAGAATATAGCCGCGGTGCACGAGCGCTGCGGCTTTTATTATATTATTAATAATATTTGTATATTTTTAATAAAAATGCTCAAAATCAATTCTATATATTGAACTTTTTTTGTGCAAAAGGTAGAAACACGGTGATAAAAAATATATTTCTTGACAATGAAAAAGCCAAGTGTTATAATACAACTGTGTGTAAATGCGAACAAGCCATAACTATGCCTATTTGCAAATATACACTAGTACATCGTGCCAAGTGCCGACGTATAAACATTTATTTTTTAAAGAAGGAGGAACGAAATGCCAACCTTTAATCAGCTCGTTAGACAGGGTAGAACAAGCAAGACTTATAAGTCAGTAACCCCAGTTCTTCAAACAGGCTTTAATACTTTGAAGAACAAGTCAATCGATCAAAGCGCTCCACAAAAGAGAGGCGTATGTACAAAGGTTACAACAACCACACCAAAGAAGCCAAACTCAGCTCTTCGTAAGATTGCCAGAGTTAAGCTAACAAACGGTATGGAAGTAACTTCATACATCCCTGGTATTGGACACAATCTCCAAGAGCACTCAGTTGTTCTTATTCGTGGAGGAAGAGTTCGTGACTTGCCTGGTTGCCGTTACCACATTATCCGTGGTACACTAGACGCACAAGGTGTTGCAAACCGTAACCAAAGCCGTTCAAAATACGGTGCAAAGCGTGCTAAAAAGAAATAATTAGCACAAGGTAACATAAAAGTAATTTTTATCGTAGTTCCTAACTTTGTAGCTGAAATAAATGTTTATTTGTCAGTGACACTTGTAAAGGACACGACGGGAGAATTTCTTTCGAGTACCAATGATATCATATAATTAATGAAGGAGGGAAGTAAAGTGCCAAGAAGAGGTCAAATTTCCAAAAGAGATGTATTACCAGATCCACTTTACGGTTCAAAGCTCGTAACAAAGCTCATCAATAACATTATGCTTGATGGTAAGAAGGGCGTAGCTCAAAAGATTGTTTACGATGCATTCAAAATCGTAGAAGAAAAAACTGGAGAAAATGGTCTTGACGCATTCATCGCAGCTCTTGAAAATGTAATGCCAGTATTGGAGGTTAAGGCTCGCCGTGTAGGTGGTTCTAACTATCAAGTACCAATGGAAGTAAGAGCAGAGAGAAGACAAACACTCGGTCTTCGTTGGATAACCGTTTATTCAAGAAACCGTGGCGAAAAGACAATGGCTGAAAGACTTGCAGGCGAAATCCTAGATGCTAAGAACAGCATGGGCGGAGCTTACAAGAAGAAAGAAGAAACACACAGAATGGCTGAAGCTAACAAGGCTTTCGCACATTACAGATATTAATAGTCACCCGTACTATTTGAAAGGAAAAAACACAGATGCCAAGAGAATATTCACTTGAAAATACCCGTAATATTGGTATTATGGCGCACATTGACGCAGGTAAAACCACTACTACAGAGCGTATTTTGTTTTACACAGGTAAGACACACAAAATAGGTGAAACTCACGAGGGTTCTGCAACAATGGACTGGATGGAGCAAGAGCAAGAAAGAGGTATCACAATTACCTCTGCTGCTACAACATGCTTCTGGTCAGGTTCAGCTAATCAGTACCCAACCACACGTATCAACATTATTGATA
>JAGAMD010000021.1 GCA_017624905.1 Clostridia bacterium | reverse complement strand
ACACAGGTGACCAAATGATCCTTGATGGTCCTCACAGAAAGGGCGACCTAAGAAGAGCAAGAGCTGGTGCACAAAACATCGTTCCTAACTCAACAGGCGCAGCTAAGGCTATCGGTCTTGTTATTCCTGAGCTCAACGGCAAGCTTATCGGTTCTGCACAAAGAGTTCCTACATGCACAGGTTCAACAACAATCCTCGTTGCAGTAGTTAAGGGCACAGATGTTACAAAGGATTCCATCAACGCAGCTATGAAGGCAGCAGCTTCACAATCATACGGCTACAACACAGATGAAATCGTATCAAGCGACGTTATCGGTATGAGCTACGGTTCACTCTTCGATGCTACACAAACAATGGTAGCTAAGATCGACGATGACACATACCAAGTACAAGTTGTTTCATGGTATGACAACGAGAACTCATATACAAGCCAAATGGTTCGTACAATTAAGTACTTCGCTGAGATCTAATTTAACACATAATAAAAAGACTGTCTACGGACAGTCTTTTTTATCTAAAAAGCACCGAGTAATCGGTGCTTTAAATTATGCCTTGGATGTAATTTTGAATACATCACTTGCTTGACCAATTATGACTATATGATCATCACGATTAAAGACATAGCTAGGGCTAGGCACAGGGTTTAGAGTAGTACCTGACTTGATAGCAACGATGCTTATGTTATAGTTTTTGCGTACATTGACCTCGACAATGGTTTTTCCAATCCACTCCTTCAAAACAGGAACCTCGTAAATGGAGAACTCGCTTGTCAATGGGATAAAGTCAAATATATTGTCGGAATTATATCTTATGGCAACCTTTTCAGCAATCTCCTTTTCGGGGTAAATAACCTCGTCAGCACCTATTTTACGTAGTAAGTCAGCTTGTATGTCTTGATTGGCCTTTGCAACAACGCATTTTGCTCCCAGAGCCTTCAAAAGCGAGGTGATAACTAATGAGGATTGAAAATCCTCGCCTATTGTAACAAAGCATATATCAAACGCATGAATGCCGAGAGCCTTAAGCACGTTTTCGTTTGTACAATCTCCAATGCTTGCATCAGGACATTTTGTTGACATCATATCAATAAGTGAGGCGTCCTTGTCGATTATCATAACATCATTTCCAAGGTCGAGCATACGAAGGGCAAGGTGCCTACCAAAACGACCCATGCCGATAATTAAAACTGATTTAGATTTCATAATAACTCCTTCTTATCCAATTAAAACCTTTTCATAAGGTCTTTCTATTTTAACAATATTGCGTTTTTCTGCAATAGCAAGAACGAGAGTAAGACCGCCCATACGTCCAAAGAACATAGTAACACATAAAAGAAGCTTTGAAATTATACCAAGCTGAGCAGTGATACCCTTGGTCAGACCAACCGTTGCTATGGCAGAAATAACCTCAAATAATATTTCATCAAGAGCAAAAGGCTCTATGATTGAAATAATAATTGTAACAAGACCGGCTGCCAATACATAAAGGGTAATGATTGCACAGGCTTGCTTTACAATTGAGTCGTGTATACGTTTTTTGAAAGATGTAAGGCTATCCTTGTTTCTGGCAAAGCAAATAGCATTAAACACGACAATTGCAAAGGTAACTGTTTTAATGCCACCTGCTGTTGAGCCAGGCGAACCACCTATCAGCATAAGCACATATGATAAAACTGTTCCACCTGCGCTAAGCTCGGCTTGGTCAAAGGAGGCAAAGCCGGCTGTACGAAGCGTAACCGACTCAAAGAATGCGTTTAACCATTTTTCCCATTCATTAAACTCACTTAGTGCAGAGTTCCTATCGGTTATATAAATTATAACAGTGCCACCGAGGAGCAAAATAGCAGTAGTGGTTATAACGATTTTGCTGTGAAGCTGATATTTTTTGAATTTAAATCCGTGTGCGGTAAAATCGCCCCAAACCAAGAAACCGATACCGCCAATAATGATTAGTGCAGAAATAGTTAATAAAACAACGGGATCGCTGCTGTAATCCATAAGCGAATTGTTGCCTAAAATATCAAAACCTGCATTGCAAAAGGCTGAAACAGAGTGGAAAATACCAAACCAAAGTCCTTTTATAAAGCTCTTTCCACCGATCCAAAATCTTGTTGAAAGAATTAAAGCACCAATGCCTTCAATAATGAGTGTGCCGAAAAGCAATCTACGCATAAGCAGTAAAACACCATTTAGCTCAATAGAGCCAGCAGACTGCATAAATAGCTTTCTTTGGCGTAGACTAACACGCTTTTTGGCAACGATAGTGGTAAGGGACATAAACGTCATAAAGCCAAGACCACCAATTTGTATCATTATTAAAATAACAAGCTGTCCAAACAGAGTCCATTCCTCTGCTGTTGTAACAGTGGCAAGACCGGTAACACAGGTAGCGCTTGTTGCTGTAAAAAACGCATCAACAAGGCGTATGCCATTATGACTTGAAATAGGTAGGCAAAGCAAAAGCGTGCCTATAAGTATAACAGCCAAAAAGCCAAGCACGATATATTGTGCAGGAGAAATTTTGAATTTTCTTTTCATTAAATACTCCTAAAGATTAGTAATAATTGTATTATAACATCAAAAACACAAAAATGGAATACTTTTTTAAAATAAAACGCACACTTAAAACGTGTGCGCTTAATTTTATGTTCTTTTCCATGTTCTTGGGCTGAATAGTATTAACACAGGTAAAATTTCAAGCCTACCTATCAGCATTGTGATTGTTAAAAGAATTTTTGAAAAATAGTTATAGTCAGCATAACTTGCATATGGTCCCACAAAATCAAATCCTGGACCAATATTGGAAATGCAAGCCAAGGTCGAAGAAAAATCACTAAAAAATCCGTGCCCATCAAAGGATAAAACAAAGGTGACGCCAAGTATGATGAAAATGTAAAGTGAAATAAAGGCAAAAACGTCATTAGTGGTTTTTTCCTCAAGGGTTTTACCTTCAAATTTGGTTTTAGGTACGTATCTTGGATTGATAAGCTTTCTTATTTTTACATAAATGCCCTTGAAAGCAATGACTAACCTAGAAATTTTTATTCCACCGGCGGTCGAGCCGGCCATGGCTCCTGTAAACATCAAAAGAACCAAAACAACCTTTGCTATTTGTGGCCACATGTCGAAGTTTTGAGTTGAGAAGCCTGTTGTTGTGATAATTGAGGCAACCTGAAACAGAGAATGTCTAAAGGATTCCTCTACGCTTAGAGCCTCAGTACCACCCGTTCTCAATGTGCCATTTATTAAAAGCGAAGCGAAAATAATTCCCACAGCTACAACGATCATAGTAGTATAGGTTCTTAATTCCTCGCTGCGTAGCACATCTTTTATTTTGCCGATTAATATCAAGAAATAAAGAGTAAAATTACAGCCGAATAGCAAAAGAAATATTGAGATGGTGTACTGTGCAAAAGGTGTAAAGTATTCCATACTGTTTGGAATAAAGCCGAAGCCACCGGTACCTGCTGAACCAAAGGTTGTTAGCAAGGCGTGAAAAAACTTGTCATTTGACGAAACAGAGCCTGCGATTGCAGGATTGTCGTACTGAATTAATGGTCCCGCACTTAAAACTACGATTTCCAAAACAGTGAGACCAATGTAAATGAGATACAAGATTCTGGTGGTTGCTCTCATTTTTGAAACTATTTTACCAACCTGTGGACCTGGGCTTTCTGCACGTAATAGGTGCATAGCAGAGCCATCGTTGCTTTCAGGAATAAAAATAAGCACAAATACAAGTATTCCCATGCCACCAATCCAGTGTGAAAAGCTACGCCAAAACAGAGAGGAATGTGCAAGTGATGTAATGTCATAGTCTATAATACTAGCACCGGTTGTAGTAAATCCGGACATTATTTCGAAGCACGCATCGATATAATTTGGAATATCACGGTTTATAACAAACGGGATAGCTCCAAAAAGCGCCATTACAATCCAAACGGTAGCAACTAATGCAAAGCCCTCTTTTTGGTAAAGGGAGCGTCTTTTTGGCTTTGGTATTTGGAGTAAGATACCAATAGTAAATAAGACGACAATAGGGATAGCAAAAGCGAGAATGTATCTATATCCATAAGCATAGCTATATTCCTTGTAAATAATACTGACTATAAGAGGGGCGATCATCAAAACGCCCTCCAAAATCATAATCTTGCCAAGGATTTTGCCAAGTAATTTATAATTCATAAGTCACCTTAATCAAAAACATCTGTTAAATCGTCAAAATTCTTGTGAGTAGTAACAACAATAACGTTGTCGCCAAGTGAAATTGTTGAGTTACCATCAGGAATGATAACCTCGTTCTCGTGAATAATACAAGCGATAAGGCAGTTTTGCTTTGTTGTAAGAGTCTTTAAAGGCTTATCAATAAATCTTTCCTTTTTCTTAGCAGAGAACTCAAGTGCCTCGACTTGATTGTTTACTAAACGATAAAGGTTGAGTATGTTACTGCCTCTCTTGTTTGCAAGAGCACGAATGTAGCTGATAATTCTATTGGCTACAATGTTCTTAGGGGAAACATTGTTTTCAATGCCAAGCTCCTTTAACATATCGTAAAGGTCATCACTCTTTATTTGAGTTATTGTCTTTTTTACATTCAATTTGTTGGCAAACATTGAAACGATCATATTTTCCTCGTCAATGTCGGTAAGAGCAACAAAAGCATCCATCGCTTCAATCCCTTCTTCGATGAGAAGATCGTGTTGCGTGCCGTTGCCAAGCACAACAGTTGCACGAGGTAGCTCCTCGGCAAATTCCTCGGCGATTTTTTTGTCGGGAACTACAATTTTAATGTTATATTTTTTTTCTGAAAGCTCCTTGGCAAGATAGAAAGGAATCTTTCCCTCACCAATTATCATTATGTTTTTAAAGGGTGCCTTTTCGAGATTGATTTCAGCTAAGAAATCACGCAAAGAATTGGCGTCGGATGTGAAATGAACCCTGTCACCCTCGTTGAATATAAATGTACCGGATGGAATGATTATTTCCTCGCCTCTTTGTACAGCACAAATGAGAACTCTTGTCTTTAGCTTTTTACCCATTGAGAAAAGCGTTTCGCCAAGTAATTTGCAATCTCTGTCCAGAACAATTTCAACAAGCAACGCACGTCCCTTAGCAAAATGCTCCATTTTAGTAACAGAAGGGAGGTTGATTACATTAAATATTTCACTGGCGGTTTCCTTTTCAGGGTTAACTATCATAGAAATTCCAAGCTCGTCCTTCATATCCAAAATTTGCTTGGAATATGCAGGGTTTCTTACACGAGCAATAGTGTTTTGCACACCAACTCTTTTAGCCACAAGACAAGCAAAAACGTTCATCTCGTCGCTATGTGTTAAAACAATAGCAAGGTCGGCATCCTCCATATTGGCTTCGTTTTGAATATCTATACAAGCACCGTTTCCTACAACGCCGAAAACATCATATTTTTCAATTAAGCTTTCTACCTTGTCCTTGTCCTCGTCAATAATGGTAATGTGATGGCCTTTACCTGAAAGGCTTTTCAATACTGTTTTGCCGATAGTACCAAGACCAATGATTACAATTTTCATAATCCGTGCTCCTCAGATGATATATTAATATATATTATATCACTTCTTTATAAAAAAAGAAAGACTTTATGCAAAATTTTTATAAAAGTGTCAACGAGTCGAAATTTGTCATAATATAAAATTGAGCGTAAGCTCAAAAAATAAACAACGGAGAACAGTATGAGATTAGAATCAAGCTCGAGAAATCAAAGAAAAGATTTCGATGAATTTACTAGATTTCTCGGTATCGGCTCACAAAGACAGCAAAGAGTAGAAGCTCAATCAGCACCATCCGTGAGTACTCAGCCGAAAGAGAGCCTTGCAATGGTATATGCACCGAAGCAAGAGTATCGTATGATATATGACCCCGAGGTTGCACTTATAAATGGAACAATTTTTGAAGAATTAAACAAACCATTCAATCGTGCGTCCTGTAGAGGGAAAAGCAGTGGAACGGAGGGATGCTTATGATGCTTTCAAACAGAAATAATTCAAGCACCTCAAAGGAAAAGCTATTAAGAGCCTTGCAAACCTATTCATTTATGGTCTATGACACCTTGTTATACTTGGATGCTTATCCGGATAACAAGGAGGCACTAAATAACTACAACAAATATAAAAAGCTTGAGATGCGTGCCAAGATGGAATACGAATCGAAGTATGGACCAATCACAGCCCCAAGTGAAGCAAATAGCTGGCAATGGACGGAAGGCCCATGGCCTTGGCAGGTAGATAAGGAGGTACGCTAATTTATGTGGCAATATGAGAAAAGACTTCAATATCCTGTGAAAATAAAAAATCCTAATGCTAAGTACGCAAATATCATAGTTTCACAGCTCGGTGGACCGGATGGAGAAATCGGTGCATCGCTTCGATACCTCACACAAAGAATCGCAATGCCATACGATAAGGTTGTAGGCATTTTAACTGATGTTGGCACGGAGGAGCTGGCGCATTTTGAAATGATATCGGCAATACTTTATCAGTTAACAAGAAATCTAAGCTACGACGAGATAAAGAAGAGTGGCTTTGACACCTATTTTGTTGACCATACAACAGGAATTTATCCGGTTGCAGCAAGTGGTTATCCGTATTCGGCATCACAATTCCAATCGAAGGGCGACGTTATAACAGACCTAAACGAAGATCTAGCAGCTGAGCAAAAGGCGAGAACCACCTATGACAATATCTTAAGATTGGTTGATGATCCTGATGTGTGCGATGCAATCAAGTTTTTACGTGCAAGAGAAATAGTTCATTATCAACGCTTTGCAGATGCGTTACGCATAGCACAAGACAATATGGATGCAAAGAATTTTTATGGCTATAATCCGGCATTTGACAAGTAATAAAATATAACAAAAACACAAAAACGGACTACCCTGTGTCCGTTTTTGTTGCTTTAAGGTGTAAAAAATGCCGAAAAGTGTCTAAAATACTACAATAAGTTAAAATTTAATTGACAAATTTATTAATACGTGCTAAAATATATAACTACATACGATTCCAAAGCCATATTGGTAAAACGGAGGGCAGACTATATGAAAAAGGCAATAATCATACCTAACTATCTAAAAGAAGAGAGTATGGAATTTTCTAAAACTGCTATTGAGCTTTTGAAAAAGAACGGCTATGAGGTTACTATCCTTGGTGAGAATGATGAGCCAACTGAAGGAGCTGATTTTGCAATTGTTCTCGGCGGTGATGGTACACTTTTACGTGCCTGTAAAAAGCTATACAAACTCGATATACCAATGCTTGGCATAAACTACGGGCACCTCGGCTATTTGACTGAATGTAATCCTGATACAGCGGTTGCTTCTATTGATAAAAGCGTAAATGGTGAATACTCACTTGAAAATCGTATGATGCTCTGTGGTGAGGTTGTAAGAGACGGGAAAAGCATATACTCATTTGTTGCTCTTAATGAAGCGTCGTTTTACCGCTCAACACTTTTGAAGGCTTTTACAGCTGAGCTGTATATCAATGATATGCTCACTCAAACAGTAGTAGGAGATGGCTTGATAGTAGCAACTCCAACAGGCTCAACCTCATATAACTTGTCTGCCGGTGGACCTGTTTTAACGCCTAACTCAAGCAATATAGTACTAACACCAATAGCACCAAAATATTTCCCACGCTCATCAATCGTTGCAAATGGTGATGATAATATTGAAATAAGAATTATTGTTGACAGTTTTGTGAAAACAGGTAACCCTGCTTTGCAGATTGACGGTGATAACGCGTTTGAGCTTAATGATGGGGATATCATTAAAATCAAGAAAAATGACAAGAGCGCAAAGATTATAAAGCTAACAAATGTAAGCTTTTATCAGGTGCTACGCAAAAAGCTGTCTAAAGCAACCTATGATAATACATAATTGGCACCCGGTGTCTAAAATTCAATAAAAAAGGAACGCATAATGTATAAAATTTTAACAAAGAAGGAACTCAATAAAACAGTTGTTTTGATGGAAATAGATGCTCCGCTCGTTGCTAAAAAAGCAGAGCCGGGACAGTTTATTATTCTTCGTACAGATGAAAACGGAGAGAGAATTCCGCTTACAATTGCTGATTTCAATAGAAAAAAAGGTAGTGTTACAATAATATTCCAAATTGTTGGTGGCACAACCTATAAACTTGCACAAATGCAAAAGGGTGATTACCTACAAGATTTTGTAGGACCTCTTGGCAAGGCAACTCACACAGATGGACTAAAAAAGGTAGCCGTTGTTGGCGGCGGCGTTGGTTGTGCTATCGCATATCCGGTTGCTAAAAAGCTACACTCTCTTGGCTGTGAGGTACACGCAATTTGTGGCTTTAGAAACGAGGAGCTTGTAATTTTAGAAAAAGAATTCAAGGGTGCATCATCCAAGTTTGTTTTAATGACGGACGATGGCTCAAAAGGCGAAAAGGGACTTGTAACCGATGCATTAAGAAAACTAATCGACTCCGGCGAAGAATATGATGAGGTTATAACCATCGGACCTTTACCAATGATGAAGTTTGTTTGTCTTTTGACAAAGGAATATGGAATAAAGACAGTTGCATCAATGAACCCCATTATGATTGATGGCACAGGAATGTGTGGTGGCTGTCGTTTGACAGTTGGTGGCAAAACATTGTTCGCTTGTGTTGATGGCCCTGAGTTTGATGGACATTTGATTGACTTTGATGAGGCTATGTCTCGCTCAAACCTCTATGGCGATTTTGAAAAGCATAAGTATGAGCAAACCTGTAACCTCTTTAAAAAGGAGGTAGAGTAATATGCCGAATATGTCACTTGTAAAAAATCCTATGCCAACCCAAGAGCCAAGTGAAAGAATTAAAAACTTTGATGAGGTAGCTCTTGGCTATACAGAGGAACAAGCAATAGACGAGGCAAAAAGATGCCTTAATTGTAAAAATAAAATGTGTATGCGTGGCTGTCCTGTAAAAATTGCAATTCCGGACTTTATTTCTAAGGTCGCAGAAGGGAAATTTGAGGAGGCATACGAGATTATACTAAAATCATCATCCTTGCCGGCTATTTGCGGACGTGTTTGCCCACAAGAAAATCAATGCGAGGGACGATGCGTAAGAGGAATAAAGGGAGAGCCTGTTGCAATCGGCAGACTTGAACGCTTTGTAGCAGATTATCACAATAAAAACTCACAAAAAGAACCTGTAAAACCACTCAAAAACGGACACAGGGTCGCTATAATTGGCTCGGGACCTGCCGGTCTTAGCTGTGCATCAGACCTTGCAAAGAGAGGCTATGATGTTACAATTTTTGAGGCTCTACATACAGCAGGTGGAGTGTTGGTTTACGGAATTCCGGAATTCCGTTTACCAAAGGATGTTGTAAAAAAAGAAATTGAGGGACTAAAAGCTCTCGGCGTTAAAATTAATACAAATATAGTAGTTGGTAAAACACTTTCAATTGACGAGCTAATGCACGAATATGGCTTTGAGGCTATCTTTATCGGTTCGGGTGCAGGACTACCTAAATTTATGGGTATTCCGGGAGAAAATTTAAAGGGTGTCTTCTCAGCTAATGAATATTTGACAAGAATCAATCTTATGAAAGCATATAAGCAAGAAAGCGATACTCCGATTATGTCCTACACTCGTGTAGCGGTGGTTGGTGGTGGCAACGTTGCTATGGACGCAGCTCGTTGTGCTAGACGTATGGGTGCTGAGGTTTATATTGTTTACCGTCGTGGTATGGAAGAGCTTCCGGCACGAAAGGAAGAGGTTGAACACGCAATTGAAGAGGGAATTATCTTTAAGACATTGACAAACCCAACTGAAATTTTGCCATTTGTTGATAAAGAAAATCCACGTAGCCCCGGAAATCTAAGCGTAGGTGGAATGAAATGCGTGGAAATGGAGCTTGGCGAACCTGATGAAAGTGGCAGACGCCGTCCTGTTGTTAAAAAAGATAGTGAACATATTCTCGATGTTGATTGCGTAATTATGTCGCTTGGTACATCTCCAAACCCACTTATTAAGTCTACAACCGAGGGACTTGATACAGAATATTGGGGTGGAATTATCGTTGATGAAAACGGCTTAACCTCAAAAGAGGGAATATATGCCGGCGGTGATGCCGTAACAGGTGCAGCAACCGTAATTTTGGCAATGGGTGCAGGTAAAACCGCAGCCTCAGCAATTGACGACTACATTCAAAGCAAAAAAAGAGCATTTGACTAAACTAGGCTCCTTTGTAAAGGCGCCCTTGTGGTATGCCTTGCACGGAGCTGTCGCCGATAGGTGACTGAGGGGTTTTTCTTTGTATCAAAACAAACAATAAATCAAAAAAGTCGCACCACGTGTGCGACTTTTCTTTTATAAGCCAATGCCGAATAGCGGTTTAACCTTGTAGGGGAGGGGCTTGCTCCTCCCGCATAGTAACAAGATTTCTCCACTCCAGTCAAAATGACAAACTCTCTTATGTCATTCTGGAGCGTAGCGATAGAATCTCAAAAATTCTTTAAAACCACTCGCAATTCTTAGTTGGAATGACAATATTGTAAGCCTTCCCTAGCAGGGAAGGTGGCACCTGTGGTGTCGGATGAGTAGAAAACTATATGTACTTACTCCTCCCGTTCCAAGCACTACGCACAAATGTAGGGGAGGATATCATCCTCCCGCCTTATAACAAGATTTCTCCACTTCGGCTGAAAAGGCATAATGAGGAGTTTTCAGCAAATTATTTTGTCACCCTGAGCGAAACGAAGTGTAGTCGAATGGGTCTATTTTGAGATTTCTCCACTCGCTATGCTCGGTCGAAATGACAATGTTATCTGTCATCCTTGTAGGGCAACCATTGGTTGTCCGTCAAACAATCCACACAATCTATAACGTGAGGCAAATTGCCTACCCTACACAAACATTATTATAAGCCTTCCCTAGCAGGGAAGGTGGCACCTGTGGTGTCGGATGAGTAGAATACTATATATATTTGCTCCCTCTCCTCCTCTGTCTGCTTTGTGCAAAACAAACAAAAATCCACTAGCTTTTTTATACACAATGCCAATTGCCAAAATTTAGTCAATTATGCTATAATATAAATGTGAAAAATATTTCTTAAGGAGAAAAATTTATGAAAAAGAAACTTTTATTGACACTTTTAGTTGTTATGTCACTAGTTTGCTTGTTTGCTATTTCAGCAAGCGCAGATAACTTTGTCGCTTCAGATGATAACGGATACGGCACACTTTCTACAGTTGACGCGTTGGAAAGCAGCAAACCAACTAGCTTTACCGATTATACATCAAAAGTAGTTCTTGTGGGTTCTGATGGCAAATACTATACCTTCCCAACTTACTATGTATTGGCTGACAATACAACCTTTACCTTTAAGCTTAACGATGCTATTAAGACACAGCTTGGTTTAACCTATTCCAATGCTAATGGCCTAAGATATTCTGTTATTCACATTCAAGTTCCTGAAGGAATAACAACTGTCGGCAATTATGCTTTGGAAAAAACAACCACTTTGTTGACAGTGAAGTTTCCATCTACACTTACATCTTTAGGCGAGGGCGTGTTTAAGTCTTGCTCAAAACTTACAACAGTAGAAAATCTTGAAAACACAAAAATCACAATTCTAGATGCATCTGGCGATTTTAGTAGTACTTATAACACTGAAAATGGTGTGTTCGCAAATTGTTCATCTCTTACTGCCCTTTCAATTCCAAAAACAGTTGAAAAAATTGACCGTTGGGCACTTGTTGGTTGCACTTCTATGACAACTTTTGTTATTCCTAAAGATTCAAAACTAACAATAATAGGCAAATATGCTTTTGAGGATGCTAAGGTTCTTACAAGCGTTGATTTGCCAGCGAGCTTGACTCATTTGGAAATGGGTGCGTTTAATCGTTGTTATGCTTTAGCTGATATTGATGCTGGAGATACAAGCTTGGTAACCATTGAAGAATATGCATTTCAAGGCAACAAACTAACCAAGTTGGAACTTCCTTCTACCGTTACAACAATTGGTAAATATGCATTTGCTGGTCACGTGATTAATCAAGAAAAGTTAGTTGTTCCCAATGGTGTAACTGTACTTGGCGACAATGCGTTTGCAGCTTCTGATGCTCAGAAAACCAACGTTGATATAATTGTAATGCCCGCAAATTTAACATCTCTTGGTGCTCATGCATTTGAAAAATGCGGAACCGAAACTGTGTATATACCTTCAAGTGTTACTACATTTTCGCAAGGCGTGTTTAAGGAATGGCCAAATGCGGTTACTATTTATTTTACAGGTGACGAAACAACAGCTAACACTTTCAAAGCAAATGCGAATGGAACTAATAACAATCCACTTAAAAATTCTACAGTCGTTTCTTTAGGTGAGTATGAAACTCTTGAGACAAAATCTGGCTCATACCTTGTTTATGGATATAGCCCATGTAAGGCATTCTATAACGACAAGCATGATGCAGCACAAGAAGGCGACAACTACTGTACAGGTGTATGTTCAAGATGTGGCGACACAGTAGAGCTTGAAAACCCACAACACGTAAACGTATGGGAGTTCACTAACGAAGAGGGCGGAACAGCAAGCATAACTGCTGTAATTATAGCAACAGAAACATGTCAAAACTGCAAGCAAGAAGGCGAAGTAAAGGAAATTGCAGCAATCTTTAAAAGCACAGGCTATTCATATGAAATGAATGGAAACGAATACACAGGTATATATCAAAGAACATCTGTTGATAAAGAAGCACTTGCACTATATGCTGAGTTAACAGGCAACAAGGATTCATATAACTTTGGTGTTGTAGCAGGTCTTGCAGCTGATGCTAACGATAATCCAATAGATGGCAACCTAATCACAGCAATAAACGGTGAGGCTAATTTAGCAAATGAAACAACAGTAATAGGCACATTCCTTAATACTGAATATACAATAATGGAAATTAAAGTAACAGGAGTAACAAGAGCATCACAGCTTTACTGTGGAGCGTTTATCGTTACAGGAAATGATGTAACATATCTCTGTGGCACAGCTCAAAATAACGTAGCTACCAAGGCAACATTCCCACAATAATTAAAAGCACCCACTCGGGTGCTTTTCTTTTATTAACATATTATATAAATAAAATATAAAATCTATTGACATTTAGGTTTTTAAGTATTATAATATTTTAGTACACTAAAGCGTTAAAGTGAAATCTCACTATGAAAAAGAGGTAAACTATGAGTAAAATGCATACAAAAGAGGTAGACGAGTTATTTGAGGCAATACTTTCTTTACAAACAAAAGAAGAGTGCTATAAGTTTTTTGGAGATGCTTGCACAATTAAAGAGGTGCTTGAAATTGCCCAAAGATTAAAGGCGGCAAAGATGTTAAAGCAAGGCATAAACTATGCTGAAATTACTAAGGCAACAGGAATGAGCACAGCTACAATTAGCCGTGTAAACAGATGCCTTGAGTATGGAGACGGAGGCTACTCAATGATTCTTGAAAGAGTGGTTGACTCTAATAAAGGAGCAAAAAAGTGATTAAATATTTAAAAAATGAGGAAAAAATTGTCCTATCCTTGCGTTCCTTATATACAAATTATGGTTATTTGCCATATAAAATGAACAAATTCGAGGAATATGATCTATATGCAAGAAACAAGGACTTCTTGGTAAGCGACAGTATAATTACATTTACCGACACAAATGGTAAGCTACTTGCATTAAAGCCGGACGTTACACTTTCTATTATCAAAAATGCGACTGATAATAAGGGCGTAAAAAACAAAATGTATTATAGCGAAAATGTATATCGCATCTCGGGTGGCACAAGAGAGTATAAGGAAATAATGCAAACAGGACTTGAATGCATAGGCGATATCGATTTATATGATACCTATGAGGTGATAACACTTGCTAAAAAGAGCCTTGAGGCTATTTCAAGCGACTATGTGCTTGAAATTTCACATATGGGCATCATCTCAGCACTGCTGAACAGCATAAGTGAAAATGAGGATTTTTGCAAGGAAGTACTTGAGTGCGTTGGTAAAAAGAGTGCTCACGAAATAAAAGCAATTTCACAAAAATATGATATTGACAGCAAAGATGCAAAGCTACTTTGTGATTTCGTTTCAATATATGGAGAGCCTACGGAGGTTATATCTAAGCTTGAAAAAATGGATATAAGCGAAGAGTTTTCTAAGTGTACAAACGAGCTAAAGCAAATAGCATTCTTGCTAAGCTGTGAGGCTGGATATGATAAAATCCGTTTTGATTTTTCAATCGTTAACGATATGAACTACTATAACAGCATAGTAATAAACGGATATATCAATGGAGTTTGTGAGTGTGTGCTTTTTGGTGGCAGATACGACAACCTACTTTACAAAATGGGCAAAAAGTGTCAAGGCATCGGCTTTGCAATCTATACAGATTTACTCGCATCCTTAAACGAAAAAACGAGCGAATATGACGTTGATACGCTAGTAGTTTACAAGGAAGGCACGGATGCTAGTCAAATAAAAAACACAGTTGAAGGCTTAGCTAAAGAGGGCAAGAGCGTTAGTGCTCAAAAATGCATACCACCAAAGCTAAGATACAGAGAAATAATAGAGATTTAAGAGGAAATATAATGATAAATGTAGCACTTCCCAAGGGCAGACTTGGTGAAAAGGTATATAAGATGTTTGCCTTATGTGGCTATGAATGTCCTTCAATTTTAGAAAATAACAGAAAGCTTATTTTTGAAAACGAGGAAAAGGGAGTAAGATACTTCTGGGTAAAGCCTTCTGATGTTTCAATTTATGTTGAAAGAGGAGCTGCCGACATTGGCGTATGTGGTAAGGATATTTTACTTGAATATGAGCCGGATGTCTATGAATTACTCGATTTAAATATCGGTAAATGTCGTATGGCGGTAGCAGGTAAAAAGGACTTTTACGATGACCACACTAAAACATTAAGAGTAGCGACAAAATTTGTAAATATAGCAAAGAAATATTACCAAAGCAAGTGTCGTGATATTGATATTATAAAGCTAAATGGTTCTATTGAAATTGCACCAATTTTGTCTCTTTCGGATGTAATAGTTGATATTGTTGAGACAGGCACAACTCTTAAGGAAAACGACCTAGAGGTAAAGGAAGAGATTATTCCTATTTCAGCAAGACTAATAGCAAACAAATCCAGCTTTAAATTCAAAACTCAGGAAATCGAAAAAATATCTGAGTTTTTAGCAGAACAGGTAAAGAACAATGATTAAAATATATAAGTATGGTGAGGTTTCTAATAGTGAAATCTTCGCTCGTGACAATATAGCCTCAGGCGTTGAGGAAGCTGTTAGCGATATAATCGCAAATGTTAGAAAAAACGGCGACAAAGCGTTATATGAATACGCAGAAAAGTTCGATAAGGTATCCCTTTCCTCATTAGAGGTGAGTGCGGCTGAGATAGACGAGGCTTTTGAAAGCGTAGATCCAAGCTTTATTGAAATTGTAAAAGAGGCTAAGGAAAACATTACAGCCTTCCACAAAAATCAAGTAAGAGAAGGCTTTCAAATTAAAGAGGAAAATGGTGTTATCACAGGACAAAAAATCACACCTATTGAAAAGGTGGGACTTTATGTTCCGGGTGGTACAGCTGCATATCCATCAACTGTTTTAATGGATAGCATACCGGCTAAAATTGCCGGATGCTCAGAGATTGTAATGGTAACTCCACCGTCAAAGGATGGTAAGGTTAACCCTGCAATTTTAGCTGCTGCAAAGATAGCAGGAGTTGATAGAATTTTCAAGGTTGGCGGTGCAGGAGCAATAGCTGCCCTTGCTTATGGTACAGAGTCAATACCGGAGGTTGACAAAATCGTTGGACCCGGTAATGCTTATGTTGCTGAGGCTAAAAAGCAGGTTTTTGGCAAGGTTTCCATTGACATGATAGCAGGACCAAGTGAAATTTTGGTTGTTGCAGACAAAACAGCTAACCCTGTGTATGTAGCAGCTGACCTTCTTTCACAAGCCGAGCACGATAAAATGGCAAGTGCTGTTTTAGTTACCGACTCATACGACCTTGCAAAAGAGGTAAGCCAAGAGCTTGAAAAACAAATTCCACTTTTGCCAAGAGAGGAAATTGCAAGAGCATCAATTGATAATAATGGTAAAATTATCGTAGCAGAGAACAATCTAATGCTCGCTATCGATATTGCTAATGAAATAGCACCTGAGCATCTTGAGCTTGCCGTTGATAATCCGTTCGATTATCTTGATAAGGTTAAGCACGCAGGCTCAATCTTTATGGGCAAGTATTGTCCGGAAGCACTTGGAGACTATTTTGCAGGTCCAAACCACACTCTTCCAACAAGTGGAAGTGCAAGATTTTCAAGCCCACTTTCAGTTGACGATTTTGTAAAGAAATCACAATTTACTTACTACACAAAGGAAGCTTTAGGACAGGTAGCCGATAAGGTTGCTGCCTTTGCCGAAAAGGAAGGATTACACGCACACGCAAAGAGTGCCACAATCCGTTTTGAAAAATAATCTATAAGGAGGAAAAAATGAGCAGATTTTTCAGCGAAAGATATTCGTCTTTAGTTCCATATACACCGGGCGAACAACCAAAAAATATGGAATACGTAAAGCTAAACACAAATGAATCCCCATATATGCCATCAAATAATGTGTACGATGCAGTAAAAAAAGAGGCTGAAAAGCTCCATTTATACTCCGATCCACAAGCAAGCATAATTACAGAAAAGATTGCAAAAAGATATGGCGTAGATAAGGATATGGTTCTTGTTACAAATGGTAGTGATGAGGTTTTGAACTTTGCATTTATGGCATATGGTGACAAGGAAAGAGAAATGCTTTTCCCCAATATTACTTATGGCTTTTATACTGTTTTTGCAGACTTAAATGGTGTAAAATATAGGGAAGTGCCTCTAAAGGACGACTTCACTATTGATACAAGCGATTATATTGGCAAAAATACAACAATAGTAATAGCTAATCCTAACGCACCAACAGGAATCGCACTTACTCGTGACCAAATTGAAGAGATTATAAAGAGTAATCCAAACAATGTAGTAATTATTGACGAGGCATATATTGATTTTGGTGGCGAGAGCTGTGTGGATTTAGTACATAAGTACGACAATTTGCTAGTTACAATGACATTTTCAAAGTCTCGCTCAATGGCAGGAGCAAGAATCGGCTTTGGCATAGGCTCCAAAGCTATTATAAACGACCTAAACACAATAAAATATTCAACCAATCCGTATAATGTAAATCGCATAAGCCAAGTAGCAGGTGCTTGTGCTATTGACGACGATAGCTATTATATGGACAACTGTAAAAAAATTATTGAGGCTCGTCAGTACACTAAAAACGAGCTTGAAAAAATGGGCTTTTTCGTGCTTGATTCTAAAGCAAACTTTATTTTCGCAAGGAGCAATAAAATAAGTGGCGAGGAGCTTTACCTAAAGCTAAAGGAAAAGGGAGTTTTAGTTCGTCACTTTACAAGCGAAAAAATAAAGGACTTTAACCGAATTACAATCGGCACCAAAGAGCAAATGGATATCTTTTTAAACAAAACTAGAGAAATTTTGGAGGCGACAAAATGAGAATAGCACAAATTGACAGAGCAACAAAAGAAACTCAAATAAAGCTTTCTCTAAACCTCGATGGTAAGGGAGAAAATGAAATAAATACAGGCTGTGGCTTTCTTGACCATATGCTTACCCTTTTTGCACGTCATTCAAGAATAGATTTAAAGGTAGTGTGTAATGGAGACACCGAGGTTGACTACCACCACACAAGCGAGGATATTGCTATTTGCTTAGGTAAAGCAATCAAGGACGCACTTGGCGAGAAAAAAGGCATAAATAGATATGCTGATATAATGTTGCCAATGGATGAGTCGCTTATCTTGTGTGCAATTGATATTTCAGGCAGAGGCGGTCTTTATTACACTCTAAATATTCCATCATACAGAGTAGGCGATTTTGATACAGAGCTTTGCGAGGAGTTCTTTATGGCACTTGCTCGTGAAAGTGGTATCACAATTCACTTAAAATCACTCGCAGGCACTAACTCTCACCACATAATTGAGGGTGCCTTCAAGGCATTTGCAAGATGCTTAAAGGAAGCTGTAGCGATTGACGAAAAATACAAGGACGAAATTCCCTCCACAAAAGGAGTAATCTAATGATAGCAATAGTTGACTATGGAATTGGAAATCTTTTTTCCGTAGTATCCTCATTTAAATATATAGGTGCTGATGCAGTAGTTACAAGCGATGCCGAGGTTATAAAAAAATGCGACCGCATTTTACTTCCCGGCGTTGGTGCTTTTGGTGATGCAGCCGAAAAATTAAGACAAACAGGACTTGATAAGGTAATTATTGAGGAAGCCAAAAACGGTAAGCCAATTATGGGCATTTGCCTTGGTATGCAATTGCTTTTTGAAAAGAGCTATGAGTATGGTGAGCATAACGGGCTTGGTTTGCTAAAGGGCTCGGTTATCGGTATGCAGGGAGTAATTGATGAAAAGCTACAAATCCCTCATATAGGCTATAATGCACTTATTTTTAAGAAAGAACACCCACTCTTTAAATATATAAAAAATGGCGATTATGTTTATTTTGTCCATTCCTATTATGCAGTTGACTGCGAGGACTCCCTCCTTGCGTATGCAGAGTATGATAAGGACATAACTGCAATTGTTGCAAAGGATAATGTAATGGGCTGTCAATTCCACCCTGAAAAGAGTGGAGAGGTAGGACTTAATATTCTACGTGCATTTTGTGAAATGGAGAGTACAAAATGAATATTTTCCCCGCAATAGATTTATACGATAAAAAAGCTGTTCGTCTATATAAGGGCGATTACAATCAAATGACAATTTATAGCGAAAAACCGTGGGAAGTGGCTGAAAATTTTGAAAAGGCAGGAGCCAAATTCATCCACGTGGTCGACCTAGAGGGTGCAAAAACAGGAAAAACACCAAATTTGGAAATAGTTAAGAAAATAGCTGAAAAAACCAACCTTTTCTTGGAAATTGGTGGCGGTATTCGAGATATGGAAACAGTAAAAACATATCTTGAAAATGGAGCTAATCGTGTTATTCTTGGCACCAGTGCAGTAAATGACGAGAGCTTTTTAAAGGAAGCAATTTCAAAATATGGTGAAAAGGTTGCAGTAGGTGCTGATGTTAAGGATGGCTATATTGCAATTAAGGGCTGGGTGGAAAAAAGCCAATATTCACTTGAGGAGTTTCTTTCAAAAATGCAAAGCATAGGTGTTAAAACCGTAATTTGCACAGATATTTCAAAGGATGGTGCTATGAAGGGCACAAATCTAGCACTTTATAAGGCACTTTCTGAAAAATATACACTTGATATAATAGCATCCGGTGGAGTTTCCACAATTGATGATATAAAAGAATTAAGAAAAATGAATTTATATGGCGCTATCATAGGTAAAGCATACTACACAGGAGCAATTGACCTAAGTGAGGCCATCGAGGTTGCAAAATGATTACCAAAAGAATTATACCTTGTCTTGATGTAAGAGATGGACGAGTTGTAAAGGGCGTAAACTTTGAGGGCATAAACGACGTAAACGATCCGGCAACACTTGCTAAGTATTACTCAGAAAATGGTGCTGACGAGCTCGTGTTCTACGATATTACAGCCTCCCACGAGGGAAGAAGGCTCTTTACAGAAATACTAACACAGGTCGCTTCAAACGTCTTTATTCCGTTGACTGTAGGGGGCGGAATAAATACAATAGAAGACTTTGATAGGGTTTTAAAATGCGGTGCCGACAAGGTTAGCGTAAACTCCGGTGCTATTAAAAATCCAAGCCTGATTACTGAGGCTGCAAAGAAATACGGCAACCAATGTGTTGTTATTTCAGCTGACATAAAAAGAGTAGATGGCGAATTTCACGTTTTCTTGCATGGTGGCAGAGTTGACACCGGTATGGAGGCGATTTCTTGGATTAAAAGATGCGTAGATATGGGAGCCGGCGAGGTTGTTGTCAATTCAATAGATACAGACGGTGTAAAGGGTGGCTTTGATATTGAGCTGCTTAAGTTGGTTTGCGATGCAGTTAATGTACCGGTTATTGCATCCGGTGGAGCCGGTTCAACTAAAGATTTTATTGATTTGTTTAAGGAAATACCAGAAATGAGTGCAGGTCTTGCAGCATCTGTATTCCATTTTGGCGAAATCAATATTAATGAGCTCAAAAAAGAGCTAAATAATAATGGAATTAAAGCGAGGATTTAAAATGTTTGATATAGAAAAGCTTAAATTTGATAAGTACGGTCTTATTCCGGCAGTTGTTGTTGACTCTTATACAAAAAAGGTGTTAACAGTTGCATATATGAATAAGGAAAGTCTTAAAATTTCAATGGAAAAGGGACTCACTTGCTTCTATAGTCGCTCAAGAAACGAGCTATGGCTAAAGGGAGAAACAAGTGGAAACTATCAACACATAGTTTCAATTACTGCTGACTGCGACTATGATGCACTTACTGTAGTAGTTGAAAAGGATGGACCGGCTTGTCATCTTAATACAGATTCTTGCTTTACAAACGAGGTTTATCAAAGTGACGAGCTTCACGAGTTTACAATGAATGGACTCTATGACCTCTTAGTTGGCAGAAAAAAGGATAAGCCTGAGGGCTCATATACAACATACCTATTTGAAAAGGGAACTGACAAAATCCTTAAAAAGATAGGTGAGGAAAGCACCGAGGTTATTATTGCCGGCAAGGCAGACGATAAAAAGGAAACAATTTATGAAATTGCTGACCTAGCATATCACACAATGGTGCTTATGGTACAAATGGGAATTAGCGTTGAGGATATTCAAAGAGAACTTGCTTCTCGCCATATCATCGACCACAAGGTAAAACAGGAAAAGATGACAAAATGAAAATAACAAATTATCATACTCACACAGTCTATTGTGATGGTAAGAACACGTGCGAGGAAATGGTGCTTTCAGCCATAGATAAAAATATGTCAGAAATCGGCTTTTCCGTACACTCCCCGCTTCCTTTTGATACAGATTGGGCAATAAAAGAGGAAGAGCTTCCTAAGTATAAGCAAGAGCTTTTAGCCCTTCGCGAAAAATACAAAAATCAAATTAAAATATATATAGGAATAGAACAGGATTACTTTTCAGCCAACTCAACCGACGATTTTGATTATGTAATAGGCTCAGTTCATCACATATATAAAAACGGAGAGTATCTTGCTATTGATTTAAGCGCTGATGAGGTTAAGAATAACATAAAAAAGCATTATGACGGCGATGCACTTGCATACTGTGAGGACTACTATAAGCTAGTAAGTGATGTTTATAATAGGACTAAGTGCCAAATAATAGGTCATTTTGACTTGGTAACCAAGTTTAACGAGCGCATGCCTCTTATTGAGACAAATAATAAGAGATATCAAAAAGCAGCTCAAAATGCGATAAAAGAGCTTTTGAAATCACCTGCTATATTTGAAATCAACACAGGCGCAATATCTCGTGGCTACCGTACAACACCATATCCTGCAGATGACTTGCTTGATATAATCGCTGATAGCGGAAAGCCTTTTGTAATAAATTCTGATAGCCATAGTGTAGATTCGATTGATTTTGGCATTGCAAAAATGGCAAGAGAGCTTGATATGTGTGGCTATAAGTATATTAAATCACTAGATGAAATACTATAAAAAAGACGTTGCAATCGCAACGTCTTTTTCTTTATTCAAGAGTGAATTTTTCAGTTGTATATTCAAGTGGCATTTGATATTCACGCTCGTAAATCTCTTGCCAAACACGCTCGTTTTCTTTCATCATAGCATCTGTGTTTTCTCTTGCGTTGAGCTCAGGATTTGGATAAATAGGCTTACCAACATGCATTTTATATTTTTGCACATAGTAGCCATCTTCACCTAAAACATCAGAATCACGCATTGTGATAAAAATAGGCAAAACAGGAACATTGTTTTTTGCAGCAAAGTTAAATCCACCCGGCTTTAAAGGCTTTGGCTTACGATAGTTCCACCACATAGATTGCTCAGGATAAACAAGCACGAAGTGTCCTGTTTGAAGTAGCTCATTAGTTGCCTCTAAAAACTTTCTCATTGTTTTATGATTAGAGGAAAGAGGTAATGTGTAGAAGTTTCGCATCAAAAATCCAAAAAATCCCGGGAAAGAGGTGTAGTTGCCCTCTCTTATGATCCTATAAAGGATTCTTTTCTTTTGCTTCGACTTTAAGTATAGCCAGTGCATAGCAAAGCTGTCCATTGCATTAAAGTGATTGCAGGTTATAACGGCACCTGTGTCTAAGTTTGCAAAGTTTTCAAGACCTTCAACCTCACTATCAATGATAACCTTTCTCTTCCTTTCAAGAGCATAGTAGAACTTTTTAGCCATCTTAAATGCAAGCTTAGCCTTCAATTTGTCGGCACGTTTAGTCTTTATGTATTCAATTTCATCCGGCATTAGCATTCTTCCGGGTACATCGTCCTCAACGTCTTGGTCAAACTTGCCATCATGCTCAAATTCCGCGATTCTATTTACAATTTCAACTCTGTCACTTGCTCGTTTTTCCTCATTCCACTTACTTAAGAAGCTATCACAGCTTTCCATTTCCTTTATGGCAAGCTCCTCATCAATATCAGTGGCTACAGAGCTATTGAGCAATAAAATATTGTCCTTACAGGTTAAGTTGAACAATGCTTCGGCGGGACTAACGGAAAAATTACAAAAGTCTACATAGAGAGAGAATCGCTCATATGATTTGGACTTTTTTAATTCCTTGATGTTTAGCACCAAAATATCATCACAAGCATATACATAGTGAGAAATTCCAAGCACCTTTTCGGTATAGCTTGACATGATTTCACTATCAAAGCTTGAATTGTGATGTGCACATGCATAATAATCGCCTAAATTAATGTTAAATAGGGTGTTTATATTAAAATCGATCTCGCTGTCTGCATCAATATAAATAGCTTCGTTATGCTTACACACCTTTTCAATGGCGAATTTGTAATAATCAACACCTTGATTAATATATTTGCTTACATCATCGAAATAACAGTTAACTGATGTGCTATTCTTGATTTTTGTAATAGCATCCTCACTAATTCCTTTGTGTAAAATATGAAATTCTATTTCTTTTTCACAGGAAAACTTTTTAATAGCAGAGGTTATTTTATCACAGTTATCTTCGTAACCAAAATAAATAGGAAAAACCTTGTTTTTCATAAAAAACTTATCTCCATTTCAGTTTGTATGCCACAGTTGAAAATCACTGTGGCACAAGATTTATTATACAAGTGGAAGCTTATCTCCCCAAACATTTAAGAAATTGTCCTCACGGGCGGTTTCATCAATTGCCATTTGAGCAAGCTGTTCAGCTGAGACTGCATCCCTCTCTCTTTGCTCATCTGTATAAGATTCAAGCTCAGCTAAAAGATCATTATAAACACAAGTTTCCTTAGCGTAGCTCCAAAAAACATCGGCACAACGACAGCTGTGATAGTGCCAAGGCTTGTTTACCATGATAAAATGGAGAATGTTAGCTGCTTCAATATCGTAGCCATATTCAAGTCCGGCTGTAAGCTCTGTGTTCCATTTTTGGTCAAGCCAAAGAACCTTGTCCTTGCAAACAAGATTTAAATAGTCCTCGTCTTGAGTAACAATAAAGTCGTAAACACCAAGATAGTGTATAAATTTATCTAAAACATTTTCATTTCTGAATTTTTCACAGTTGATAAGAATCACACCGGCATTGAAAAACTCGTGTCTTGAGATACCGATAACCTTTTCAACATATGTGCCATAAACATCAACCTGCTCCATAGCCTGCTCACGACAACCAGCTAGGTAGTGGTTAGAAACATCTGTTTCATATAACTCTGAAATATCACCAAGCACGATAGTGTCGCTGTCAATATAAATAGCCTTGTCATATTCGGGAAACATATCGGCAATAAATAAGCGATAATATGTTGTTTTAGAATAGTAATGACGTAGCGGAAGCTTTTTAGAAATTGACTTTAAATATTTGTCAACATTCTTAAAGGTTATTTCAAAATTCTCATTAGCAAGAGCAAGTGTTTTGTCCATCATTTCCTTAGAAATATCGGTGTAGAGCACATAAACGTGGTATTTATAGTCCTTAGAGGCATTTTTAATCATTGATGAAAGTGAAACAATTGTGTATTTTACAAATGCATCATCACAAGCATAAAAAATTGGAATTTCTTTAGTTATCATTTTTATTTATCCCTTTGTTGTTACTCAAATTTTTAAATTCGCTGTCGCTTAAGCTTTCTCGCTCTATAATACACTCAAATATTTGTTCCTTTAAGTGCTCCTTTTGTTCTTCTTGTGAAAGGTTGGAGTTAGGATAAAAAGGACCATCAATATAAGTGATAATATTTGGAGTCTTAGATGAGCCACGCTTTTTATAAACATTAGTAAAGGAAAAAGCAGGAACATCAAGTAAAATAGGCAGCTCAAAAAGCTCATTTTTGTTTGAAGACTTTTCTTTGTCCAGCATTACAACGATTGATTTCCCGCTGTATATTCTTCGCCTTGATTTTGTAAAAAGAGAATTATCATCTTTAAAAAAATCATTTTGACTTAGAACAAAGTCGCTCTCCTTTGGATACTCGGTTAACCGAGTCAAAGCAATGTCAGAGCTCTCTTGGTTCACACCATATAAGAAGTACCCTGTGAATTTGAATTTATTAAGAAGCTTTTTGTTCACAAGCTTGTGCTTGTAAACTGCCTTTGATTTGAAAAACGCTCCTTGTCTTTTAAAGAACAAGCCGAGAGGAGAAGAGGAGCTTTTTACATATTTATCATTTGGCAAGTTTTGCGGCTTACTTATCTCTTGTGTAATGTCCATAAAATCTCCCTTCGTGTTTTGTCGTTTAGACTGCGTTTTACAGTTTGAATTTTAACAAAAAGAAACTGATTAGTAAAGGACATATTATATTTCTTATTCTAAAAAAATAAATTCTCATTCTTAAAATCTGAGAAAAATCACTCTACAAATTGTAGAATGTGTAAAAAATGCTTGATTTTTCTATAATATTACGCTATAATATATGTATATTTTTATTTTACGAGTTATGGTTTGTTTAATTTGTATGGAGGATTTATGAAAGACATAAAATCTATTGTGTCAGCTAATCTAGGCATCTTGCGTAAGCAAAGAGGCATAACTCAGGCTGAGCTAGCAGAAAAATTAAATTATTCCGATAAAGCTATTTCCAGATGGGAAAAGGGCGACACCTTGCCGGATATTAACGTACTCTTTGAAATTTGCGAGTTTTATGGGATTACAATGAATGATCTAACAAGTGAGCAATGTACAGCTCCGGAAATAGATCAAGCATTTCAGCATCAAAAAATGTATCGTGTTTGGTCGTGTGCTCTTGCGGGTGTTACAGTGTGGCTTTTTGCGACCCTGTGGTTTGTTTTCAACCTACCTAACCCACTTTGGATTACATTTTTATGGGCTCTTCCAATTTCTTGTGGTGTAGTTATGATAATAGGCAGAACAATGTTTAACTGGGTTGTACACTTTATACTTGCATCGGTTACTGTTTGGTCAACTATAGCTTCGCTATATTTTCACATTTTGTTTTTTGGCACACAAGACAATTTCTGGTATTTATTTATTGTAGGTGTTCCTCTACAAGCAATGGTATTTATATTCCAAAGAACATGGATTGTCCGTGCAATAGCAAAGAAAAAAGGTAAGAACAAAAAGGAGAGATTTGATGACGGGGAAGAAGAATCAACTCAAAATGACGGTTAATTCAAGCGACACTGCTAAGACTTTTGGTAGTGGAGAATTAGAGGTACTTGCAACGCCTCGTATGATTGCTTTAATGGAGGAATGTGCATATAAATGCATTTCCGATAGCTTAGAGGCGGGTGCAACAACTGTTGGTACACTTATGAATGTCAAGCATTTAAGTGCAACTCCTGTTGGTATGGAGGTTACAGTTGAGGCAGAGGTGACCGAAAATGAGGGTAGACGTGTCTGTTTTTTTGTGAAAGCATATGATGAATGTGGTCTCATTGGTGAAGGCACGCACGAAAGATTTATTGTGTATAGCGAAAAATTTACACAAAAAACCTATGCAAAGCTAGAGAAATAAGAAAAGGCAACCAATCGGTTGCCTTTTCTGTTATTTGTTGTTTTCAAGCTCTACAACGCCTTTTAAAATCTCTTGTGCTTCAAGTGGAAACCTGCCTAAATGGTCAGGACCAATATTGATAAGATAGTTTATGCCAAGTTCGTTTAATTTTTTCTTGTTCTCGTAAATTGTTTTGGAACTTTTCCAGTTTTGATCCCAAGAATTATAGCCCCAGGAATCGTTCAATGTACAAGCTGATTCATAAAATCCGTAAGGAGAAGGCTTGAAGCCCTCAATGGAGTTAAAATCGACACAGGATGCACTGTTTTCATCGATTTTGGTAGGAATTTCATTGTCGCCTAGTGAAACATAATCGTATTTTCCATTACCTAGTCTTGAGTTAATTAAGCAAGATGGTTGATGCTTTTTAACCAGGCTATAGATTTGTTCACTTTGTTCAGCTGTGAGCGTCATCGGCATATCAAACCATGCAAGAGAAATCTCACCATATCCTGTCATTATCTCTTCGATTTGTGGCAAAATTTTGTTTTTAAAGGTTATATTAAAATTCTTTTCTTCCTTGTTGGGAAAGTCCCAAGAGTTATCCCAAGAAACACCGGCACATCCAACAGGCTCCCAAGTGTATCCACCACCATTCTTTTCGTGCCAGTCAAGATCCTGTGAGTAATAAATTCCAAACTTTAGACCATACTTACGACAAGCATCGGATAGCTCCTTAATTATATCTCTTTTAAATGTAGAAAAATCAACACAGTTGTAGCTATCAGCCTTTGATTTGAATAGAGCAAAGCCATCGTGATGTTTAGTAGTGATTACAACGTATTTCATTCCGCAGTCATATGCGAATTTTGCCCATTCATCAGCATCAAAATAAATAGGATTAAAGCTTTTTGCTATTTTTTCCATTTCATTGTTAGGAATTGCACAAGCCGATTGTATCCATTCAGCATAATTACGTGATCTTTGTCCCTTGTAAACACCACCTAACACTGAGTAAAGTCCAAAGTGGAGCATAAGTCCGTATTTTGCTTCCTTAAACCACTTAATGTTTTCCATAGAGTCTCCTTTTTAAATAGCCACAGGGCATATATTTTTCAAAAAACAATCAACCAAAATAACAAAAGTAATTTGAGATGCTTGTTTTCAATAATTATATCATATGCCTATTTTAATTTCAACAGTGAAAAAATTCAATAAAAAAAGTTGAAAAGTTGGAAAAAATACTTGACAAAATAAAGGGCATAGCATATAATTTATGTGTTATTAAATAAAATCAATACAATTGATTGTTTTAGGAGTGTAAAGCTTATGAGTCGTATGGTCGGTACAGTTTCACGTGGAGTACGTGCACCAATTATCAGAAAAGGTGATGACATTGTAAAAATCGTTACAGAGTCAGTACTTGAGGCATCTAAGGATGCAGGATTTGAAATCCAAAATAGAGACATTATCGCTATGACAGAGGCAATTGTTGCTCGTGCACAAGGTAACTATGCATCTGTTGATGATATCGCTACTGACGTTAAAACAAAGCTAGGTGGAGAAACAGTGGGTGTTATTTTTCCAATCCTTAGCCGAAACCGTTTTGCAATTTGCTTACGTGGTATAGCAAAGGGAGCAAAGAAAGTAGTTTTAATGCTTTCATATCCTTCAGACGAGGTTGGCAACCATCTAGTATCACTTGATGCACTTGATGAAAAGGGCGTTGACCCATATCGTGATGTGCTTGACCTTAAGAAATATCGTGAGCTTTTTGGTTATGAAAAGCACACATTCACAGGTGTTGACTATGTTGAATATTATGAAAAGCTAATTACAGATTGTGGTGCCGAGGCAGAAATTATTTTTGCAAATGACCCACGTGCAATTCTTAATTACACAAAGAATGTTATCACTTGTGATATTCACACAAGAGCTCGTTCAAAGAGACTATTAAAGAAGGCTGGCGTTGAAAAGCTATTCGGTCTTGACGAGATTATGAACGCACCAATCAATGGTAGTGGCTACAATGCAGATTATGGTCTATTAGGTTCAAACAAGGCTACTGAAGACCAAGTTAAATTGTTCCCACGTGATTGTCAACCAATTGTTGATGCTATCCAAAAGAACATTTTCGAAGCAACCGGCAAGGTTGTTGAGGTAATGGTTTATGGTGACGGTGCATTCAAGGATCCGGTTGGTAAGATTTGGGAGCTAGCTGACCCGGTAGTTGCTCCTGCATATACAGCAGGTCTTGAGGGCACACCAAACGAGCTTAAGCTAAAGTACCTTGCAGACAATGAGTTTGCTAGCCTTTCAGGCGATGCACTCAAAGAAGCTATCAAGGAAAAAATCAAGGCAAAGGACGATAACCTCGTTGGCAAAATGGTATCTGAGGGTACAACACCGAGACGTCTAACTGACCTTATCGGTTCACTCTGTGACCTAACATCCGGCTCAGGTGACAAGGGTACACCAATCGTATTTATCCAAGGCTACTTCGATAACTACACAGCAGAATAATAAAAAGCGAGTGAAAATCACTCGCTTTTTTAAATATTCCAAGCAACAAGGCCAATTATCACAATAATAACTAAAATAACTATTCTTGATATTACATATGGTATGATGCTTTTTCGAGACTCAAGCCTTTTGTATCTTGGCTTTGATAAAAGTGCAAAGACTATATATCCAAGTGCTGAAGCAGAACATATAATATTTAAAAATAATAAATCAAAAATAGTAGCTAAAATAGCAAGGATAATTGTTAAGCCAAAAAACACCATTGCAACAATATACATCTTTCGTGCAATCTTGTTTTCTCTTAGTCTATTAGTTTCGATTGTTTCATCAGAGATTAATTCATCTAAGCTAACATTAAATGTTTTTGAAATCAGCTTTAAGCTATCAATATTTGGAAAGCCCTTGTCTCTTTCCCATTTTGAAATAGCAGTTCTTGTAACATAAAGCTTGTTTGCTAGCTCGTCTTGTGTAAGCCCGTTATCGCTTCGCATTTTTTTAAATTTTTCGCCAAAGGTCATAAAATCGCCTCACTTTCTAATTAAATATTAACACAAAAATCATCAAATGTCACGACACTAATCGTGACATTTATATTTTTCGAAGCAACGATCTGCTACATTTGCTTTTGAAAATTTAAAAATCAGGCATAATATATAAAAAATAATGGTGATTATATGAAAAAATTGAAGCTGCTTCTAAAAAGTATATCTATAATAGCTTTAGGCTCATTTATTTTGGCATTAGGCATAAATATATTTTTAAATCCTAGTAAAATCTCTTCTGGTGGAATATCGTCAATTGCAACAATACTTTTATATACCTTGGGTATTAGGCTATCGGTAACAAGCCTTTTGATAAACGTAATTCTTTTTTTGCTTGGCTTTAAATATCTCGGCAGAGAAGCAATTATAAAAACAATAATAGGTATTGTTTTGCTTTCCTTGTTTTTGGAGCTTACTAGCTATTTTCCAATATATAATGAAGAAATTATTCTTTCAACCATTGTCGGTGGAGCTCTTGTAGGCATTGGCGTTGGCTTGGTGGTGAGGCAGTCAGCCTCGACGGGAGGAAGCGATTTTTTGGCAATGATAATACATCGTTTTCTCCCACACATACCACTTGCACGTATAATTTTAGTTATTGATTTAGTTGTGATTATCGCATCCGGAATAGTCTTTAAAAGCATAACAATCACTATTTATTCCATTATTGCTATGTATATCTCCTCACTAGTAACCGACTCAGTTATTACCTTTGGCAACAAAGCCAAGGCACTTCAAATCTTTTCAAATAAAAACGAAGAAATAGCAAAATATGTAGTTAGCGAATTTAAAAGAGGTATAACGGGGGTATATTCAAGGGGAATGTATTCGGGAGATGAAAAGCTGATGCTTTTATGTGTCGTTAGTCCAAAGGAGCTACCAAAGCTAGTTAGCAAAATAAAAAATTATGATCCCCACGCATTTATAATTATCAGCGATGTAAAAGAGGTGTTAGGCGAGGGCTTTAAAAAATAAAAAAGCAGGGATAACCTGCTTTTTTTAATATTTGTATTTAAGCATATTCCAAGAATGCTTTTTAAGAATAACATTATCCGCGATATCACGCTTTACAGGCTTAATCCTCTCATTTTCCTTGTCATTAGTTGCGTTTAAATCATCGTAGTATAGCTCTGTGTGCTCAATGAGTGTACAGTCGCCAAATCCGCAAATATCAACGTCAAGTTCCATATCCTCGTTAAGTGAGCGGTTCACTGCAAAAATGGTTAGCTCCCCGTTGCTGCTGTCTATAACTGAGGAGTATAAATATGGAATGTCCCAGCCCTCGCTTGATTTATATGATTCAGACTCATTTTTGCTTGAAAGAGCAGAGCCGTTTCCGTAAACAGATGCGTACATATAAGGATAGAAAATTGTCTGTTTCCAAGCCTTGCCACCATTTTCTGTCATAATGGGAGCAATAACATTTACAAGCTGAGCAAGACAAGCAATTTTAACTCTGTCGCAGTTGTTTTGCAGTGTCATTAGCATACAACCAACAAGCAAAGCATCCTCAAAATTATATTTTTCCTCGAGCAAATGAGGTGCAATTTGCCATCTTTCGGCAGTTTTTTCCTCGTCCTTTGTTCTATACCAAACATTCCATTCGTCAAAGGATAGGTTTATGGTTTTGTTACTATTCTTTTTTAATTTTATCTCGTCGCAAATTTTAGCCGTTTTTTTGATAAAATTGTCCATATCCTCGGCTCTTGCAAGAAAATTCTTGGTATCTTGTGCTTTGTTTCCATAGTAGCAATGCAATGACAAATAATCAACATAATCGTATGTGTGGTCAAGCACGGTTTTTTCCCACTCACCATAAGTTGGCATATTAGGGTCTGAGCTACCACAAGCCACAAGCTCAATTGATGGGTCAACCCATTTTAAAACTTTAGCCGTTTCAGTTGCGATTCTTCCATATTCCTCGGCGGTTTTATGGCAAATTTGCCAGTCTCCGTCCATTTCATTACCAAGACACCACAGCTTAAAGCCAAAAGGCTTGTCAAAGCCGTTTTTACGACGTAAATTAGCATAGTATGTATTTGTATCACTGTTGCAGTATTCAATCAAATTTCTTGCATCGTCAGGCCCACGTGTGCCAAGGTTGACAGCCATCATAACATCTGTTTCTGCTAACTTAGCCCACTCTTGAAATTCGTCAATTCCAACCTCATTCGTTTCAACTGATAGCCAAGCAAGCTCCAGCTTTCTTGGGCGTTCACTCTTTGGACCAATTCCGTCCTCCCAGTTGTATCCGGAAACAAAGTTTCCACCGGGATAACGCACAATTGGAACATTGAGCTCACTAATAAGCTCTAAAACATCACGTCTAAAGCCGCACTCGTCAGCGTTTTCGTGGCTAGGCTCATATATTCCATTGTAAACAGCACGACCTAGATGCTCAATAAACGAGCCATAAATACGTCTGTCAATTTCACCTATTTTTTTGCTTTTGTCTATACTGATTTTAGCTTTCATAAACACCTCCAAAAGGTTATACCTATTTTATCATAGAATAGGATGAAATGCAATAGTCAAGACAAAAGACACCCAAAAGAGTGTCTTATTGTATGTATATTAAAGCACTTGATATGCATTAGCAGCCCAAGCATAGCCCTTACAGCGTAAGCCCTTACCTGTAATAGCACTTGTGTTTTCGCTAAAGCCGTATTTACAAATGGAAGACTTGTAGTTTTCTGCAATTTGATCAGCTAATTCGGTGTAGCCAAGGTTGCGTAGAGCATAAACAAACATAACAACATCAGGAGCCCAAACAGCACCACGCCAGTAGCCATTCTCAACGAACATAGGGCTGTCAATAGCCTCACTTGAAATACCACCCTTGCAAAGGTGATGAGCTTTAATCTCGTTAACTATGTATTCTTGAATTTCCTTAGGTAGCATATCCTCAAGAACAATTACGCGTAGAGGCATAAGAGCATTACAGTAGTATGGTTCGCCGGTTTCAGCAAGACGCACGAAAATCTTTTCGCCATCCCAATAGTCCTTAACTGCTTTTTCTGCTAACTCTTTTGCTAACTGAGCGTAAATCTTTTTGTCAGTTGGATAGTTTAGCTTTTCAGCAGCCTCGGATAGGAAAGAGCATTGAACAGAAAGGAAAGCAATGAGCTCACTTGTTTCAATATGCTCACTCTTGTCAAAGCAAGTAGAGTTATCTTGTCCTGAGTCATTTCCGTGGTAATATGAAGGAACATCGCCACGTAGATTTAACCACCAATCTGTGTTGCGTTTCATCTCAAAATAAACCTCTTCAAGTGCGTGAGGAGTAGCAAATTCAGGATTTCTTTTTATCATTTGCTTGTACATCCAGCCTTGTACAGGAGGCTTAACAAAGTTCCAAACCTTATAATTTTGAGAAATAGCATCAGGAACTCTGCCAACACGGTTGATATGCTTATACATAATCATAAATTGGTCCATAGCAATGCGGAAGTCAATATCTGCAAGACCAAGTGCGTTAAAAGCATTGTCCCAGCTCCAAACGTTGCTCATGCCGGCTTTACCCATAACAATTGCTTCAGTAGGGAAGTTGCCCAAAGGTGCAATTGTGTTTGACCACATTATGTAAGCACATTCTTTCTCATATTTATTCTTAGGCTTATATTTCTTTTCCCAAGCGAGATAGTCCTTTTGGGCTAAATCGGCAAAATAGTCATAGCTCATATTTTGTGCAAGAGTTGCACCCTTGTCAAGGAAGTTACCCTCAATAGCAAATTCATATTCGCCATTTTCATCAGGTAAAACACGAACATTAACGTAATCAGAGGTAACCTTACCGGGTTGACGAAGCTTTTCGATCTTGAGTGAACCCTTGTTTGGAACAAACATGAGGCTGCAGTTATTATTAAAATCGCAAAGCTCTATGGTGCCGTTTTGAATGATTTGATAGTCAAACCTCATATTTGCTTTTGCAATCTCTACTAAAATTCCCTTGCCGTTACCCTTTATAAAAGTACCGTCAATGCCAAACATAGTAATTTTTGTCTCGCCACCTGAGTGCTTAGCTGTTGCTTCACGAGGAACGAATGAAAACTTGGACCCTGTGTCGAAATTAATAGCCAAAACACCGTTAAAAATATCTTGACCATGATTGTGAATCATATCCATTTTTAGAGTATTTTTACCCTTTTTGTCCCATACAAGGTAAGAGCCTCTAATACTGTAATGAAGTCTATCAAATGAATACATAAAAATCTCCTTAGTATCAAATTATTTATGTAACAATTATATCATATTACAAACAAAAGTTCAATATTTATTTGATAGTTCTGAGCATAACAATTGAATGTGTTTTGAAAAACTGTATTGAACAGCAAATTCATATTTACAAAATTGAGTTTATTTGCTATACTAAAGGTACAACTATTGTTTAAAGAGGATTTTATGGAAAAGAAGGTTGTCAAATTAGGTGTAGTCGGCTTAAAAAGAGGAGCTTATGTTGCTTGGACGCTGATTGGCGATGACAATGTAGTTATTCGCGCAATTGCAGACAGTGATCCTGCTACTCTTAAGGCTTGTAAAGATGACTACGAAAAAAACGGAGTAAAGGACTTACTCTGCTTTGATAGTATAGAGGAGCTTTTAAAGAGCGATATAGATGCAGTTTATATTGCAACCGATAAGCCACTTCATACAAAGCATACATTAATGGCTCTTGAGGCAGGCAAGCACGTTTTAAGTGAAATTCCTGTAATAGAAACAATTGAAGAGGCAAAAATCCTTCGTGATGCCGTAAAATCGCATCCCGAACTTAAATATATGGCAGGAGAGAATTGCTTCTATTGGGCATTTATCGAGGCTTGGAAAAAGATGCGTGAGGATGGAAAATTTGGAGATATTCTGTACGCAGAGTCCGAATATTTACACGCAATCCACCCTGACGAAATAAAGCCATACGAACCGGAAAATCATTGGCGTAGATATAACCCAGCAATAACTTATTTAACACACAATTTAGGACCACTTCTTTATATAATGGACGACAATGTAGTCAGCGTTTCCTGTATGACACCAAGTGTTACAAAATATAATAAGTATTCAGAGAGTGACGAAAACGGAATAGCAATATTTAAAACAGCTAAGGGCGCGGTAATTCGCATATTTATTGGCTTTGGTATGTATGTCGGCTATGACCATAACTTTGCATTATATGGCACTAAGGGTACAATAATGACCGATAAAACAAAGCCACTAGAGGATGCGACATCATTTGCAAAAATGTACGAGGTGCCCAATACCTTTGAAAAGTATTTTGAAATACCGGTGAAACTATCAAACACAGGAGATGTCTATGGACACGGTGGAGTCGATGCCAAAATGATACGCGACTTTATAAAGTGCATAATTGATGATACTGACCCACCGATCGACGTTGATATGGGAATTAGAATTTCACTTCCGGGAATTATAGCAAATGAATCCGCAAGACGTGGTGGAGAGCTACTGGAAATACCAAAGGAATTTAATTGATTTTGTTATTCCACGCAAATTAAATAACGATATAGTAGTAACACAATAACAATAAAAAGCAAGGCAAACGCCTTGCTTTTTATTTAAAATGAATCTTCCTTGCTGATTTTTTGTTTTCGATACATGCTTGGTGTTATGCCAAGTGTAGATTTAAAGCTTCTATTAAAGCTTCTAAGAGAATCAAACCCACATTCGTAAGCTATATCAAGCACGGTGCTATTTGTATTCATTAAAAGGTAACATGCTTCATTTGTGCGGAAGCGACAAACATATTCAGTATAGCTAATACCAGTGCTTTTTGAAAACAGCTTGGATAGATAAACATAATTGTAGCCAGTTTGGTTTGCTAATTCATAAAGAGAGCAGCCAGTTCTGTAATTTTCTGCAACAAAATTAAAAATTTTGAAGAGAAGATTTTGTTTATCTCCCTTAAACTCTATATATTCAGCATTTTTATCAAATTCACCACAAACAGAATATAAAAGACCTTTTAATTCCAGCATGGTCTTTTTACCATTGAGCTTTTTAATCTTGTCAATGTAAAAATCATTCAAATAAAATTTGTTGTTTTTAGGTATATAAGCTTCAAATTTTTTGCTAAATGCTTTAACAAGCTGAGGCGAGAAAATTAAAATAGTATGCTTTGCATGATTTGGAGTTCTAATTTCGTGAAGCTGATTAGGGAAAACTAACACACATTCATTATCCAAAATAGTGTAGGTGTTGTCTGCAATGGTTATTTCCATTTCACCATCTGTCGCTATTATTATTTCAAAGCTATTGTGAATGTGAGTAGGAAAGTTAAGATTGCTACCCGCTTCGAGTGTTACCTTGTCAGCGATTATTGAGTGCTGTATTTCGTATAACATACAATTCTCCAAAAAACTATATTTTGTCTTATAATTATACCATGATTTTTGCGATTAATCAATGCTTTTAAAGAATAAAATCAAAAGTTGAGGTTATTAAAATATTTAAAGAAGGATTTCTCTACAAAAGCGAATAAATAGCTTTGCAAAAAACATTTTTTATTAAACATGCATAAAAGCTAAATTTTGTCTATATTTGACTTGCTTTTTGTCGTGAATGATTAACAAAAGTGATATATCATAAAATTGAGATAAAAATTTTTTAAGGAGAAACAAAATGAAAAGAAAGCTTTTAATCGTATTTTTTGGCATTTTAATCTTTACTTGTCTCTTTACAACATGTGCATTTGCTACTGTGGACTATAACGAAACCGCCACTCTTGCAGATGGTAGTGTCCTTCCAATCTATGACGAAAGCCATAATCCTTTAATTTGGTATGTTAGTGGAGTGGACGAATTCGGTAAAAATGTTTATAGCTCAGTACCTAACAATCGCAACGAACCAAATGAAAATCATGACACTTATGTTACATATGTAAGCACAACTGGTCAATGGGCTCAGTTGACAGAAATTTATATCCATACCTATAATGAAGAAACTGGCGAATATATTTCAACCATTGATGATAGCTTGCAAATTGTAGTTCTCAACTTAAGAGAATTCGATATGATTTATCTTGGAAATATTAATTTAAATCACATTCAGTATATGTATTATCCTGCAACCTTAAAGGATTGTCCTGATAAATTTAAGGGAAAAACAGCATTAAGGCTTGTTGACATGTCTGTTTGCGATAATCTTGTTGGTGGCTTTGGTGGTACACAAAACTTTAGTGGTTGTACCAATTTACATACTGTAAGATTGCCAATAGGACCAGCATACACATTTGAAGGAAATAATAACTATAAATTTAAAGGCACTGCAATTTCATCAATAGTTATTCCTGAGGTAGTAACAAGCATTGGAACAGATAACTTCAGAGATTGTAAAAATCTTGAAAGCGTTTATATTTTGGGCAACGGAACAAGCTTAGGACAACGCAACTTTGAAGGCTGTACAAATCTTACAAGCATCTACTTTTTAGGAGACAATCCTACAATTGATTTAACATCCTTTAAGGAAAACTTTATTGAATGTGTTGATGGCAATAGAACGGTTGATTTTAGATCAACAGGAAAATACTTCTTCTTTGTAACTAATAATACTGAATATTTAAATGGCGTTAAGGACACAATTGAAGCAACTGCAATTGTTTCTTATGAAGATTATATAGTAGCTCCTAGCAAATATACAGAGGGCAAATACATTATTTCTGGCACAAACATCTGTGATGTTTATTATGGTGAGCATCAAATTGATGAAGACACATCCAATAGCTGTGCTGGTGTTTGTTCAATCTGTGGTAAAATAGAGATGTCTTCTAGTCCAGTTCATAATTATAAAACAATAATCGAGTATTCAAGCTATCTTGAAAACGGAAAGAAAATTCAAACCTGTCAAAACAGTAATTGTGCACATGGCGAAAATCCATATGTAACAAGTGTTTTACCACTCTTTACATGCCTTGGCTATTCAGCACCAGAGAACGGAAATGGTGGAATTGCTATAAAGTTTAAAGTTAATACTAGTGCGATTTCTGAATATGAAGAAGCAACAAGTAAATCAGTTAAATATGGCTTGTTTGCAGCATCACAGCAAAATATTGGAAACAATGATATTTTTGACGAGAATGGCAATCCTGTAAATTGCGTACTTATTGCAGAGGTTTTAAGCAATGATTATGTATTCTTATCACTTAAAATAGTAGGCTTCGATACGACTGAAAGCAAAAGTGCAAAATTTGCTATCGGCGCATATGTTGAAACTACACTAGATGGTAATAAGAAATACTCATATCTCCAACAAAGTGCGCCAAACGATAACGAAAAATATGCTTTTATATCATATAACGATATAGTAGTAACACAATAACAATAAAAAGCAAGGCAAAGGCCTTGCTTTTTTGTTTTAGTGCAAAAGAGCACATATTAAAATTTGCTTTTTCGATACGCAGATGGTGAGATGCCCATGTGTTTTTTAAACATTCGGCTGAAGTATAATGCATCCTCAATGCCACATAATTTAGAAATTTCGGAAATGCTGTAATTGGTATCGATTAATAAATGTGAGCTTTTATCAATAATAAGCTTAGCGTAATATTCTTGAGGAGAAACGCCTAAGCTTTTCTTAAAAAGCTTTATAAAATAAAATTCACTTATTCCACAAAGCTTAGACAGCTCTTTATTTGAACGCCTTATATGACACTCTGACTTCATAAGTCGTAGGGCCTTATGAAGCTTAGATAGCTCATTATTTTTATTTCCCTCTTGGCTGACAATCTTCATTATACGAGCAATAATTGTTATCAGCATACCATCCAATAATAGCTCGGAACATTCCTCATCATCTTTAGAATCACTCCATAGGCTACTACAGAAATGCTCAAATTCAGGGAAGCTTCCTATATGATATGAGCGCTCCTTGAAAAACGAAAGCATACTTTCCACCACACTGCCGGTAAAATGAACCCAATAATGTGTTGTAGCTTCTTTGCCAATATTGTACATCTGTGGCTCGTTAGGTCTATACAAGCAAATATCTCCGTTTTTAAGAATGCGTTCTTTTCCTTGCTCCTGTACTGTAATAGAACCGTGCTTAACATAAAAAAGCTGATAGTCAGCTCTACCGTCTTCACGGCATAGTGGCACATTTGATTGGTCCTCGCAGAATCCAAAATCATTAATATATATAAATCTATCGGTTATGGTTTGCTTTCCATTGCTTAATTTTCCAGAGTATAAATGCATGTTGACTCCTTTCTGTTTTTGTAAAATTATACCACGAAAAAACAATTTTGTCCATATATTTGTCAAAAAAATCTATTGTGTTTGCGGTTATATAATGATATAATCAAATCATAAGGTATATAAATTGGCAATTTATGAAATTTACATAAAAGGAGAAAACTAAAATGAAAAAGAAGCTGATATTGTTTTTAGCGATTCTATCAGTGGCATTTTGCCTTTTTGCTATAACAGCGATGGCAACAGATATTCCGGAATGGACAAAAATTACCGAGGTTAGTGGTATGCCAGACAAGTCTACATTTGGTACCGACGGTACTGTTGGGGCGACCTCACGCGTTTTAATGTCTGATGGCGTAACCTACCCTGCATATTATATATGCAAGAATCAAGAAACACTTACAATTGACCTTAGCTCACTAAATACAAATGCATCAAAATCCTATGAGAAAAAGGATATTATAAGAATTGAAATACCTAAGGGTACTACTACCATTTCAACTACGCTAAATTTGTCATCCGGATGCACTGGTCTTGTTAGCGTTGATATACCTTATGGTGTTACCACTATTAAGACACTTGCATTTAGATCATCAGGTATTTCAAATTCAATAGTTATTCCTGATAGCTGCACCAAAATCGAGTCATATGCTTTTAAAGGCTCAAATATTTCATCAATTGTTATTCCATCATCGGTAACGTCATTCGGTTCTGACTGTGTTTCTGAATGTCCAAGTCTTGCCGAGGTTTACTGTAAATGCGCTAATATTCCTGAAAAAGCATTCTATGATAACGATAATCTTACGACGATCGAGCTTGAAAATACAGTTACCATCGGTTCAAATGCTTTTTGTAATCCTAGTGGTGGTGTTCTTAACATAACTAGCCTTGAGCTACCAAGCACCGTAACCTCCATTGGACAATATGCGTTTGCAAGAACGAAGCTAACAAGCCTTGTAATACCCGCTTCCGTCTCAACTATGGGGTCAGCTGTATTTCAAGGTAGCACTACTCTTGAGAGAGTGGTTGTGTTAGGCTCTAAACTTGCTAATGAAACATTTAAGGATTGCTCTGCCTTGAAGGAGCTTGTGCTAACCGAAAAATTTACAAGCTTCGGCTCTTCAGCCTTGGGAACTACTCCTAATAACTCTACATTCATTACCTACTACACAGGTGCGGACTATGAGAGAATTGACGAGCTTTGCTCTTCAACAGCTCGTTTCTATAATGCAGAATATTATTCCTATGAGGACTACAAAAACGAGAATTATACATACAATGCGTATATGGTGATTTACGACTGCAACCTTTGTGATGTTGCATTTGACGGTGTTCACACAAATCCAGGCGACGATGGTGATTGTACAACAGCTCTTATCTGCTCAATGTGTGAGGAATACACCATTAAGGAGCAAAAGGAGCACATAATCAGTAAAAGAGTAACATATTTAAGCTTTATGCAAGAGGGCGAGTACTATGTTGGCTGTACTAACGATGGCTGTGAAAATGGAACAACAGAAAAGCTAAACGCACTCTTTGAGTGTCTGGGTTATTCATCTCCAGAAAACGGCAATAACGGAATTACAATAAAGTTTACAGTTGATACTGTAGCAATTGCAAGATACGAGGAGCTAACAGGCAAAACAGTGAAATATGGCTTATTTGCTACAACAAGCGCAATAGGAAATAATGATATTTTCGACACATATGGCGATCCAATAAACAATTCTACATTAATAGCTGAGACTCCAAATACTTATGCTATTTTAAAACTAAAAATGATGGGCTTTGACACTGAAGAAAGCAAATCAGCAAAATTCGCTATCGGCGCATATCTTGAAACCACACTTGATGGAAGCAAGGAATATTCATACCTACAAGCTGGCACTAAGGAAAACGGAGCAAAATACGCATTCATTTCATATAACGACTTTGTAAAATAACAAAAAAGCAAGGCAAAACGCCTTGCTTTTTTGTTTGGGGGTTACAGACGACCTTGTTGACTGAAAATCCGAACTATGTATTTCTACCGAGGAAATTTCCTCGGTAGTTTTTATTGTTACTGATTCATTTTCGTAGTTGAAGGTGATTACGATTTTGTCGTCGTAGAGAATAATGCAGTTGACCAAAGAATCAACCAATTTCTCACGATTTCTAAGGCTTGTCAGGCCTAAGCTCTTATACTTTTGAAGAGTGAAGAGAATAAACTCCTTAGTTAGCTTAGGTCGCCTTGCCTCTTCCTCACGAATAGCACTTTGCAACCTTTTGGCGTCCTCTTCAAGCTCCTCAAGTCGTGCCTGCGTAGAGCTTGTAACAACGCCCTTTTCAATAGCCCTTACAAGATTGTCAATAGACCTTTGCGTTCCTCTTAATTGCCCCTCTAAAACGGCAATAGCATTCTCATCGCACTTGTATAGGTCCATAATTGAATCGGCAATCTTATTTAGCATCGCGTCATCCATTAAGAGCTCCATAATCTTGCCAATAACAAGATCCTCAATCCAAGATTTTTTAACAGCCTTCTTGTCGCATAGGCGCTCCTTTTTATTGTAGCACCTGTAATAGCGATAAACCGTTCCGTTGCTCTTTTTAGCACAATCTCCGTGCATCATCGCCTTGCACTTGCCACAGAACAATTTAGTGCCAAGAATATATTTCTCCTTAGCACGGAATCGCCCTGCAATTCTGTGGTTTCTTTCGTGCTTTTTATTAACCCTGTCAAATAATTCATAGTTAATTAAAGCAGGAAAGGCATCTGGAATAACAACATCACCATGAAAGTATTCACCAATGTAGTGCCTGTTCTTGATAATGCTCCCAATAGAATTGCGATTAAACGGTCGCCCAACACCATTTTTGATGCCTCGCCTGTTTAGGTCGTCAATAATGTCAACCATTCTGTCGCCATTATCATACCTTGTAAAAATCTCCACAATGATAGGAGCAGTTTCAGGATCAATTTGATAATGCCGTTCCTCATCAATCTTGAAGCCAAGAGGAACAATTCCACCATTGTAAACGCATTTGAGAGCATTTTCCTTCATACCTCTTGAAACCTTTTCTGAAAGGTCAGCAGAGTAGTATTCAGCCATTCCCTCAAGCACAGCCTCAAGAATAATTCCCTCAGCACCCTGAGAAATTGCCTCAGTTGCCGATATAACACGCACATCATTCTTTTTAAGAAGCATCTTGTATCTTGCCGAATCATAACGGTTACGAGCAAATCTGTCAAGCTTCCACACAATGATAACATCAAACCCATGCCTTGCACTGTCCTTAATCATTCGCTGAAACTCAGGACGATTGTCAGTCTTAGCCGAATAAGCCCTGTCAATGTAGTGCCCAACAATGGTAATGCCATTCCTCTCAGCATAAGCAGTATTCTCACGAATCTGCCCCTCAATCGACTCCTCTCGCTGATTGTCCGAGGAGTACCTCGCATAAATAACACCTCTCATCTTTCCACCCCCTTCCAAGGTGTCCTGATTGTAGCATACATTCCCAACAATTGCAACCCCAAACTGTCGCATTTTTAGTACATCATCAAATCTTAATCAATTTTCTCAAAAATTCCTACAATTTCCACCCAAAATACGCTTCCCAACCACCAACTTTTGCTACGCAAAACAAAGATATAAGCACGAAAATCAAATCAAAAATCAACTGTCGCATTTTTGGTACATCTCAATGTTGCAAGAAAGATTACGATGTGTTATAATTATTCTGAATATACTTTTGGAGGTTGTTTATGGACCAAACACGAGAAATAATATACAAGGAAATTATGGAATTCCCAGAGAATAAGAACTTGGTTGAATATGTTTCAAAATTCATCAAACTTTCTAAAGAGGGAACACGATATATAGGTAGATGCCCATTTTGTAACAAGGAAAACAGATTGACAGTATTTGAAGACAGTAATACTTTCTGTTGCTATTTTTGCTATAAGCGAGATACAATTAACGATTTTAGAAATCTACTTTTGGAATTATTTGAGTTTAATTCATCGGATTTAAAGTACGATTGGGAAGAACGAGCCGTTCGAAGGAGATCTAGAGAAAGAATAATCGAAAAGTTAAGCAAAAATGAAGAATAATCTAGCGTTCTCAGGATTTTCATTGACTTTTGTCGAATAATATTATATAATATTCTTATATTCTATTTTTGAGGTGAAATAATGGCTATAAGCTACAAAAAACTTTGGAAATTGCTGATCGACAAAGACATGAAGAAAAAAGATTTACAGCTTGCAGCAAATATTAGTTCCGCAACTGTAACTAAACTTGCCAAAAATGAAAACGTTAATACCGATGTTCTTCACAAAATATGCAATGCGTTGAATTGTGATATTTCTGACATTATGGAAATGGTTAATGACGATATTAATCCTGTAAATGAATAATAATCGCAATTTAAAACAAAAAAATTAGGTGATTTTATTATGAGAGAAAAATTTGGGAAATGGCTTTCTGAAAAGCAAATTAAAGGGATATCTGTATCTGTTGTCCTAGAAGCTTACGATGAGGTTTCAAGCTTTATTGTTTCCAGAAAGATATATAAGTTAGGTCTTTGGGCTATACAAACGCAAAAAGAGTTTAAATATGTAAGAACCACTCTCCTTGGAAATAAGTTTTTTAGAGCAATTCATAAATACGCTTGTGAAATTTTTGAAAAAACATGGAAACTATTCGATGAATTTTTGGTACTTAATAGTCAGTCCGATGAAAAAACTTCGGTTGAGAGCTCCGAGCAAGAAACAAAAACCAAAACAGAGGTGCCAACAGCTCTTTACAAGGAACTTTTTGAAATTTTTAGAAAGAATCCTGACAAATGGTATACTTTCTTCGAAATAGGCTCACAGCTAAAAGGAATGTATGGTAGAGCTAATGTCCAAATAGCTCTTGATAACTCTGAATGGATAGAAAAAGTTGATGACAAGTATAGATATAAATCGACTACAGTTACAATCAAGCGAGAAGAAGTAAAGGATGAGGAATATTACAAACAAAAACATCCGTTGCTATATCAAAAATTGTATGTTATATCTAAAGTTTTTGATGATGCACAGGGTGTTTCATTAGATAGAATTTTTGCAAATATTGGACCAAATTGCGACAAAGAATTAGTTGTAGAAATATTAAAGAGCACTTCCTGGGTCGTTATAAAAAATGATAAATGCTATTTTAATGCAGGAAATATTGATGATATTGAAATTGATGCAAAAGATGAAAAATCAGAGTCGGATGATTTTGATAAAGAAAAATATGTTTCTGTTTTGATGAATAGATTCCGCAACGGAATGACTTTTGACTCAATTGATATTGAAATTTTTAGAGACACATATTCAGATTTGTATGATGAAAAAATAGAGTTGTCTGATGATGAACTGATTTCGAGATTGAAAAAATGTGGTGTTTATTATCAGGATCGTTTATTCCCAGCAGAGGGAATTATCGATTCCGAAACTAACACGAAATTGTTTAATTATATTGAGGAACAGTTTTCAAGTGGAAAGAAAGTGCTTTATTACAAGGCAATATACACTGAGCTAACAGATGTATTTGTGTATTGCTTTTCGTTAACAGACGAAATGATGTTAAGAGAATATATTAAGTTTTCTGCAGAAAAAGGAAAATATTATTTCTTTGAAAACTATATGTCGACTGAAGAAAATGTAGAAATCAATCACTCTCAAGAAATTGAAAACCATATGCTTTCTATAGGAAAACCAGCATCATATGAAGAAATTTATGATGGTCTTTCGCATATCTCCAAGGAAATCATTTGCAAACTTGTCCGATTTGTTTGCTAAGTTGATGGAAATCAACAAATTCCATTATCCTAACTGTCTTGAAGGTGAGTTTACAAACGTTATCAACACAATGTTTGATGCAAATTCTTTAGCATCTGGTGCAACTTGCGGTATAACACAAGAAACAAAGGGAACATACCGTTCAAGCAACGAAGCTACAAAACTTGAAAATGCACTAAATAAAGCGTGGAACATTCCTGAATATTGGACAAAATCACCTTCTTACATTTCTTCATTGAAGATAGCAATTGACAGCTTTATCAACGAAGAATTCAAAAAGACAGATAGAATAACAATTGCTAAGATTTATGAATTCTTAAAGGCGGAACCTTACGGATTTATGCCATGTAACTTGACAGCGTTCATTTTGGGCTTTGTGTTAAAAGAGTATGCGAACACAAATTATTCATATAGCGATAATTTGACAACTGTTCCATTAGATACTGACAGATTAGCAAATATGATTGCTGAAATCATAAAGCAAGATAGGTGTTCATTCTGTGCAAGAGGATACAATCTATATTTGTGACAAGGATTTGTCAAAATTATCACCAACCGAAAGGTCAAGACTTGTTGCATATGTTCCCCAAAGCTCTACAGTGAATATGGATTTTACTGTATTTGAATATATCTTGTTTGGACGAAATTGCCATATTCCATTCGGCAAAGCTCCCTCGAAAGAGGATTATGACAAGGTATATTATTATGCAGAGGTTTGTGGAATTACTGGGTTGCTTGATAAGGATGTAAATAAAATTAGCGGTGGTGAAAAGCAGCTTGCGTGTATTGCAAGAGCTCTTACACAAGAAAGTTCAATCATAATTATGGACGAGCCTACGGCTTCACTTGATTTTGGCAATCAAGCAAAAATACTTAATTTAATGATTTCTTTGAAAAATGATGGAAAAACAATAATGTTCACAACGCACAATCCAAACTATCTATTAGATATAGATTGTGAAGTTGTTATTTTATCAGAGGGGAAAATATTGAAGTCCGGAAGAGCTTGTGAAACAATAGATGTTGAAGTGTTAAAGGCGATTTATGGCGAATTTGTTTTGGAAAGTTGCTCTAGACATTTTAGTTATAAAGTTTAAAAAGAGGTAATAATGAAGTATTTGTCATTTGATATTGAGTGCTGTGATGGAACACATATGTGCGAATTTGGGTATGTGATAATAGACGAACAGTTTAATGTGATAGATAGAGCTTATTTTACAATAAATCCGTGTCACAAATTTAATCTTACTGGACGAAATGGCGAGAGCGATATTAAACTTGCATTTAAAGACGAGGTATATTTTAATAGTCCAAAATTTGATTATTATTATGATACAATAAAAAGAATACTAACTACACCTGATTGCCAAATAATAGGCTTTTCACTTTCCAATGATACTACCTTTTTAGCTACCGCGTATGCGCTGTATGAAAAGGAGCCAATTAGATTTACTTATTATGATTTTCAAAAGTTATATCAAGGCTATACAAAGTCAAAAAACAGAACCTCTGTACAGGGCTTTGTAGAAGATCTAAAAATAGATGACATCAGGCTTCACAAAAGTGACGATGATGCTTGGGCAGTAATAAAGGCTTTGCAAGTTATTGGAGAAAAAGAAAATTTAACATTACCTGAAACAATAGAAATGTTAAAGAAGTGTAGTAAAAATTACAGGGCAGAAAGAGCAAAAGAGCGGAACTATGATTTGATTGAAAAAATAAACAACGGAAATTTGAAAGCACAAAATGAGTTTCTAAAAAGCTTTATACAAAGGTTAAGCGTGTCAGAAAAAAAGAAAGATGAAGTTTTCTTTGGCAAAACCGTGTGTATAAGCTCGCATTTTCAAAAGAAAAGATTCAACGAATTTCTTGCAATTATAGAAAGGATATATTTCTTTGGAGCTACATACACTGGAAAAGCAAGCGTTTGTGATATTTTTATAGAATATCAAGATGGTGAAGACGAAGAGGTGCGTTTATCTGCTGCAAAGCAAGCCATAGAGCATAATGAAAGACAAATTAAAATAATAAGCTTAGAAGAAACATTGATTTATCTACAACTTACAAAAGAAGACTTAACAAAAATTGATCACATAAATGGCAAGGAATATAAAGAACGCAAGAAAAAAGAAAAGGGAAAAGCTCAGGTATATATAGATAAGACATACAAGCCTACAACTATTGGAGATATCCTTAAAGCTAAAGGATTTAATTTTGATGAGTTGCCAGATGAGTAGTTTAAGAATAAAACCAAATTGCAAAAAGAAAAAAGAGCAAGGAAAAATTCCTTGCTCTTTTGTGTTTTTATGATATGCTCAAGATAAAGAAAAAACGCAGCCAAACCACTCTTTCGTAACGAAATAGTTCGGTTGCGTTTTTCTTGGTGACCCGTACGGGAATCGAACCCATGTTACAGCCGTGAAAGGGCCGTGTCTTAACCGCTTGACCAACGGGCCATATATGGTGGCGGAAATGGGATTTGAACCTATGACCTGCCGGGTATGAACCGGATGCTCTAGCCTCTGAGCTATTCCGCCATTTACGCCTTTTTATTGAGCGCTAGGCTATTATATCATACCAACAACAAGTTGTCAAGTCCTTTTTTTGAATTTTTTAAATTTATTTTTATCTTAAAGCATAAAAAGAAAAAAGGACACGAGCGTGTCCTTTTTTATTTAACAATGATATCCTTTTTCCTTTAGAGCTGCCATTCTGTTAATAACATCACTAATTTTGCACTCACCAAAGGCAGCAACTGTGCTTTTTATAGTGTCATTTAGCGGCTCATACCAACGAGCTGGAACATTATCAATTCCAATAGCTGCACCAACGATTGAGCCAACAGTACCGGAGTTACAGTCTGTATCGATTCCTGCCATTGTGGCAATTGTGATACTCTTTGTATAATCAAGCTCACCTGCAACAATACCAAGTGTTACCATAGCCATGTTATTTAAGGTTGCAGCAAAAGGTAAGTGCCCATATTTTTCATATATCTTGTCAGCTACCTTTACCCAGTCATTGTATTCGTCCCACCACTTGCAAACTAGTGTTACAGTTTCATAAAGGCGAGATTTCTTAGGAATTGAAGCAAGACCGGATTTAATAATTGTATCAACAGTAGGATTCTTTGACATAGCACCGGCGATAGCCCCGGCAACAAACATACCACCATAAATGCCGTTTTTAGTAAGGCTAAATGCACAATCACGGTGAGCATCCTTACAAGCTGATTTTATGTCAGCTGGATGAATATATCCCCACATATCGGTACGGATTTGTCCATCTATACATTCACGCCAAGGATTGAGCTTATATGGGATTTGGGCAATTTGTGCATCAATATCTTTGGTGTCGTCAAGAGAAACCATATTGTAATAGGCCTGTCTTGATGCGCACCAGCACCAATGATATGAAATATTATCAAGCCAGTTCCAACCGACATCTGCACTCTTAAATCCGTCTTTATGAGTTTCAGCAAGGTGCAAGGCAAGAAGAGTATAGTTAATATCATCATCAGGCTGTGCAAATTTGACATTCCCCTTTGTAGAGTAAATACAGTCCTCGCGCAGTCTTTTGTCTAACTTTTCAGAGTAAGCAGAAACATAGTCATTAAGTGGATATTCACCAACGCTTTCAAGATATTCCTTGATTTGAAGTCTGTCCATTCCCATTTCAAGAGGCTTACCAAGAATAACGGCGGCACATCTGCCGTAGAAAGCACCCTTAAGTCTATTCATATATTCCTCGTCTGTAAGAGGCTCTAAAACAGGCTCATTATCAGCCTGCTTTATTATTTCATCATAATCATTAGGCTCTACATATGGATAACCATCAACAATTGGAAACTCACGAACCTTGATTAAATTATAGTAAGCTTTTTTCCAAAATTCCTTGTCCTCGCCCTCTTCATATGAGTCGCACTCGTTTGGAAAAGGCAAAAACTCCTTAGAATCAGGATCAGGCTGAACAAATTTTTCTACATTGTAGCCCTCATCCCTTAAGCAATCGTATTCTTCTTTATAAAGTGTTTTGAAATTTGCATATCCCGGCATAATATCACCTCAACGAATTAATAAATATATTGTATCATTTAAATCTAAAAAAGTCAAACAAATAAAACCAAATTTTCGCAATTTGTTGAAACTTGACGATATATATGCTATAATAATAAAAAACCTAAAACTTAAAAAAGAGGATTCAAAATGAAAGATATCAAATCAGTTGCTGACTTTGAAAGCAAAATTAAAAGAGTTGTTATAACCGAGGAAGAAATCCGCGAGGCTATAAAAAAAGCAGGTAAGGAAATCGACAAAATGTATGACGGAAGACCGATTTTGTTAGTTAGCATTTTGAAGGGAGCTTTTGTTTTTATGGCTGATATGGCAAGAGCGGTATCTGTTCCTTGTGAAATTGGCTTTATGTGTGCAAAGAGCTACTATGAGGGCACAGTTTCCTCCGGTATAGTAAAAATCACAATGGATCTTGACAAGGATATTAGTAATTATCACGTTGTAATTGTTGAGGACATTATTGACACAGGCAGAACCCTTAACGATATAGTAAAAATGCTCAAAGCAAGAAATCCTATTTCACTCCACGTATATACACTTCTTGATAAGCCTGATCGTAGAATAGTTGATTTTAAGCCTGATTACGCACTGTTTACAATTCCTGATTTCTTTGTAATCGGATATGGTCTTGACTGTGCAGAGTTTTATAGAAATTTGCCATACATAGCAGAGTATGAAGAAAAATAAAAACAAGTTAAAGACACACTGGTGTGTGTCTTTTTTCTTTACAATCGATTACGCTTATGCTATAATGATTTTGAAGTGATGTTATGTTTTTCAAAACTAAAATTAAAGAAATTTAATACTTTTGGGCGGAGATGTCAACAGCGGTACAGAATGCCAAAACAAAGGATGAGCTTGTGCTTGGTAATGATATATTAGTTTGTCCGGTAATCACTAAAGGCACATATAATTAGACACACCATTAAATAAGCTTTTATGGTTTAGAAGAAATGAGGATTAGATATGAAAAATAAACTTTTAAATTATAGTATAATGCCACTTGATACTGATCATATTGACGAAATATGTGCGGATATTAAGGAGCAATATGAAACGGGTGTCGCAACCTGTGCATTATTTCAAATGACACTTGTACCAGAGGGCAATCCGCCTCGTGATAAGGTTAGTATTTTGTGCAAAAAATATTCACTTTTTAGAGATAAGCTAAGCTCTATGGGATTTAACTGTGGTGTCTTGGTACAAGCCTCAGTAGGTCACGGTTGGACTCTTGGAGAAAAATTTCCATATCAAAGCCATGTTAATTTCAACGATGGAAAAAGCGTTGATTCTGTTTGCCCCTGTGATGAGGACTTTAAGGATTACATTTATAATGTAATGAGAGCAATTGCTATCCAAAATCCCGAGTGTATTATGATTGATGATGATTTTCGTCTAATTTGGTATAAGGGCGAGGGCTGTGCTTGTCCTCTGCATATGGCTAGATTTAATGAAAAAGCAGGGGTAAGCCTAACTAGAAAAGAGCTTTGGGATATTGTAAATAAAAGAACAGAACTAAGCAAGAAATATACAGACATATATATTGAGACACAACGAGATTCACTACTTGAAACAGCAAAAATAATGCGACAAGGTGTTGACAGTGTAAATCCTAAGCTACCTATGTCGTATTGTTGTTGCGGTAACAATGCAGAGTTTGCATATGAAATTGCATCTGTTTTAGCAGGAGAGGGCAATCCTATAACTGTTAGAATAAACAACGGCAATTACACCCCACAAGGAGCTAGATATCTTAGTAGAGTTTTTCAACGTGCCGCAACTCAAATTGCAAAGCTAAAGGATAAGGTAGATGTTATTTTAGCCGAAACCGATACATGTCCACAAAATAGATACAGCACAGGAGCTATGTCCTTGCATACTCATTTTACAGGCTCAATTCTAGAGGGAGCAACCGGAGCTAAGCATTGGATAACGAGACTTATTACATATGAGCCGGACAGTGGCAAGGCGTATAGAAGAATATTGTCAAAATATAATGGCTTTTATGAAAAGCTAGCCGAGTTAACACCATCCTTAAAATGGCGTGGTTGTAGAATACATACTCCAAAAGCACCGGACTTTACTTATGGTAGAGTAAAGGAGGAGAGCGATGGTTGGAGCTACTGTGTGCTTGAAAGATTAGGCATACCAATGTATTTTTCAGGTGAAAACGGCGGTGTGCTATGCCTAGAGGGCGATAGCGACTCTTGGTTTACTGATAGTGAGGTGCTTGAGCTTTTAAAGGGATCTGTTTTCCTAGCATCCAATACAGCTAAAAATCTAATTAATCGTGGCTTTGGCAAATATCTTGGTGTAGATGTTCGTGAATGGACAGGAAAGCCGGCTATAAGAGAGAGAATATGCATTAATGGTGGCTTAGTTAAGGCACAAATGCAAACCAAGGAGCTTGTTCCTTTATCACCTAATACAAAAATAGACTCATATGCACTTAATACCGTTGACCACGAAAGTTATGAAGAGCTTTTTGCCGGTTCAACAATTTATAAAAATGAGCTTGGTGGTACAGTATTTACATTCTGTGGCACACCGGTGGCTGATTTTAATATTTCAGATGCATTTTCATTTCTTTCATACTCAAGAAAGGAACAGCTTGTAAATATGCTCAAAACGGCAGGTGAGCTTCCAATATACTATAAAGGTGATGAGGAGGTTTACCTAAAGTGTGCCGATACTCAAGATGGTGAGCTTTTCTGTGCACTATTTAATATAGGTCTTGATCCAATAGAAAAAATAGAGTTAGAGTGTGAATTTGCTCCAACTAAAATTGAATGCTTGACACCAAACGGAGAAAGAGAAGAATTAAGCTTCACACTAAACAAAAAAGACATTATTATAAGCAAAAATGCCAACACGCAAGAGCCTGTTATATTGTTTCTATCAAAATAAAAAACCACCCATTTGGGTGGTTTTACTTTTATATTCTGCTTTCAAGATAGTTAATTACATCTCCAACTGTTTCAAATTTAACAAATTCCGTAAATCTAAAGTTGAATGCGTCCTCAACCTCCATTGACATCATCATAATAGCGAGTGAGTCAAAGCCGAGATCCTCGATTAATTTTGTCTCCTTAGTAACATTAGATACGTCTGCATTTGGGAGTACCTTTTTTAGTATTTCTTTTAACTTTTCTAACATAATAATCTCCTTATAGCGATTTTAAATATGAACGTCTGCGCTTATGTTGTCTAGGTGAGACGTATTTCCATTGAGCCATTACCTGTGTGTTAGTTTCAAGATTTAAGTTTGTTTCAACCCTTTCAATTTTGCCGGATGATAGCATATCAACAAGACCGTTTACTATGGCAGCATTAACACCTGCATTTTGATATTCAGGCAAAACAGCCACAAGACCTAGATCTATAACCTTAGGATGCTTGACAGCCTTTAAAAATTTGATAATAGCAGGTAAGGTTAATCTGCCGCCGCTCTTCTTTAAAGCATTACCGATACTAGGAAAGCATAGACCGAAAGCAACAACCTTTTCCTTTTCATCACAAATAACGATAAAATAATCAGTATTTATAACAGAAATAAACTGATCAAAAAGTATCTTTTGTTGCTCCTTTGGAATAGGAACAGTACCATAAAGCTTGCTGTAGCATTCATTTAGACAGTCGAAAAATCCGTCCTTGTATTTGTTAAGGTAAGCTTTTTTTGACATATTGGAGTCAGCAATGTGTAGTTTGTTCAACTCCAACGATCTTTTGGCAACTCGCTCAAGCATTTCATTCTTCTTTTCCGGAGCTTTTAGCTCAAATTCAAGCCAGTCAATCTCTTTTTTGTAGCCAAGTGATTCAATAAGATGAGGATAGTACTCGTAGCTATATTGCTCTTCAAAGGTTGAGTCCTCAAAAAACCCCTCGATAAGCAATCCCTCACGCTCAAGGTCATTAAAGCCGAGTGGCCCACAAATCTCAGTCATACCGAGACTACGTCCCCAAGCTTCAACAGCATCAAATAATGCTTTTGATACCTCTTTATCATTTATTGCATCAAATCTTGTAAAGCGAATTCGCTTCGTGTTATGTAGCTGATTATATTGCTTTTGCAAAATACCGTGGATACGACCAACAACCTTGCCATCACGTCTCGCAAGTAAGAAAATTGACTCGGCCTCAGATGAACTGCCACCTGATAAAAGTAACTTTTTTTCATCAGAATAGAGAGGTGGGACAAAGTATGGACATTCACGATATAATTTTAGCGGAAATTCAATAAATTCCTTTATATCCTTTTTAGTCTTAACCTCTTGAATAGTTAGCATAAAAAATTATAGCTCCTCGTCCTCACGACGCTTTAGGTATAGACTATATGCTGCAAGCCATGGACCGTTATGACAGCCGCTAACAGGACCCATAATAACATCCTCGTGGTTAGTCTCAATGCCATAATCCTTTTCGATTTCCTTGAGTAGCTCAAGCATAGATGGACCTGTATATACGTGGAAAAGTATATAATCCTCAGGCTTTCTGTCGCCAATGATTTCCTTAAGCACCTCACAGGTACGCTTAAGAGCCTTCTTAGGTGTTCTTATGCTTTCAACAGCAACAATTTCTCCATCCTTGAAGCGGAGAAGTGGACAAATCTTTAGCATTTGTCCCATAAATGCCTTAGCACCCTTTAGTCTGCCATTGTAAATAAGATAGTCAAGCTTACCATCAATACCAATAAATTCTTGATGCTTGATAGCCCATTCTGATTCCTTTAATATCTCTTCAACAGTTGCACCATTGTTTACCATTTCTTGAGCGCGAATAGCGTGTAAGCCCTCACCAAAAGCAGCCATTTTTGTATCAACAACATGGATTTTGATGTTTCCGGTATATTCCTTAGCAAAATTGCAAACTGCATTATATGTTCCACCAAGACCGGATGAAACTGTAAAGATAATCATTTCATCGTAGCCCTCAGAAACAGACTTATCAAAGCATTCGTAAATTTCAGCTGGTGAAGGAAGAGCAGATTTTGGTAGATTGTTCTTTGGATTTTCAAGAGTTTCAAGCTCTTCGTAAAATCTAACAGGGTCAAGGTCTGGTCCTTCAAGATATTCCTTGCCCTTGAATGACATATGTATTCTTAAAATATCAATTCCTAAATTTCTGTAGCGCTCTGGTGCGTATTCAATAGCGCCGGTTGAAGTACAAACAATTTTAATTTTGGACATGATTTATCTCCTTTAGTTTGGTTTTATCATAAATTTCTTTATTTTGAGCCATGTTAAGAATCATTTCTGTTGTAGAAAGAATTGTTTTTTCGTCAGCGGCACTGCGAGTTTTAATAACAGTTTTGGAAATGCCAAGGATAACCCCGCCACCGAGTGATGAAATATCATACGCCTTTAGAAGGTGGTTAAATAGCTCCATAGCCTCCTTGCTACCGGTTTCTTTAGCATATTTAACAATGTCGGTTAAAATGCGCTTAGCAGTACCCTCAGTAACCTTTAACACAAGGTTTCCTGCAAAGCCATCACATACAAGCACATCGCAAAGACCATTTAGTGCTGTGTTTCCCTCTACATTACCAACAAAATTGAGGTCGGATTCTACAAGCAGCTTGTGTGCTTCCTTTACAACCTTGTTGCCCTTTGTTGACTCACTGCCATTAGAAAGCAGAGCAACACGAGGATTTTCTATGCCATACATTTTGCCCATAAATTCTGCACCTAAGTGGGCATATTCTACAAGTGTTTCGGCGTTGCAATCCACCACCGAGCCGGAATCAAGCATACAGGTAAGATTTCCATTTGAGGTAAACATAACCGCTGCCATAGCAGGGCGAACTCTTTTTTCTCCTGCTAAAAATCTCATACAACCTGTGAGTACCGCACCTGTATTGCCCGAGTTTAGCATACCACAAATATCATCTCTCTTTGAGTATGTATCGAGTGCTACAATAAGTGATGAATTAGGCTTTTCAAAAACAGCACTCATTGGATTGTCATAGTTGTTTATTTCGTCTGGTGCGTCGATTATTTCTATTCTGTCAAGAGGAGCGTTTTGCTTTTTCACCTCTTCCAAAATAACATCGTGGTCACCGACCAAAATAACCTCTAAATTGTCAAATTTAGCAAGTGCTTGACAAGCACCTGCTGTTATAACAGAAGGTCCATTGTCAGAGCCCTTAGTGTCGATAATAATTTTATACATAGTAACTCCTATTCGATAGCTATAAGATAATCGTAAACGTCTTGTCCACCCTCGTAAACAATAACCTCGCAATCAGGATATAGGTCTTCAATTTTCTCGGTTAGCTCAGCACGTTCAGTTTCAGAAATATTCTTACCAACGAATAGAGTAACAATCTCGTATTCGTCCATATCAGCATCTTCAAGAACGGCTAAAACAGCGTTTTTAGCACTGTCGCTAACTACATTAATTTGTCCGTCTGTGATAGCAATATAGTCGTTTTCCTTGATTTCCTTGCCGTTAATTGTAACATTTCTTACAGCACGAGTGATTTCACTGCCGATAAGTGAATTTGCTGCACGTGTCGCATTTTCAACAAGCATTTCTATATCGGTAATACCGGGAGTGATAACTGATAAAGCTCCGTAGCCCTGCATTAAGCTCTTGGTAGGGATAATGTGTACATTTGCATTCTTATATATTTCCGCTGCTTGATTTGCCGCTAAAAATACGTTTTTGTTGTTTGGTAAAACAAGAATGTTGGGTGTGTCGCATTTGTTAAATGCTTCGATAAACTCTTCGGTCGAAGGATTTGCACTTTGTCCACCTGCAACAATCAAATCAGCACCCATATCAGTAAATAAAGAGCACATTCCCTCGCCACTTGCGACTGTTAGAACAGAAAAGCTCTTGCCGTTTGAGGACTTTTTTTCCGGTGTGCCGGAATGACTAACTGACATATTCTCGATTTTCACAGTTAAAAATTCACCAAATTCCTGTATTCTTGTAAGAACAAGACCGGGGGTGAAGGTGTGGACGTGAACCTTTACAATATCGCCTGTTTGATAAGCAACAATGCTTTCGCCACCAAGCTCGTTAAGAATATCAAGAACTTGATTCATATCAAAATTGTCAGGATCAACCTTATTTGTTGTTAGTCTTAAAAGGAACTCTGTGCAGTATCCAAACTCAAGCACAGAATCACGTGTAAACATGTCAATATTAACCGAAGATGATTTACTTTCAATCTTATCAAGTTGGAACGAAGGTAAAGACTTACCGGTTAAAACCTCGTACATACCAATAGCAATATATAAATATCCGGCTCCACCGGAGTCAACAACGTCAGCCTCCGCAAGAACAGGAAGAAGCTCCTTTGTTTTTGCTAATGATTCCTTAGCCTTTTCAATATGTAGCTTGAAAAAGTCCTCGATGGTTGAATTTTCATCAATGTTTTCAGCTGCGTATTCAGTGCTTTCTCTAAATACAGTTAGAATTGTACCCTCTGTTGGATTTTGAACAGCAGAGTATGATTTCTTTATACCATTTTTGTAAGCCTCGGCAAGACCCTTGGCATCAATAACATCATATTTTGAAAGCTCCTCATTGATACCTGCAAATATCTGAGAAAGAATGACACCTGAGTTGCCTCTTGCACCAAGCAAAACACCGTTTGAAAAGCTCTTTGATGCTTCACCGATGCTATCTGTGTCATCTGTTGAAAGCTTAGCAATACCACCCTCAAGTGTTTTTGCCATATTTGTTCCGGTATCACCATCAGGTACAGGGAAAACATTTAAATCGTTGACCTCTTGTGCGTGTTCTAAAAGAGCAGAGGCACCACCAAGAAGCATTTTTGAATAGCTTTTTCCATCAATATGTTTGTTCATATTATAAGTTGTCGGTAAACGACATTTTCTCCTTAAATAATACAATATTCTATAAAATATTACTATAATAGTATAAACTGAAAATAAACAAAAGTAAATAGTTAAATTTATGAAAATTTGATATTTTATATCAAAAAAACAGAATTAGCCAAAAAATATTTACATAAACGTAATCCTATGATATAATGTAATAAATATTTCTTGGATGGTGCAATATGGAAAAATCAATTACTAAACTAAAGCTACTAAAACTTTGGGAAATGCTTTGTCAAGAAACAGACGAAGATAATCCAATGCCTAGCACAACTATCATAAAGCGTCTTGCTGAAATCGGTATCCCTTGTGATAGACGTACACTATACAAGGATATAGAAGCATTAAGAGAAAACGGATATGAGGTTGAATGTAATCGCTCCCGTCAAAATGAATATTACGTTCTTGAACGCAATTTTGAGCCAACAGAATTGCATATTTTAATTGACGCGGTACAAGCAGCATCCTTTATAACTGAAGAAAAAACAAAGGATTTAGTTAATAGAATAGCAACCTTATCCGGTGATCGCAAGGCTGAGGTTTTAAAGTCAAATGCAGTTGCATTCAATATAGTAAAAAATACCAATAAAATGATTTATTATTCTGTTAATGAAATTATTACAGCAATTGACAAAAAGAAAAAAATAGAGTTTTTCTATTTTGATTATGATGTTTCTCATCAAAAGGTATATAGAAAGGACAAAAGGAAATATATAGTAAATCCATATGCAACTATATTTTCAAATGATTCCTATTATCTGCTTTGTTATGATGACAAGCATGAGGGAATGTCTCACTATCGAATTGACCGTATGGATACTGTAAGAATTACAGATGAGCCAATAACAAAAAGGCCGGAATTAAAAACGTTTAATGTAAAGAAGCATAAAAAACAAGTTTTCAATATGTTTGCCGGCGAGGATACAACTGTAACTATTAGAATAGATAAGTGCCTGATTGATGCGATGTATGATAAATTTGGTCCTACACTTAAAATGAAAATGATAAGTGACCAAGAGGCTGAATTTACAACGGATGTGCAAATAAGCTCTGCGTTTATAGGATGGTGTATCTCCTTTGGAGATAAGCTCAAGGTTTTATCACCTACTAAAGTAGTTGAAAAAATAAAGGAAAGCATTGAAGAAATAAAGAAAATGTATAATTAAAAGAGTGGTGTAAAGCCACTCTTTTAATCTATTAGGTTGTATATTACATCCGAAAGTGTAACACCAAAGACCTTGCCACGCACCACTAATTTGAAAATGTGCTTTGCCAAGGCTCTTGACGAGGTAATACACGATGCCTTATATATTTTAGACGTGCCATCATTTAGGCATTCCTCAATACATATAATAGAATACTGACTATTCTCCATAGTTAAAATGTAATTTGCGTTTGTTGTTTTGCTTAATTTGATTTTTGCTGTTTTCATTCTCTTGCTCCTTATAATTAACAATAGAATTATAGCACTAATAAAAAACCAAAAATAACCAAAATAGAGCAAAAGCAATCGCCACAGTGAAAAATATTTATTAAGAGTCTGCATTATAGAGTTTTGTATATATCGTATATAAAAATATTTTTAAAATACTGTTGAATTGAAAAGAAAACTGTGGTAAAATTACATAAGAAAAAATAAAAGGAAGAAAATTATGAAAAAGAGAATTATTTCGATTATACTAGTAGTGATGCTAGTGATGGTATTTCCACTTTCTTCGTGTGGTGGAAAAAAGGATAAGCCGGAGGATACAAAAGGCTTGGGATATACAGTTACTCACTATGCTGTAATAAAAATAAAAGGCTATGATGAAATTCAGATAGAGCTGTATGGAAACGAGGCACCAATAACGGTACAAAACTTTGTAAAGCTCGCAGAAGAAGGCTTTTATAATGGATTAGTTTTCCATAGAATTATTAGTGATTTTATGATTCAAGGCGGTGGCTTCTATGAAAACGGTTATGAAAAGGATGCACCATCTATTAAGGGCGAATTTTATGCAAACGGAGTAAATAATCCAATTACTCACGTGCGTGGAGTTATTTCAATGGCACGTACAGATGTTTATAACAGTGGCTCTAGTCAATTCTTTATAATGCACCAAACATCGTCACATCTTGATGGACAATATGCTGCGTTTGGCAAGGTTATAAAGGGAATGTACGTTGTTGATGAAATTTGCGATACTGTTAAACAGGGATATAACGGAGCAGTTGCATTAGCAGACAGACCGGTTATCGAATCAATTACAATAAAAAGCCATAAGTAAAAAAATGCGTACCAATTCGGTACGCATTTTATTTTTAATTTTGATTTTTGAGTTCAGCCTCACGCTTTTTGTCAAGGCGATAGTTTCTAATATACATAAATAGGTCAAGAGATACCATTGTAAAGTTCAAGAAATAGAAAAATAGAACATACCATTTTCCTGCATAATCAAAATCAGGGTTTATAAACTTAGACGTAATTCCGGCAACATATCCCAACAAAATAAGAGAAATGAAAATAACACTCTTACCTTTAGTGGTTCTGGCCTTGTAAGCCTTTATAACATTAATTGGCCAAGAAAAGCCAAAGCAAATAAGCATAACAATTTCAAGTATTTCCGGCATAATAATCCTCCAAAAAAATTCTAAAAGAATTATAGCACCATAATTTTTTATAGTCAAGTATTATTTTCGTAAAATTGCTAAAACTACTATTACCAAATAAAAAAGAGGTAATAAAAATGAAAAACAAGCAAGAAAACACTCAAAACAAGCAAGAAATGAAGCAACAAAATAAACAACAAAATAAGCAAGAGAACAAGCAGGAAAATAAGCAAGAAAATAAAAAGCAAAAAAATAAGGAAAACTAAAAAAGAGCCAAACGGCTCTTTTTTTAATTAAGAAGAGAATTTATAACAATCATTAAGCAAAATCCCGCAAGCAGTGCATAAGAAACGCCCTTTTTTCCGTTCCCCTCGTGCGTTTCCGGAATTAATTCATCAGCTATTACATAAATCATGCTTCCACCGGCAAGAGCTAACAAAAAAGGTAAAATAGAGCCAACAATACTAACAAGCAAATATCCAACCAATGTTCCGATAATTTCAATAGCACCTGTTAAAAAAGCGATACAAAGAGTACGCCATTTACTAATGCCGAGCGAAAGCATAGGGGCAATAATTATCATTCCCTCAGGTATATTTTGCAGAGCAATAGCTAAGGCAACCATTATAGCATCTTTTATATTTCCTGTGCCAAAGCTAACACCGGTTGCGAGTCCCTCGGGCAAATTGTGTACGCCTATTGCAATAACAAAAAGCAAAACCTTATTAATTTTGTCTTCATTTGCAGATATATGTCCATCATTAAGCCCTGTTATGCTGTGCAGATGAGGTACTGCTTTGTTACAAAGCTCAATAAGAAGAGCACCGCAAAAAACGCCAATAATGGTAATAATAAAGGAATAAGCACTATATTCAATTGCAGGGACAATAAGCCCCCAAATACTAGCCGAAAGCATAACCCCCGATGCAAAGGAAAGCATAATGTTGTTGAATTTCATAGAAGGCTTTTTTAAAATGAAGCCGAGAAGTGCACCTAAAATTGTCGAAAAACCAACGCCTATCGCACTTAAAAAAACAATTTCCATAAATACCTCCAATTTTATCTTATGCTATGTGTCAATTTGTGTTGAAAAAAGCTAAAATATATGATAAAATAAATACATTAAGAGGTACGATATGAGAAATACAACGCTTTGCTACATAGAAAACGGAAATAGCTATTTAATGCTACATAGAATAAAAAAGAAAAATGATGAAAATCAAGGCAAATATGTCGGTATTGGTGGTCATTTTTTGGAGAATGAAAGCCCCTATGAATGTGTTGTTCGTGAGGCTAAGGAGGAAACAGGACTTGATATTGTGCCCATATATAGAGGCATAGTTACATTTGTTTCTGATAAATACGAATGTGAGCAAATGCATCTTTTTACTTGTAAGCAATACAGTGGAAATCAAATTGTATGCAATGAGGGCACTCTTGAGTGGATTGAAAAAAGCGACCTAAATAAAATTCCAATGTGGCAGGGAGATTATATCTTTTTTGATTTGCTTGAAAAAAGAAGCGATTTTTTCTCATTAAAGCTTGAATATCAAGGAGATACTCTTGTTTCATACTCAATAGACGGAGTTAATATTAAATGAAGATTTTAGTTAGTGCGTGTCTTTTAGGCACTCCGTGTCGATATGATGGCAAAAGCAAGCCAAACCAAGAGGTAATTCTGCTTAAAGACAAATATGAGCTAATCCCCGTATGTCCTGAGTGCTTAGGTGGACTTGAAACACCAAGATTACCTGCTGAAATAAAAGGTGATAAGGTTATAAGAATAGATGGCTATGATGTAACAAGTAATTACACAAAGGGTGCAGAAAAAACGCTCGAAATATCCAAGGCAAACGGAATAGAGATTGCAATATTAAAATCAAAAAGCCCATCGTGCTCAAATTCTCAAATATACGATGGTACATTTAAACATAACATCATAGACGGAAAGGGAATTACCGGCCGTCTTTTAGAAAAAAACAGTATAAAAGTAATAAACGAAAACGAGTTGGAAAAATTATGATAATAATAGCAAGTGATTTTGATGGCACACTAAACCACCATGGTATTAGTGAGGATGATAAGAAGGCAATAAAAAAATTTAGAGAAGCAGGTAACAAATTCGGGATAGTAACGGGTAGAGATCTTGAAATGGCAACGTGGGTTATTTACGATCTTGAAAAAGTCGGCATTGAGGTTGATTTCGTTATTTGCTGTACAGGTGGAATTATTCTCAGCTTTGATGGCGAAATAATCAGTGCGAAAAAGCAAAAAACAGGCGAGTATATAAATGAAATTTTAAATTATGCACGCACACTTTCTCTTGGTGTTTTTCGCGTTAGCAACGAAATGACAACCTGCTATGCGGACAGGAAAAACCGTATAAAGCAGGACTTTTCTGCAATTAGCGAGATGACACAGGCAAATGCTTGGTTCGAAAAAGAGGAGGATGCTGAAAAATTCCTTCAGTACGTAATAAAAAATCACAAGGATGATATCAGCATTTTCCGTAACGGCGGTAGCATTGATATGCCACCGTACGGAGTTAGTAAGGTCAGCGGTATTTATGACTATGCAAGTTTGTATAAGGATGCAAAAATCTACACCGTTGGCGACAACTTGAATGATATCCCGATGATTAAGGAATTTGAGGGTTATGCAGTTTCTAACGCTAAAGAGGAAACAAAAAAGGTCGCTAAGCATCAATGCGACCGTATAGCTGATATGATTGAGGAAATAATGAAGGAGAAATAAAAATGAACGCAAGAGATAAATTTATAGAAATATTTAAATCCAAAATAAAAAGAGAGGGTGCTGACAAGCTACTTGACTTTATCTGTTCACCATCCTCTGACTTTTTTACAGCACCTGCAAGTGCAAGATATCACAGTGCATACGAGGGCGGACTCTGTGAGCACTCAATCAACGTTTATGAGTGCTTGGTTGCTTACCTTGATAGAGACGTAGTAAGAGAAAAATATAAGCTAAATTATAGCGAGGAGTCAATTGCCATAGTAGCACTTTTACACGACCTATGTAAAATGAATATATATAAGGTTAGCTATCGCAACGCAAAAAATGAGCAGGGCGTTTGGGAAAAGGTGCCATACTATGAGTTTGACGACAATCTTCCATATGGTCATGGTGAAAAAAGCGTATATATGATTTCACCATTTATAAAGCTAACAAGAGAAGAGGCATTTGCAATCAGATACCATATGGGATATTCAAATACAGAAAACGCAATGGCAACAAACAACGTAAGCAAGGCATTTGAAATGTATCCTCTTGCATTCGCTTTGTCAACAGCCGACATGGAAGCTACATACTACCTCGAAAGCGATAAAAGAAAATAAAAAAATAAAGAGAGATGAAAAACATCTCTCTTTTTTATATTACTGAGTAACAGCCTCTTCTCTTGCTATCTTTGTTGTGATGGATTCATAGGTTGCAGGTAGCTCTGTAACGGTTGCACATTTGTAGAGAAATTCCTCAACCATGTTGTACATTACATTTTCATAAATATAGCTTTCACCTAAGTTGTTTACAAAGCTTGTTGCGGTATCAAGAGCTGTTTTTTCATCAAGTCCTTGCTGTTGCATATAAAGTGCCTTGTAGTAAGAAATTAGATTTTGCTTTTCATTTGTTAGCATTTCCTCTGTAGGAATTAAGCCGTTTTCCTTTGAAACGGTGTAATAAACCATTTCGGTAAGCATTTGAGACTTAATATATTCATCACGAGTCATATTGTATGCTTTTTTGATGTATTCATCAAAGGTGTAGCCGTAGTATTCCTCAAATGAAGCACTTGCTTCCTCAATTTCAGCCTTGTGCAAGTTGTATTCAGCCTCCGGATATTCTTTAACAACTGCATTTTCTAAAACGTAATCATACATTTTAGTCATAATAAACTCTTTTTTCAGACTTGCTTCAAATTCACTTCTGGAAGAGTAATCAGGAAACCAAGTTTTAATAAAGTTGCTATTATAAACAGGTGGTGTATAAACGTTATTTATAGTAACCTCAAAAAGAACTCTTTTACCCTTGAATTCCTCTTCGCTGTAATCATCCGGGAATGTTGCATAGAAAGAGAATTGCTCATTTAATTTCATACCAACGAGATTGTTTTCAAAATCGTCAATTGCTAGCTTAGTACCGGGGAAGAAGAAAGCTCCTGTGCTTGAATCAAATGGGTCCTTTTCCTTGCCGTTTTCGTCCTTAGCCTTGTTGCCAACCTCGTCTACATGGTATCCCTTGTAAGCAACAGAAACGACGTCTCCAAGCTCAACCTTTTTGTTTAAGATTTTAATATCAAACCAAATATTTTTTCCCTCGTATTCACTTGGAATAAAATCCTCAAGCTTGTCATAAGAATATTTTCTCTCCAAAACATCCTTAATGTTTAAATTTCCATTGATTAGGTCAAGCTCTATTGCATATGGCAAAGGAGAGCTACCGAGGTTTTCGATTAGATAGTTGGACTTTGATAGAGCATCAATTTTGTTGCCCTTTTTAGTTATAACTGCATCAGTGTTTTCAGATGTGATAATAAGCTCATCATAAACATTAATGTCAACATAAATGTCATCACCACGAGAAACCTTGTATTTGTAGCCATCTGAATTTTCTTGAACAGCCTTCAATAGATAAGTGTCAATTGCAGCCTGTAAAGCATCAAGCTCTAAATCAAGCTTACGATCCTTATAGTCGCTAGGTAATGTGATATAGTCAGACAATTCATAATCATACTTTTTGTCATTATCATCCTTGAATTTTAAGCAGGATGAAACAACAGGTATAATCATCAAAACGAGAAGTGCGATAGAGATAATTCTTTTTTTCATATTTCCTCCAATGAGTTAGTTTTTGTTCTTTTTTTAATAGGCGTATTTTCTGTAAATCTCTTGTTAAGGAAATATACAAGCAATAAAACAAAGTATTGAAGCACGAGGTAAATAACAAGATACTTAACATGTGGATAAAGTACAGTGTTCCACATTTCAAGCCAAAACTCACCGGCGGTAATAAGCGGAGTATCTGTTAGCAAGCCACCATTTACAATAACAGTAGTAATCATAGTCAAATCATTAACAATAATCGCTGTGAAAACCTTAGTAAGATAAACAGCTATTGTTGAGAATATCATCGCCTTTTGAATTGGATTTTTAAAGCTGAATAGTGATTTTATACCGGCTGTGCCATTCATTGTGCAAAGATATGTAATTACCGCCACTAAAATAGTAGGAATAATGCGAGGATTTACAGCACCTAAATATGCATTTCTTATAGCGTCAGCCATATAGAACAGCATTGCGTCAACCTCAGGCACGGTTATGCCAATAAGAATACAAACAGGTACAAGAGTCAATATAACTGATGAAAGATGTACGCTACCGGCTACAATAAACGACTTACAAGCCTGTGCTGGCTTGAAGTGTGTAAATGCATAAATCACGATTGCATAAGCGGTAATTTCTGCTATGCCTCCAAAGAACTGAGAAACATCTGCAAATGCATTTTGTAAATCCGTGTTATTTGAGAATATATCAAGCATTAGCTGTGCAATAACGAACGCTGTATGTACTGCGACCGTGATACCGGCAATCAATATTGAAAATTTAAAAGTTCTTTTATTCATAAAACCTCTCAAGTCAGTAATATACTACATTGTAACACATATTTATATAAAAATAAAGAAAAATTTTATTTTTTTGAAAAAATTCAGTAAATTATCACAAAAGGAGAAAATATGAACGAAAGAAAAGAGCTAGATTATGAAGCGTTAATAAAGGAGCTAAATGAGCTTAGTGAAAAATACGATTTTTTTGACTTTTCTTATCTTGAAACAAGCTTACTTAACAGACCTATCCCACTAATTACACTTGGAAATAAGAGTGCTCAAAAAAGTGTTTTATATGTAGCTACCCATCACGCTTGCGAGAATATATGCACATCAATCTTACTTAGATTTATAAAGGAATACATTTCAGCATATGAGCGCTATGGACAAATATGTCAAATCAATTTAAGATATCTATTTAAAATGCGAAAAATCTACATAGTACCAATGCTAAATCCGGACGGAGTAGAGTATCGATTACACGGAGTTGCACACGAAAATCCTATAAGAGACAGAGTTATAGAATATAATGGTGGTGAGGATTTTTCTCTTTGGCAAGCAAACGCAAGGGGTGTTGATTTAAACCATAATTATAATGCCTTTTTTGACGAATACAAATCACTTGAAAGAGAAAGAGGGATTTTAGCCGGAAAAACAAAATATAGCGGGGAGTATGCAGAAAGTGAGCCGGAGATAAGTGCACTTTGCAATTTCATTAGATATAATTTAGACACGCTTGACGGTGTGTTATCACTTCACACACAGGGTGAGGAAATATACTATTCATCACGTGGCAAAATTCCTAAAAAATCACTACATATATCTAAAATAATGTCTCGAATGACAAAATATAATCTTGCAGAAACAAGCGATACAGCTTCATACGGAGGTCTTACCGATTGGCTGATCGACACATACGATAAGCCCTCATTTACAATTGAATGTGGAAAGGGCACAAATCCGTTGCCAATATCACAGGCAGGAGCAATTTATACGCAATTAAGAGAGCTTTTATTCACATTTCCAATTTTGTTCTAGAAAAGTATTGAAAAAATTTTCATATGTGGTAAAATATATATATATTTTAAAATCACAGGAGAACTGAAACAATGGAGCTTAAGGGCAAAAAAATCAACTTTCTAGGCGACTCAATCACAGAGGGGCACGGCACAAGTGACTGGGCAACAAAGCCATATCATCAGCTTTTAAAGGCAAATGCAGGACTTGCCGAGGCGAGAAACTACGGTAAAGGTGGAACAAAGATTGCACGTTTGCCGGTTATTACCGACAATCCGTTTGACCAAGACTTCAACCTTCGTGCACTAGATATGGATACTGATGCCGATATGGTAGTAGTGTTTGGCGGTACAAACGACTATGGTCACGCAACTATCCCACTTGGTACATTTGACAACAAGGATATTCACACCTTCTATGGTGGTATGCACAACCTATGTAAATATCTAATTGAGACATATGTTGGAAAGCCAATTGTGTTTATGACTCCATTACATAGACTCCAAGAGGGAAAGCTTGACTCTGAGGTGTCAAGACCGCTTAAGGATTTTGTAAACGCACAAAGAGAGGTTTTGGAATACTATTCAATCCCTGTTTGCGATCTCTTCAAGGACGGCGGTATGCCGGGTAACCTTTGGGCTTGGTGCGAAAAATATATGCCAGACGGACTCCATCCAAACGATGCAGGACACGCGCTCATTGCAAGAAAGCTTCAAAAATTCTTGGAGAATCTATAATGGAGCTAAAGGGAAAGAAAATCAACTTTTTGGGCGACTCAATAACCGAGGGCTGTGGCGCAAGCTCACCTGATAAATGCTACGTCAGCCTAATGAAGGAATATAATAGTCTTGCCGAGGCAAGAAACTATGGTCAGGGCGGCACAAGGATTGCAAGACAAAGTGAAATGAAGGACCCAAATGAGCCACGCGATCAAGACTTTTTAAAGCGTATGTGGGATATGGACCCCGATGCTGATGTAATTGTCGTATTCGGTGGCACAAACGACTATGGAAATGGTCAAGCGCCTCTTGGTACAATTGAGGATAAAGAAATTTATACCTTTTATGGTGCAGTGCGTACGCTTTGTGTTGAGCTTATTAAAAAATATCCAACCTCAGCTATCGTGTTTATAACACCACTTCACCGATGGAACGAAAATGGTGGACTTGGTACATGGAAGCCGGAGGGCGTTGTTCAACACCCACTTTGCGATTATGTCAAGGCAATAAAGGAAGTGTGTGAGTGCTATTCAGTTCCTGTTTTAGACCTTTTTGGTGCTGGCTCTATGCCAGTACACATTCAGCCATGGCAAGGAATATATACAGTAGATGGGCTCCATCCAAATGACAAGGGGTATGAAATTTTAGCAAAAAGACTAACAAGTTTTTTGAAAAATCTATAATTTTAAAGGAGTGGCAAGATGTCACTCCTTTAAAATAATTGCCGCACAAAAAATTAATAAATTTGGAAAAAGGTATTGACAAATAGGCTCCTTTGTGCAAAGGCACCCTTTAGGGCGTACCTTGTGTTGAGCTGTCAGCAAAACTGACTGAGGGATTGACAAATTACTTTTATCAGTCTTTAAAAACTACTGTATGCAATAAATGTCGCACAAAAAAATAAAAAAATCAAAAAAAGGTATTGACAAAGCATTTTTAATGTGATATTATATGAGGGCAAAAAACAAATAGCGATTTGCGAGTGTAGTTCAATGGTAGAATTCCAGCCTTCCAAGCTGGTCGCGTGGGTTCGATTCCCATCACTCGCTCCATTTTTTTGCATGTACCCATAGCTCAGCCGGATAGAGCAACTGCCTTCTAAGCAGTAGGTCGGGAGTTCGAATCTCTCTGGGTACGCCAACCACTTCGGTGGTTAGGGGTCTTGCCCAAGCGTGGTAAGACTATATACTCTCCAAAAAGGAGAGAGCACTTTGGTGGGTGTAGCTCAGCTGGTTAGAGCGTCAGATTGTGGCTCTGAAGGCCGTGGGTTCGAATCTCATCATCCACCCCATAAAAGCTCCGTTGCAATAGCGACGGAGCTTTTTTATTTTGTTCTAGCAATGAAAAAGCCGACCAAGTGGTCGGCTTTTGCCACGCAAAGGGGAGATGCGTGGCTATGGAGATAGCTAAAATAATCACAAGGGGCAATCAAGAGATTATTTTATAACGATAGAGTAAGCACCCATTTCTATAAAACGCTTCTCAAACAAGCTTATATCAATATCAAAGATATTGCCGGCAGGGTTTGCAAGAGTTACCGTATTTTTTTCAAAATCGTAACCAATTAGCACCATACAAGCCATATTTGATTTTAGATACAGTGTTTCTCCATCTACTATCCAAATGCGAGAAATTGACGGGGTAATATCAAAATCCTCACACGCCCATACAATAACAGGATTACCTTGGCTCACCTCATAATAGAGCTCATCGGTGTTTGTTTTTGAGTAATCATACGCTTTGAAATTGCCACCATTGGCGTAAATATATTTGTTAGTAGCTTTTATGATTACAGGAGGCAAACAGCCATATGAATTATACGCATTTCTTGGATTGCCAACATTTGCCTCATTAAAATTAGTATATCCAACAGGACCCTTTTCTAAATAAACATCACAAAGGTCGCATTTATCAACATCATATTTTAGATATGAAAGCACCATAGCAAGAGAGGTTATCTCGTCGCCACTAGGTAACTCCGGATATTGCGATATGTGTTTAAGAGGTATAGCTGAGCTTTGTGCCATAGTCTTGTATTTTTCACTCGCAACAATATTACCGGATAGCTCAAGGCTAGATAGACTGACACCATTGTCTTCTTTTATATCAACATTTAAATAAGCTTCAATTCTCATACTCACATCATCGGTCGATTGTATGCTTTGTGTACAGGTCGCGAGTAAAGTAGGACTTTCTTCACTAGCCGTATAGCTAAACTCTGTTTTTTGTCCGTTTACAATAAGACAGCCGTCAGTAGCATTTGGTTGGCGTAGAGAGTCAAGATATAATTCAACACCTAGATATATCATATCTGAGCCTTCGCTTTTAAGTGTTACCCATTCGGCTCGTAAATTGGTATCACAGTAGTATTCACTAAGAATTGTGCCACTTGCATCAATTACTGCGACAGGTATTTCAGGCGGAGGAACATCTGTGTTAATATTTATATTTGTATTAGTGTTACCGTTCCCGTTTTCATTATTTTCGTTTCCTTTAAATATGTCACTTGCGTTTATGTAAAAGATAGTAGCACATACAACGCATAACAGAATTAGCACAATTGTTGATAAATATTTTCTAAATCCTTGCCTCATTTTTTCATCCTTTCAAATTAGAAATTCTATGTTAATTATAAAGGAAAAAATACCCAATTCAACATCAATCGTAGGACACAAAAAGCCAAGAAATGACAATTCGACATCAAGCGATAAGCAAAGGTGTCGACAAGAGAAAAAAATTGAAAAATAATGCGATGAATAGTACAAGCAAACTTGAATTTTAGTAGTAATTATGTTATAATATATTATAATGCTATATAGTTGCCGAGGTAATTATGGAAATCGAACAAAGAATTAATTATTTAAGAAAAGTAATTGCATATCACTCTAAGAGATATTATGAAAATGACGCACCGGAAATTTCTGACTTTGAGTACGATAAATTGTTTGAAGAATTAAAATCACTTGAGGCTTTGCATCCTGAATTTTACAGTCCTACCTCACCAACACTACGTGTAGGTGGTAAGGCGCTTGATAAATTTGAAAAGGTTAAGCACGAGGTTAAAATGGCGAGCTTAACTGACGTATTTAGCTTTGAGGAGCTACGTGAATTTATAAGACGCGTTAAAAGTGAGGTTGGCGACAATACAGAGTTTTCTGTCGAGCCAAAAATCGACGGTCTTTCGGTTTCCCTAAAATATGAGGATGGAGCTTTGAAGGTTGGTGCAACTCGTGGCGATGGTACAACAGGCGAGGATGTAACAGCCAATGTTAAAACCATTCGTTCAATTCCACTCGAGCTTACAAAGAAAGCAAGTCTAACCGTGCGTGGCGAGGTTTATATGCCACACAAATCCTTTGAGAAATTAAATCGTGAAAAGGAAGAAAACGGAGAAAACCTTTGGGCAAATCCAAGAAATGCAGCTGCCGGCTCACTCAGATGCCTTGATTCCAAGGAAACAGCTAAGCGTGGACTAGATATTTTTGTATTTAACTATCAAGCAGGTGAGCTAGAGGGAGTAAATACTCACAAGGACACAATAGAAAAAATCAGCTCGCTCGGATTTAAGACAATTCCACTTTTGTATGTTGGAAATGACGAGGACGAGATTGTAAACGCAGTAATAAAGCTTGGCGAGGACAGACCGTATCTTGATTACGATATTGATGGTACGGTAATTAAGGTTAATTCGCTTGAAAAAAGACGTGAAATGGGCGAGGGCACAAGCACTCCAAAATGGGCAGTAGCCTACAAATTCCCACCGGAGCAAAAGAAAACAAAGCTACTTGACATTGTTATTCAGGTTGGTCGTACAGGTGTATTGACTCCTAATGCAGTTCTCGAGCCTGTAAAGCTAGCGGGAACAACCGTATCTCGTGCAACTCTACACAATATAGATATAATTAAGGAAAAGGACATTAGAATAGGCGACACAGTTATTGTACAAAAGGCAGGCGATATTATACCTGAGGTTGTAGGTAGCGTAAAAGAATCTCGTACAGGAAGTGAAGAGCCGTATAATATGCCGGAAAAATGTCCATCCTGTGGAGGCTCACTTATATACGATGATGCTGACGATTTTATCGACGATGGTGAGGATTTTACTTTGGGGGCATTGCGCTGTACAAATCCATTCTGCCCGGCTCAGCTTGAAAGAAACATAGAGCATTTTGCATCTAAAAAGGCAATGAATATCGAGGGCGTCGGTGGGAAATTTGTAAAAGCTCTTCTTAAAAACAATCTAATTCACGATGCATCTGACTTATATTATATTGATAAATCGGAAATTGCTTCTCTTGAAAGAATGGGAGAAAAAAGTGCGGAAAACTTTGCAAAATCGATTGAAAACTCCAAAAATATGGGACTTGGAAGGTTGATTTTTGCACTTGGCATAAGACATATTGGCGAGGTTGCCTCTGGTGAGCTTGCAAATAAATTTGGCACAATAGATGCACTTTTTGATGCTACCATGGAGGAAATTAAGGAAATAGGCGACTTTGGTGATGTAATGGCGAAGAGCGTTGTTGACTTCTTCAAAAAGGACGAAACAAGATACATTATCGAAAAACTCAAAAATGCCGGTGTTAAGACAAGCGAGGACGTAAAAGAGGTATCAAACGAATTTGAGGGACTTACATTTGTTTTGACCGGCACACTTGAAAATATGACACGTGATGAGGCATCGGAAATGATAAAGGCAAGAGGAGGCAAGGTCTCATCCTCCGTATCCTCAAAAACCAGCTATGTTTTAGCCGGTGAGGAGGCAGGCTCAAAGCTGACTAAAGCACAATCACTTGGTGTAAAAATTATAGATAAAGAGCAATTTTTAGAAATGTGTAAATAATTGACTTGAAAGGAGGAGAATATGCTAGTATTGAGCCAAGGTGCAAAAAAAGCACTAGAGCTACTTCACAATAGTGGCTACGAGGCATATGTTGTTGGTGGTAGTGTACGTGATATGCTAATGGGAACGAAAGCACACGACTTTGATATAACAACAAGTGCAACTCCTTCACAAATGAAAAAGGTCTTTGATGGCTATTATACCGTTGACACGGGAATAAAGCACGGCACAATTACATTTGTTTACGAAAAAGAGCCAATAGAGATTACAACCTATCGTATTGATGGGGATTATAAGGATAGCCGTCATCCTGAAAGAGTTGAATTTACAACGAATCTTTCAAATGATTTATCCCGTCGTGATTTTACAATAAACGCACTTGTTTATAACGATAGTGAGGGAATAATAGACCTTTTTGGTGGTCAAAACGATATAAAAAACAAAACTATCAAAGCAATAGGCGATCCTAAAAAACGCTTTGAGGAGGATGCCTTGCGTATACTTCGTGGTGTACGCTTTGCATCACAGCTTGGCTTTGAAATTGAAGAGAATACTAAAAATGCAATGAAAGAATGTGCACATCTTTTGCACAATATTTCTTGCGAAAGAATCAATATTGAGCTGTCAAAATTTTTGCTCGGCAAAAATGTAAAAAAAGCACTTCTTGAAAATTATGAGATTATAGGTGAAATAATCCCACAAATAAAAGAAATGCATGGCTTTGAGCAAAATAATAAATATCATATTTATGATGTGTTGACACATACAGCAGTAGCAATTGAAAATATCGAACCGATATTACATTTAAGACTGTCAATGCTTTTACATGATTCAGGAAAACCAAAAACCTATTCAATTGATGAAAACGGTCAAGGGCACTTTTACGGACACGCTAGGGTTAGTACAGAGATAGCAGAAGCTTTCTTAAACAAATATAGATATGATAATCAAACCAAAGAAAAGGTTATAACGCTTGTTAAAATCCACGATACCCCTATTGAGCTTGATAGAGTTTTTATAAAAAAGAGAATGAATCGTATAGGAAAGGATTTGTTTTTTGACCTTTTAAAGGTAAAAAGAGCAGATAATTTAGCACAAAATCCTGAGTTCTTTTGGCTTGATAAGCTCGATAAATTTGTTACTATCGCTAAGGAAATAATCGAGGAAGACTGCTTTACACTTTCTTCTCTTGATATTAGAGGAAGCGATTTGATTGCTATTGGATTTAAAGGCAAGGAAATAGGTAACACACTAAACCTGCTTTTAAATGAGGTGATTGAGGAAAAACTCCCAAATAAAAAAGAGGCTTTAATAGAACGAGCAAAAAAATTAATATAAAAAAGAAGCGATTTCTCGCTTCTTTTTTTATTTTTCAATCAATTCAGCCTCGGCTTCCTCTTTAACCTCTTCCGTTGCAGTAGTCTTGACCTTTTTCTTAGCTAAAGGATTTTTAGCAGTAACCATAGTAACTATCTTTTTCCATAGTAGCTTAAAGTCGTCCTTTATACCACCGGCTTTAACATGCTTAAAGAACCAAACAACATCGTTTTTGAAATTCTTGTGGTCGAAAATCATGGAAAGACCAAAGGATAGTGGTGTTACCAATATGAAAACAGGGAAAATCATCCAGAACCAAGGCCAATACTTTGGTTCTCCCGCATGCTCACCAAGAGGAACGGTAGTGAAGAAATCAGGGCAAAAATATGTGAAAATTTTTCCGATTGAATCAAATACTAAATATGGTTCTCCGTTTTCTGGATATTCAATATTATATGGACCCCATATATAAGATGTATTTTTGTAGTTAGGAACATTAAAGTTTAATCCGCCAGCTCCGGTTCCATCTCTAAGAGGAATAAATCCAAGCTCACTTTGGAATATTTGGTTTAGAATAATGAACAACATAAGTAGTAGAAGCCCAATTGGAACGGCCCAAACTCGTTTGTATGAAAGCTTATGCTTCTTTAGTAGAATCATAAGTAGAGGAACCGCCATTATCATCCAGTGGTGATAGTAGAATCGTATAATATCGATAAATTCAGCCATTTGCTCGGCAGCTCCACCCTTTGCAATCGGTTCTTGTGGGTAGAATAGAACGATAATGCCAGTAAGTAAGCCTATATAGAACATATAGTCTTTTATATATTTGTTCTTTGAGAAGAACATAAATGGAAACAGTGCAATATTTGCGCCACAAATGTTAACAAACCAAGAGTCGCGCCAACCACGGGCTGTGACAACGAGATGCCCGTCTACCCATTCTCCATATGGAGCATATAAGAACTTGGTAAAGTGCATTATAAAGCCGAGTGCGAGTAATCCAAACAAAACAGCATTTTGAACAAATGGGGGTGCTTTTCTTAATGCAAAATAGAGACCAACAATAGCTCCTATTTGTAAAAACATAAAGAAGAAGTACCAAAAGTTAAACATTTCGATAAACATAAATACCTCTTTTTGACAAAATATTAAATTGACTGAAACAATTTTAACATAATATTTACAGCAATTCAATCTTTGTAAACATATTTAACACTTTGTTAACAAATTAACAAAACAAAAACACTCACACTATGAAAGGTCATAATGTGAGTGTGAATGTTTAATTAGCCTCAGTTAAAGCAACTTCTTTTTCTTT
>JAGAMD010000020.1 GCA_017624905.1 Clostridia bacterium | reverse complement strand
TATGATTCATCGTGAGCCGGAGCTTTATGATGAATATACTCGATATTGTCATATTCTTGATTATGATGCATTGCGTTTTGGTGTACCTATGGATGCGAATAATGAACGTATTGGTTCAGCTGATTATGGTGTCAATCATGAAGACGAGGTTGACAAGGATAGAGGTAATCAAGATACTAACAAGATTTTTGATGCAAGTTCAGAAGATGCTAATACACTTAATGATGGTTTCGACGCATATCTTATGTTTGAACGTCATCTTGCATTAGTTCGATATAAATGTTATGTTCGCAATATAGCAGCTTTACAGCGTGATGATAATTTTAAAGCTCGAGAAAAGGTCTTGTTTGATAGAATGTTGATAGCTGATAATTTAGGTACTAAATTTGCTATTCCTTTATTCTTTGAATATCCTATTTATAAAAAGCTCGATGATTGGTTTTCCAGCTTAGAGCTTTCTACATATCATTATGGAAATATCCATACGCTACCGTATTATTTGTTAATGCGTGTGTTTGCTCCTTTCTTCAATTATTGCAGGCGTATGGAGTTTCAGTTCGGCTATGATACACATTTAATACAGCGTGTTAAAGCTTGTAATGAGAATAATGTTCAAGTTCATAAGTTGTTTACTTTATTCTGTATAGCTCATGGAAACGCATACGCATCTGACTGCTATTCTATGATAGCTGACGAAATAGCTAAAAATGTAAATGTCGGTATGGCTGATTTTCCTTCTTATGAAGGTAAATATCCACAGGCACACGAATTTGCAAAACAACATAGCTATTTTGCAAATAAACAGTTAGAGCGTATAACTAAAAGTAAGCAACGCAAACAATCATAGCCGGACAAAATAAAATCCCCTGCAGGCAGGCTCGCCAGCAGGGGATTTTTCGGCTTTTTCTTTATAAACGTTAAAATGCTTTATTAATAAATTATCAATCATTAGTGAGCTTTATAAAAGGCAGGTGGGCTACGTCAGTATGTATCGTGACAGGAAAAATATGCGATGGGTTCCTGAATGAAATCACATAGTGATTTTATTTAGGCTAGCATCTTGACCATCGGTCAAGCTTCCAGTGACGTTGACCACCGATAAGTTTGACTACATTTTGACTACAATTTATAGTCAATTTTGGGGTTTTTTAGGGTGTTTTAAGGTATAAAAAAGAAAAAGAAAAAAGCCCGTAAACCCTTGTAGTATAAGGATTTATAGGCTTTTGTCCGATGGCGCAGGAAGAGGGATTCGAACCCCCGTGCCGTTAGGCCAACGGTTTTCAAGACCGCCTCGTTGTGACCGCTTCGATATTCCTGCGTATTCAAATGCATTCCGTTATTAAATGTAGAATACAATATTTATCGCACGATTTCTCGTGCTTTAGTATAATATCACATTTTTTTGCGTCTGTCAATATCTTTTTTAAAAAAGAAAATAGTTTTTTGAATTTCTTAATATAAATCAACTGTTTGCCCACTTGACTAGTCATCAATATTGTAGTAAAATAAAAAAAGGTTAAACCTATAACTATATAAAAGGACTAAAATGAACAGAAAAGAATTTGAAAAGCTAGTGCTTGATACATATGATATAAAGGCAGACTATCCATTTAACGAGGATTTTGAAACGGGTATTTTTAGACACGTATTAAGCCAAAAATGGTTTGCTATTGCTATGAAAATACCAAAAAGCAAGCTAGGGCTTATGGGAGACACCATAATAGACGTTGTCAATTTCAAATGTGCCCCTGAGGTTGTTGACTCGCTCGTCGGCGTTGAAACCGGTATATTTCGTGCTTATCATATGAACAAAATGCACTGGCTAACAGTTGCAATTGATATGTGCGATAACGATTTAATCGCTTGGCTACTTGATATTAGCTATGATTTAACAAAACCAAAGATAAAAAAGAAAAAGCATTTGGAGGGAAAATGAAAAAACTAACCGCACTTGCCATAGCACTTGTGGTTTTACTTGCTTTAGTCGGCTGTGCACCTAAGCATGGTGAAGAAAATAACCACGAGGTAAGCGAGTATAGAACAACTATGGTATTCCACGACGACTTTAAGATATTACAGCTGACGGATTTACACCTAGGCATTGAAAGCGACCTTGAAAATCAGCTTGGAATTGTGAAAAAATCTATAAACGAGGCTCAGCCTGATTTAATAATTTTGACAGGCGACAACTTTATGTTTGCAAACAAGAGCATTGTTTATAAGCTGGTTGAAACACTCAATGACTGCTGTCGAGAGTTAACAAAAGCTCGTGGTATGCTCACCAAATTTGCAATAACATATGGCAACCACGACAATCAAGGCGATTACCCGAGGTATTATACAAACGAGGTTATAGCGTCATTCACAACCAAGGACGGACAAGAAATAACCGACAACAAGTACGGTGCGTTTGTTGACTATGAGGATGATAATTTGTTTGGACTTACAAACTACTTTATTGATTTAGTTGACAAGAGCAATCCCGAGGATGTAAAGTACAGAATACACATCATTGACTCAAACACCTATCACTATGTAGGCACAGAATATAAATATGATGTAATCCATAAGGAACAGCTAACTCACGCACAGAATATATACAACAACGCAACAGAGGACAAGGAGTATATAGGACTTGCATTTTTCCACATTCCGCTCTTTGAGTATCAAGAGGCTTGGGAGCAAGGAGTTGGACAAGGCAAGTACGAGGAGGCAGTTCTTTGCCCGTACGAGAATAACGGCTCATACACAATGCTAAGAGATGCAAATATAGCTTCATTCTTTGCAGGGCACGACCATATTAACTATGGCGATTTTATCTACACTGACAAGGACGGACAAAAATCAATCTTGTCTTACGGTGTAAAGTCGACAAATCAGATCTATCATAATGAGGAAATGATAGGCTATAAAACGATAAATCTAAAGGACAACATAACAAGAGAGGAATTTGTAAATCTAGACTACATCAAAGCAAACTATATTAACGTAACAACAGGATATGAGTATTATGAATGATCAAAAACGAGAATCAAACAATACTACCGTTCGATGTGTAACAGTCCTTCTTTTCGTAATATCATCTCTTTTTATGTTCAATTTTTACAAATGCTTTGCGGGCTTTGTAGCAAACGGCTTTAGAGAGCCACTCTTTATGATTCCTCTGTTTTCCTCATATCTTTTGCCCGTATGCTGTTTCCTTTTTTGGTTCTATGATTTTTATATCAAGAAGACAAGCAAGGCTGCAAAAATCGTTTTTACAAGCGTAGTATCGCTTTGGGCAACTATAAATCTAGTGTTGATTTTAATGAGCCTAAACGTCTATATGAGCAACAATCTTTTAGGCGTTTATGACACACTCTATGGCATATTTTTTAAATTTCCGTATGATGGAATAATTGTAAATGTCTTTTTAATAGCAATGCAAGTATTGAGAATTATTCGACTCGCAAGACCGGAGGGCAAGGTCTCAAAGGTCTGGGAGGAATATAAGCAATACGGCATTTTCAAGCTATCAATAGGTGAATATTTGCCACTTTGCCTTCTTGCAATTCTAGCCTTTGCATTTCTTGGCGACTCACTAAACTCATTAATCGCCATAGAAAACGCACTATATGATATAAAATATATATATCTTGCTTTGTGGCTATTAATCCCTGCAATCAATTTAATATTGCTCGTTGTCAAGCCAGAGAGAATAATCAAAAATAAAACCGCAAAAATCGTATTTATCTCAGTGGCGATTTTGGTAAATGTTATCTTCGCTTTATTACTACTCATTTTTGAATTAACAAGCCCGGATTTTATTATCCATGTAGGCAAGCCAATGTTTTTAATAACATTCTCCGTTTCCTTGCCGATAGAAATGATTGCACTATTATTAATAGGTGTAAGCTCAATTGCTATTTATATAGTAAAGCTAATACGCACAATAAAAGAATAAAAAGGGAGCAACTGCTCCCTTTTTTAGTTATATTTTTTTATATGCTCAAGAGTTTTATTAACTAGTGCATCAATGGTTGATTTGTCGTGCCCTAGAATTTGAGTTTTTAAAACACCATTAAGTGGAGATGTCCATTCCTTGCCTATATTGTCAATTCCGTACATCATACCAACTATCGAGCCAACGGTTGCACCATTACAGTCAGTATCAAAGCCTGTTTCAACTGCCATACAAATTGACTTACCAAAATCGCCCTTGCCATAGAGAAGAGATGCGATAACAATAAGCGCATTTGAAATTGTGTGGCACCAATGGTGTGAAATCTCGTTGTTATAGCGTGAATGGATAAGCTCAAAGGTCTCGTCCTTTGTTTTGCCGTTTTTATAAAGCTCAACAATCTCCATAGCTTCCTCATATAAGCGAGAGGTCGATGGTATTTGAGAAAGACCTGCATAAATAACATTTAAAATGCTTTCACTTGTTTTCGCATAAGAAAGCATAGCGGAAATAAGCATTTCGCCATAAATACCATTTTTGATATGTGAAATTGAAGCGTCGCGCCAAGCAAGCTCAGAGGCTAACTCAATGTTGTTTGCAACATAGCCATAGTAGTCGCCACGGATTTGTGCGCCAATCCACTCTCTATATGGATTTTTATTGTATGCTGTATAAGGTGGTAAATAGTGGCTTAAGTAATTTATATATGCAACGCGCTCAGCAGTGCAGTAAGCATTTTTAGGTTGCATATCAGCCCATGTTTCAAGCACATTTGTAGGAGTAAAGTCAACACCGAAACGGTCAATCATACACTGTGCCATAACTGTGTAGTTAGTATCGTCGTCAAATGGAGCACACTCAATCTCATCAACATAGCTGTGATTGTTTTTTAGCCATCTTGCATTGTCAGGCATAACATTTGGTAGCTCACTGCGCTTTAAATATCTATTTAAAGGATAGTTGTTTGACTCAATTAAAAGAGCTTTAATTGTCCTTGCCCAAGCGCCCTCAATAGGCTTACCAAGTAAGCAACCTGCAATTCTACCATACCAAGCACCAGCCACCTTTTTCTCAAGTGAAACAGAAGGAGTGTCATTCTTTAAAAGGTCTAAATTGCGTAAAGCCTTGATTGAGTCAAGGTCGGAAGGCTCGTTATATTTATAATCCTTGCGCATAGGTAAATCTAAAACAAGCTTGGAAATAGCATCGGCAATTTCTTCTTTAAATTCGCCATCTGGTAGCTTGCACGCAACATCAAAAAGCTCCTTGTATGGTTCAACATCTAAGCCCTCGTCGTAGCTTTGTAAATATTCAGTTTGTAGCTCGGTTGCATAATGCTCCCAAATGTGATAGTAATCTGGTGTTTTAATTAGCTTCATATGTACCTCAAATCTTGAAAAATTTTATTGATTTTATAGCAGTTCCATTTTCAAAATTTCTCACCTGAGCAAGAGCTAAAAGCTCATTGTTTTCATATACTCTTAAATATGTATCGAGAGGAAAATTTGTTCCGATTTTCTTTTGATATATCTCGCATCCGCTCTTAAACAGTCTTGTATAAAATTCGCTAAAGGAAATAGCTTCAGCCTCCTTAAACAGTTCATCCGGCGGTAATAGAAGATTTGCTCTTTCATCCTCACTCATTTTCTCAAGCTCTTCAATTGTGTATGCGTTTTCTATCTTGAAATTGCCACTTTCGGTTCTTTGTAGTTCTGTCATTGTAGCACCACATCCAAGAAACGCACCGATATCAGCACAAAGAGTTCTTATATATGTTCCCTTAGAGCAAGCAACCTCTATTTCATATAGTCCCTCAGCCTCGTTAATTACCTTGGGCAAAATAGAGAAAATAGTAATTTTTCTTGCTTTTCGTTCAACCTCGATTCCTTTTCTTGCAAGGTCAACAAGCTTTTGTCCGTTTACCTTTAATGCACTGTACATAGGCGGGACTTGTTGAATCTCACCCTCAAAGCTCTTACAAGCATCAAAAAACTCGCTTTTGGTAGGGAGAGTGTCGCATTTTGATAAAATATTGCCTGTAATATCCTCAGTGTCAGTTGTTATGCCAAGCTTAAGTGTCGCTATGTATTTTTTGTTCTCTGACAAAAGATACTCAGCCGCCTTGGCACTTCTGCCAACTAAAACAGGCAAAACGCCTGTGGCAAGTGGATCAAGCGTACCTGTATGCCCAACCTTTTTTGTGCCAAAGAGACGTCTTATTTTAAAAACAATATCAAAAGAAGTTACACCCTTGTGCTTGTTTACAAGGATAACACCTGATAGCTCATTATTCATTTTTATAATCCTCGAGAGCCTTTGTAAACAAAGGAATTATTTGCGCTCTTGCCTCATTCTCATTCGACGCCACAATAGTTGCACCGGCTGCACGCTTGTGTCCACCACCGCCGAGCATAGCACAAACACTTGAGACATCAATATCGGCATTAGCACGAGAGGAAAGAGAATATTTTGTCTCGTCCTTGGAGCTTTGCTTTAAAGATAAAGCAATAAGCACTCCGTCAATGCCTCTTACTGAATTTACAATATCGCCAATGTCAGCATCGGAAATACCATTTGATGCTTTCATTTCGTTTGTGAAAACGATAAGACAAAGCTTACCGTCGCAGTATAGCTCCATATTTTCATATGTGAGCTTTTGAGCTTTTATTTCTTCCATAGATTTTGCATCAAAAATCACACGGTTAATTTCTGCGTGGTCAATACCTCTTGCTATAACAAGAGAGGCAAGAGACATTGTATCAGGTGTAACGTTTGAAAATCTAAAGCCACCTGTGTCTGCACTCATACCGGCATATAAGCATTCATAGAAATTAATGGGGAGAGTGTCTAAAATACCAAGCTCACAAGCTAAAAGATAAATATTTTCAGCACAAGAAGCACGAAAATTCTCATAGTACTTTGAAAAACGAGTACACATAGCGTGGTGATCAATAGTTAAATCAACCTTGTCGCTAAGATATGAAAGGTCTCCAAGCTGTCCGGGGGAGGCAACATCAACCGCTATATATCTTTCGTATTCCTTGCCCGTATATTCTAAGCTGCTTCCACCTGTAATAAAGCTAAACTTCTTTTGAGTTTCGTCAGCACAGGCGACATCTGCCTTACTGCCAAGATGGTTGAGAATATGCTTTAAGGCAAAGGCACTGCCAAGAGTGTCGGGATCCGGATTTTTATGGCAGAGAATAAGAGTATCTTTTGTCTCTCTAATTAGCTCTGCAAGCTCACAAAGTGTAATACTTTTAATCATTTTCTTCCTCGTCATCAGATTTAATATCAAGTGTTTTTAAAATTGATGAAATATTAGCACCATATTCAGCAGAGGAATCATATTCAAAGGAAAGCTCAGGTGTAATTCTCAGATTAATACGTCTTGCAAGCTCTGATCTGAAAAAGCCACTTGCGTTCTTTAATGCCTTGCCAACCTCAGCTTTATCGTCGCCTAAAACAGAGTAGTATATCTTAGCAAATTTTAAATCTCCTGTTACATTTGCACCTGTAATAGAAACTAATGCACCTGCAATACGTGGGTCTTTAACATCACGTAAAATCTGTGCCATCTCCTCTTTTACAGCGTCATTTATTCTATTTCTTCTGTATTTTGCCATATTTTCACCTCATATGTCGTAAAAAAATAACTTCTTAGCTTAGTATACCATATCTTGAGCACAAATTCAAATACTTTACTTGAAAATCTAACAAAAAAATGATAAAATGAAAATATAAAATATTTTGGAGGGAAATATGACAGGCCCAGAGATTGTAATTACAATAATAGCATCACTGATTTTACTTGTAGCATTATTGATTTGTGTTCTTGCAGCTTACATAATTTTAGCATTAAAAAAGCAAAAATCACCAAGTGTTGATATCTCACCTATAAAGGATGTAGTCGACTCGAAAATTGGTCAAATTGAAGCGACAAATAAGATATATACAGCTCAAATAGATGCGAAAATTAATGACCTACAAAGAGATATGAAGCTTTTACAGGAGCAAAATAACAAAAACTACATTGATATGATGGAAAAGTTAAATACCGCTATCAATGAAATGAACAAGCAAACTCGTGAAGAAAACGAAAAGTCAATAGAAAACCTAAATAAAAAGTTTGAAGAGTTTTCAAAGAGTATGACTGAAAAATATCAGCTCATTGAAAATACTGTTGGTAAAGCATTGTCTGAATTAAGACGAGAGAATAGCGAAAAGCTTGATAACATTCAAAAAACCGTTGGCGAAAAGCTTGACGGCGTACAAAAGACCGTTGACGAAAAGTTGCAAAAAACAATAGATG
>JAGAMD010000019.1 GCA_017624905.1 Clostridia bacterium | reverse complement strand
CTTTACCTACCTTTCATATTTAATTTTTACCTTTCGGCAGAGTCAAAAAAGCACAGGTGGAGTTTATATGCTTACTCCTTTAAATTAGCAAAACAGATGTCAACAGATAAAAGAAAAAATATTGCACTAAATTCCTATATTTCAATGCTTAATGCAATATTTTTTCTCTGTTTACATCTGCGATACCTGTGCTAAAATAGACTCGGGCGGAAGGTAAATATGACAGATAATAAATTGACTCTTAAATTGTTTTGTGGTATAATTAATATGAGGTGATGATAATGCCAGCTTTAGACTATAGTAGCAATATAATAGAGCCTTTTGCTCAAACCACAATTTCACTATCATATGATAATGTCTATTCGACATTTGTTTGGAATAAAAAAGCTGATGATTTTGATTTTACTAGTCCAGACAAAAAAATTGCACTCGAAGTCGTATCTGTTATTCCTGAAAATATAATTGAGGCTTGTAAATATGAAAAAGTGCTTGCTAAAGGAAAGAAACCTACTTCTATAAACATAAAAATGGCTAAGATTGATGCAAGTGGTTCTTTGATATCTTACTATGGCGGTAGTATGACAGAAATCAGAAGAGCGATTATAAAAGCCATAGAAACAAAACACGAAAAAGCAGTAAAGCGTCTAATAAAATATGATGTTTATGAGTTATGTATTTGTACTGATGATGGCGCTTTATTTAACAGCAATTTGTCGTTTGATTTTTTGCTTGAATCTGAACTTTTATCTAAAGCTTGTTTTTCTAGAATTTTCATAATTACTAGTGCACATTTTTTCGTTATAGAAAATTCTATAATCTCGGAATATGAACGAAAAATATCCTAAAACTAAAGGGACGAAATTTTTAGTTTCATCCCTTAATTTATTTAGTTCGACACTTTAATACGGTGGCTCACCAAAATTAAAAAGTCGGACTTTAGTTCGACTTTTTTATTTATCCAAACTGAAGGTTTGGTATGGAATCACCGTCAGGTGCATGGAATCAGTCGCACAGCGACTGTATGGCATCAATCGTCAGATTGTATAAGATGTACTTCAGTTTGATTCCATACGACACTGTGTGTGTCAATTCCATACTGCAACAAGTTGCAAATTCCATACACGCTATGCGTGATTACATGCAATGCTACGCATTGATTGGGGGGTTGGTTATGGCTAATAAAAATTTGCTTTTAGAATATAGTGAGGAATTAGCTGTTTGTATAGCTAAGCTATGCAAGGACAATAAATTTGATTCTAATGTAGTTTTTCAAATAAAAAAGTCATCCTCAAGTGTATTTGCTAATATTACAGAAGCACAATACCCTCAAAGTCTTGCAGACATGCATTCTAAATTTGAAATAGCACGAAAGGAATGTGCCGAAACTGAAAGTTGGCTAAAGCTTCTCTTTTCTACCGAAGCTATTGATGAAATAACATTTAAAAAATTAAGAAACCTCTGTGGCAGAATTAAAAGAATGCTTACAAGCTCCTGTATTACAATCGAAAATAAATTAAAGCAAGGCTGATTTTCAGCCTTGCTTTTTTAAGGCTCGGCGAAAATAGTTCACTTCGTGAACCTTCCCGCTTGTGTAGATTGCAGCTTTTATCAATCCCTCCGTCACTGCGTGACACCTCAACACAAGGTACGCCCTAAAGGGTGCCTTTGCACAAAGGAGGCTTGTGGAACCTTCCCGCTTGCTTTTGCCACGCAAAAGCATGGGCATTAATTGGACAGTCGGGGTTATTTACCCGTTAGGTTGGGAAAATAGTACAAAGCGACAAAAGGCTATGATATATTGGGGGAAGGCAATCTATCTTACGTGTGTTACACAAGAAAAAAGACACCTTTTCGGTGTCTTTTTTTATTATGCGTTAATTAAATCGCCATATGTTGTGTAGTAGTATTTTTCGTCCTCGGCAGGTGTACCGGTTTGAAGATATGAAAGTGTGCTTTCACTATCCTTAGTTGTTTGAACATATGCACCAAATGTGAATTTAGATTCGGAATGCTCACTATCAAATCCACAAATCTTTAGCTGTAAAATGCTGTATTGATCGTTATCAACTGTTGCTACAAATGTACCGTTTGATGCATTGCCCTCTTGGTCCAATATATCATTTGAGCCAAGAATTGACTCTATACCAACAAATAAGCCGTATGATACATCCTTGCCTGTTTCACTCTTGTAGCCCCTAACGGATTCGCCATTTACTGTAAAGCTGATTGTAATGCCCTCATCACCATTTTCAGAAACTGAAAATCCACGACACTCAAACATAGCTGAGTAGGTTCTTATAGCATCAATATCTTCACAATGTGTACATTTTTTGCCGTAAGACATTGCTTCTGTAAAGCTGGTAAAGTTAAACTTTTCCTCGCCAAGTAGTCCGTTACACTTTGAGCAGGTGGTTGCACCATAGAATAAATTCTTGCCTGTGTATGTTTTGGTTGGATCATACTCGCTAAATGGCTTAACTGTGTAGCCAGCAAAGCACTTACCTGTTGCTGTTACAGCCTCATAGTTTTCGCCTGCATAAATAACAACCTCTGGTGTTGCTCCATTGAAAAGATTGGAACTAATAGTTGTATTATCACTAGATATTTCAGGGAAAACAACCATATATAAGCTATAGTTATTTGCCATACAGTTTTGATTCAAAGTTGTAATGCTATGAGGAAGAACTATTGTTTCTAATGGAGTATCTTGAATACCATTACCATACATAGTTGTAAGTGTTGAAGGAAGTATGATCTTTGTAAGAGCTTTACAAGTCCATACTCCACAAAGATTATCTAGCTGTGTATTTGAGAAGTCAAGCGCTACAATAGAATTACAATTATTAAAAGCTCTACCACCTACTGATGTAAGGCATGGTGAAAATTTAACTGTTGTAAGATTGCCACAGTTAGCAAAGCAATATTGCCCCAATGTTATTATATCGCTTTCACTCATATCAACACTTGTTAGTGCTGAGCATCCATAAAAGTTAGCATCAGAAAGTGAAATCCCATTTGCATTTTTTGCTTTTATAGTAACAGACTGTAAATTTGTACAGTTTCTAAATGTGTGGGTACTGATTGAGGTTACTGATGCAGGAATAACAACAGTTTTAATATGTGCATTGCCTGCCCACTTAGGATTGCTTCCAGAAAAAGCATTTTGATTAATTGTAGTTACTTTATATGTAACATTATTGTAGGTAACTGTTTCTGGAATGACAACGTTTTCAATCTCACAGTTAACATTATCGCTTGTCAACGCAGCTTTTGCGTTTTCACCTGTACCACTCAAATCGTAGTAAAGACCTCCTATTTCTGTTGCAGCAGAAATAGAGATTGCAAACAAACAGGTTAAAATTGCAACCATAAGTATGCCAAAAAATAGTTTCTTTTTCATTTTCATTCTCCTTGTTTATTTAATTTGAAATGAAGTTTTTAATTTGATTGACTTTTCGCTAATTTCATTGTACAATATAATTAAATAATACATCAATAGATTATTTTATCATTTAAGATGGATTTTTTTACTATTTTGAGGTGAAAATGGCGAGAATTACACGATATCAAAATCTTGAATGGCTGAATTTCAACAGCAAGTCTTCAAAAGATTATCCTATTTTTATAAATACTACAGGATACTACGACGCTTTATCCCCCTTTGAGACATACAATTCTTTAGGCAGAGATGATTACTATTTAATTTATATTACCGATGGGCAATTGTCTTTTAATATTGATGATAATGAGCACATTGCCAAAAAGGGCTCCGCTATTATTTTTCCGCCAAATTATTTGTACAAGTATAGTGGAAGCTCCGCTACTCGTTATTTATATGCGCATTTTACAGGCTCATATGCTGACAAGTTTTTAGAGGAATGTGGCTTTGATAATTTGCCTTGCATTATAGAAAATGATTTTAATGTAGAGATACAGAATAAATTCAATTTGCTAATTAATACTTTTTTACTAAACGAATCACTAAGTATTCAAAGATGTGCTTGTCTTTTGCAAGAGATTTTGATAGATATTTATAAGGATAACGAGGACAAAGCAAATAGCTCTTTACTAAAAGCTTCACTAAAGTATATACACAGCTTTTTCACAAGTAAAATTGAAATCCCTTACCTTGCCAATCTTGAAAGCCTTAGTAACTCAAGATATGTAGCAGTTTTTAAAAAGCAAACAGGAAAATCACCTAATGAATATATTATTGATTTAAGGCTACAGCTTGCAAAAAGCTTACTTGATAATACTAATATGTCGATTAGACAAATTAGTGAAAGAGTCGGCTATAACGACCAATACTTCTTTAGTAGATTATTTAAAAAGCATATTGGCGTTTCTCCTCAACAATATAGAAAAAACAAATAACGCATTACTTTTAGTAGAGGTTTATATGATTTTTGAAAGAACAGAATTTAAGCAAGCTAAGGGCATTTGGCTAAAGGACTATGAGGGAGAGCTCAACCGCACCGCTCTATTTAAGACCACCGTGCCAAAGGGCGAAAATACATTTTTACATATTGCCGGGCAAAGCACTTATCAAGTTTTTATAAATGGTGAATTTGTCTTTTTTGGTCCATCTCGTGCGTCCCACGGATTTTATCGTGTTGACAATTTAAATATTGAACAATATTTAACAAAGAGCGAAAACGAGCTTTGCGTTCTTGTTTGTGGCTATCATTGTCATAGCTTTTACTTAGTTTCCGAGCTTGCATTTTTTATGTGTGAATTAAGCGACGGGGATAAGGTGTTTGCCCCTACCGGCACAGACGCTTGGCAGAGCTATTTATATGAGCAAAAATTGCAAAAGGTCGAAAGATATGCATATCAAAGAACCTTTTGCGAGGTGTATGATTTTACAAGCTTAAATCCGCTTGAGAATGGCAAGGAAGCTACGCAAATTGTATATGATAATTTTGACGATACACTAATCACTCGTGAGGTTAGCTATCCTTCATTCCCGTATGAAGGTAAAAAAGCAATTATTGACCAAGGAAAGGTACAAAAATCAGACACTCCTCGCATTTTTTCACCTTGGTGGCTATGCAATGTCGGCAAAGAATACACCGGATTTTTGCCAAAAGACATTGACTTTTCTCAAACATCTCTTTTGGGTGGCTTGGAGCTTGTAAGCGAGAAAGGGAATGTAAGCTCTATTGAATCGAATTCATTTGTTACAATCGAAATGAATAACAATATAACAGGCTTAATTAAGCTTGAGGTTGAGGTAAAAAACGACACTACCTTGTGTATCACCTTTGACGAGCTATTAACCGATGGTAGAGTTGACTATGCCCGTATGGACTGTGCCAACATTATCACCTTTAAATTAAAGGGTGGCAGAAAATACTCGCTTTTAACTGCTGAGCCATACACCTTTAAGTATGCAAGTGTAATTTCTCTCGGTGGAGAGATGGGCATCAGTAGCTTTGGTGTTATACGCACGGATTTTAATGAAAATGAGATAATTAAAAAGCTAAAGGACACAGCCGATGAGCAAATAAGACGCATTTATCAAGCGGGTGTTGAGACATTTAGACAAAACACATACGATATTTATATGGATTGCCCGTCAAGAGAGCGAGCCGGCTGGCTATGTGATAGCTTTTTCACCTCTCGTGTTGAATACTTAATGAGTGGAAAAAGCCGTGTTGAGCACGCATTTTTATCTAACTTTTTAATGGGTGGACAGTATCCACGCATACCAAATGGTATGATACCGATGTGCTACCCTGCCGACCATATAGACGAGAATTTTATACCCAACTGGGCTATGTGGTATGTGCTTGAGCTAGATGAGTATTTAAATAGAACCGGCGACCGTGAATTTATTGATGATGCAAAAGACAGAATTTATGGTTTGCTTGAATATTTCAAGGGCTTTGAAAACAAAAACGGCTTACTTGAAAAGCTAAAGGGCTGGGTTTTTGTTGAGTGGTCTAAGTGTAATGACCTAACACAGGACATTAACTATCCTACAAATATGCTCTACTACAAATTAAAGAAAACCGTTTCCTCTCTTTATGACGACAAGGAGCTTGATATAGAGGCAGAAAAGCTAAAGGATGCTATAAACAACGAATCAAAAATTGGCCTTTTCTACTGTGATAATAGTGTCTATAACGAACACGGGGTCGCCAATTTAAGTGGTGAGATAACAGAAACTGCACAATATTATGCGTTCTTTACGGGTGTTGCCGACAAGGAACAAAGCAAAGAGCTTTGGGACATTATGATAAATGATTTCGGACCGGAAAGAAAGCAAAATAACAAGTGGGAAAATATTCACTTCTCTAATGCGTTTATTGGCAACTATTTGCGTCTTGATCTACTTAAAGAGGCAGGGCTTAAGGAAAAGCTAGAGGAAAACATCCGTGGCTATTTTGACTATATGGCTAAAACAACCGGCACTCTATGGGAATATGATTCAACCTGTGCAAGCTGTAATCACGGATTTGCTTCACACATTCTTGTTTGGCTAGATTATCTTGGATATTTAGAGGACAGATAAAAATAGCACCTCATCCGTCACCTATGGTGACACCTTTTCTTCCAGAACAGGAACCCTTTTGTCGCTTAGCGACATTTCCCCTCGCAGGGGAATTTCCTCAAGGGGGAAGGCTTATAAAGGAGTTTATATGAGTCTTATTGTTATGACGGCTGTTACAGGTAAGCCGAGTAAGGAAAAAATAATTGAATATTTAAAGGGACTTAAGGAAAACGGAATAAACGAGGCTTTGCTTTATCCTCGCTCCGGTTGTGAGCTTGAGTATTTAAGTCAGGAATGGTTTGATACTATTTCATGGTTTATAGAGGGTGCAAAATCACTTGATATGTCAATTTGGCTTTACGACGATTTCAACTGGCCATCGGGCGACTGCAAGGGCAAGGTTTCCGCAATCCCTGAATTTCGTCTTAAGTCAATTGTTACTAAGGGTAAGGACATTGGGAAAATAAGCTATAAATCGCAACATAATTCTTCTCTTTTTGGTGAAAAATTTTTTCCTAATCTACTTTCAAGTGATGCTGTTGACTACTTTATTTCTCTTACGCACGAGGAATACTACAAAAGATTTAGCGAGTATTTTGGGAATGTGATTAAGGGTATTTTCACCGATGAGCCGTCTATCGGCTACGCAGCAGAAGAGGATTCTGTACCTTATTATGACGGAATGGAAAAGGACTACTATTCTCTTTTTGGTCGTGATTTCTTTAGTGATATGAAATCAGAATACGACAATTTTTATCTCTATACCATAAAGACCGTGTCGAAAAAATTTAATGAGTGTTACATAAGTAAAATATCATCGTGGTGCAAAAGCCACAACATTTTAATGACCGGACATTTTTTGTGCGACGATATCCCGACAGCGGCGGTAAAGCATAGCGGTGATTTTCTTAAAAATCTTTCCACTCTTTCCCTTCCCGGTATTGATGAAATAAGCACATCCTTTGATAACATAAATGAGCTATCGCTTTTTGGTGCAATTGAGTATGCAGGACGAAAAAACGGTGCTATGGCTGAGCTATTTGCTCTTGGTCCGTGTGATATGAGCTATGCAAAGAAAAGAGCTATGCTCTACCTCTCTGCCTGCCACAAAATCGACCATTATTTTCTTGCGATATCACACCTTGATATGCGTGGAAATATATTTGTTTGCGACTTTTTTAGCAACTTTAATGTTGACCAATGTGATTTTAGTGGTATGAGGCTTCTTTCAAGCGAGGCAGAAATAGCCAAGAGTTATGCAAAAAAGGATTTCACACCTCAAATATATGTGCGTTATCCATTTGAGCTTTGTGCTAAAAATGTAACCAAAAATTTGGATTTGTCTTGCTTTTATGAGCTGTTAAATGAGCTAACCTACAATCAAATACAGTGGAAATTTACAAATGACGAGCTAGTTAATGCTCCTATAATTGAGCTCAATGACAGGCTGGAAATAATGCTTGATGGCACGGTGTCAAGTATAGCTGAAATATGCGATAAATTTAGAAAAAATCCACTTGTTACTGACCTAAACTTAGACACTGTACGCGGTATTTTTGTAAGAAAATACGATGATGGTAGCTTTGTAATTATAAATTTATTTGCTCCCTATGGCGAGTATTTAGTCGATGGGCAAAAAAGATTTATAGACACACACGAGGTAGTGCTTTCGCCCGATACCGACCAAAGAAAAAGGCAGACATTTTCACCTACATTTAATATAAAATATCATAATAAAAATGTAGCTCGTTTGATGTATTTAAACGCAAGTAAGGAAGCAAAAATAACTTGTCAAAATGACTCTGTTGTGTCCTTTGAGATAAGAAACGGTACAGAGGCTTATATTAACGGGCAGGTGCTCACTTGTACTAACGAAAGTGACTTAACCTTTGGTATGCGTGAGCTATATAGTGCGACAAGTGAGCTGTATTTGAAGAACGGAGTGCACACAATAAAAGCAGAAAACGACCTAAAATATATGCCTAGTGTACTGGTTTCAGGTGATTTTCAAGCTGAGGTATCAAGCTATGAGCCATATACTCTAGCTCTAAAAAGACGCAAGTGTACATTTTGTAAAGAAAAATTCAGCGACTATGGCAAGGTAGAAATGTATGCCGAGGTTACTGTGCCCGAGGGTGTAAGCTCCATTGAGTTAAGTGGAACTACTTTATACACTACTCTTTTTATAGACGAAATTTCACTTGGCGAAAAAATATGCTCACCCTATATATTTAATGTACCAAATAATCTATGGGGAAAGACTGTTTGCTTAAGGATTATACAATATTCAAGTATGGCACCTATCTTCGGCGACACAGACTACTGGGATAAAAATGCCGAAAGCTCTCAATGGCGAGGAACACCATCAACTACTAAAGTGCTATTTGGCTTTGATAGCATTAAATGGATTTACTAAAATTAGAGGCTGTCGCATTAAGCGACGGCTCTTTCAGGGGATAGTGAAATGAGTGCAGAAGCCGTGAACTCGTACACGTCGGCGTACTTGGTACGGTAGAGTGCGAGGTCGCGGGTAAAAAACAGACACTAAAAAGAGAGGGGAACTTGCAAAATTTGCAAGTTCCCGACCTTATTTAATCTTAAAACCCGATAAAACAAGAATTTTATTGGAAGGAACGTCTGTTTTTGGTCTGTGCTTATTGCAACATCCCCTTTTATTTGATTATTTCATTGATTGCGTTTTGATAGTAGCTGTCCGGCTTTGCTTTTATAACATACTTGTGCTTACCATTTTTATTTTTTCTAAAATAGTTTTTGCCTGTTTCTTTATCTACTCTTGCCTTGCCTGTCACCACGTCGTAGCCTGCCTCTTTTTCATCACCTATGATAGCGAGTAAAACAAGCATTGGATCCCAAGATGAGCGTCCCTCTTTATAGCCGTGGTCTGCCATTGCCTGCCATAGATAGTCGCTATGGTCTAGGTTGTCTCCTGTAATGACAGAATCACCTATTTCCCAACCGAGGAATGTGATTGGAACCGGGCATTTTTCAATAACGTAGGTTGCTCCCTCTCTTGAAAGTGGTGTCCAAGCGATATTGAACTCACGACCACCATCAACGTCCCATCGTCCTGCCATTGACCATATTTTTTCAACCTTTTCACGACATAGCTCATAGCCCGTTTTTGGAGATATATCGTCCGCTCCGCTCCTTAAAAAGTCAGCAAGAACCTGTAAAAAGCCGATTTCCATTATTTCCACCTTGCCCTCAGCCTCGGCAATAGCACGGCGGTAGACTCTTACTGCACTTTCGGCATCATTATTTGACAGCTGTGGCATAAGCTTGGCAAGTCTTGGCTGATAGTTTTCTGTCCAGGTCCAACCATCAGTTTCGTGTGAGCGAGGGTCAATTCCAACAGGCACATCTATGCCCTCTTGCCCTAAAAATGCTTTCATTGAAGCATATGCGTGTTCCTTTGCACAGTTAATTCCTATGCCTAAAAGCTTAGCTTTTCCCTCTTTTACCATACGGCAAAGCACACGCACTGCAACGCAGTCATCACAGTCTGCTCCCCAATCTGTACCTAAAATAAAGCTTCTCATAATGCCTCCTAAATCTCTACTGATTTAATAATATCACACTAACAGATAAAAATCAACTATTAACTCTTGAATTACCATATTCTATATGGTAAAATAAGGTTGTATATTTTTTGGTTAGGAGGCTATTATGACCTTTTATGAAAGAGCCAGCGAGCTTGTTTCAAAAATGACTATTGAAGAAAAGATGGCACAAATGCGCTATGATGCACCGGCTATCGAGCGTTTGGGCGTTCCTGCATATAACTGGTGGAATGAGTGCCTACACGGAGTTGCACGTCAAGGCTCTGCTACTGTTTTCCCACAGGCTATTGGTATGGCGGCAAGCTATAATGAGGAGCTTATGTATGATGTTGCAACTGCAATTTCAGACGAGGCTCGTGCAAAATATAATGAATTTAAAAAATTCGGTTCAACCGAGCAATATCAAGGTCTTACATATTGGTCTCCTAATATCAATATTTTTAGAGATCCTCGTTGGGGACGTGGGCACGAAACCTATGGTGAGGATCCACTTTTAACCGGTAAAATGGGCACTGCTTTTATTAAAGGCTTACAGGGTGAGGGCAAGTACAGAAAGCTTGATGCGACAATAAAGCACTATTGTGTACACAGTGGGCCGGAATATGAGCGACACGGCTTTGATGCTATTGTAAGTAAAAAGGATTTATATGAAACATACTTAAGTGCTTTTAAATATTGCATAGATCACGCTGATCCCTCTGCTGTTATGGGTGCATACAACCGTGTAAATGGTGAGGTTTGCTGTGGCTCAAAGACCTTGCTTGGCGATATTCTCTTTGGTGAATTTGGTTTTGGTGGCTATGTTGTTTCTGACTGTGGCGCTATTCGTGACTTTCACACAGGACACAAGATAACCAATACCGAGCCTGAAAGTGTGGCACTTGCTGTTAATAATGGTTGCCACCTAAACTGTGGTGATGCTTATCTATCTCTATACGAGGCCTACGAGATGGATTTAATCACCGAGGAAACAATTACAGAGGCTGTAACTAAGCTGTTTGAGGCTCGTTTCCGTCTTGGTATGTTCGATGACGATTGCGAATACAACAATATTTCATTTGATGTTGTAGAGTGCGAAAAGCACAAGAAATTAAATCTTGAAATGTCCGAGGAAAGCATTGTTCTATTAAAGAATAATGGAATTTTGCCTCTTGACAAATCTAAATATAAAACTATTGCAGTAATTGGTCCAAACAGCGACCGCTTTAGCACTTTGATTGGTAATTATAACGGAAATCCATCAAGATACTATACGCCTCTTTGCGGTATTCAAGATGAGTTTGACGGAAAGGTTATTTATGCGTGTGGCTGTCATCCAACTGATATCGGCTCTACTATGTGGAGCGGAAATCCTTTCCGTGAGGGTGTAATTGCTGCAAGTAAGGCTGACCTTGTTATTATGTGTATGGGACTTAATCCATCTATTGAGGGTGAAGAGGGCGACACCTACAACGGAGATGCTGCAGGAGATAAAAAATCAATTGAATTGCCTGACTCACAAAAGATTCTTTATAACGAGGTTATCAAGCTTGGCAAGCCTACTGTTTTTGTGAACATTAGTGGCAGTTGTGTTTCACTTGTAAATCAAGACAAGGATTGCGATGCTGTTGTTCAATGCTTCTATGGTGGTGCGGAATTTGGACATGCACTTGCGAATGTTTTGTTTGGCAAGACATCTCCAAGTGGTCGTTTGCCTGTTACATTCTATAAGAGTGATGACGATTTGCCTCCCTTCCGTGATTACAGTATGGAAAATCGTACATATAAATACTTTAAGGGTGAGCCATTATACAAGTTTGGACACGGCTTAACATACGGACAGGTTGAAGAAAACTGGCTAAATGAAAACGAGGTTGTACTTACCAACCACGGCGGAATGGACACAAAATACTCTGTGCTTAAGTTTAAGTATGAGCCGAATCCCGAGCTAATCGACTTTAAAAAGGTATTTATTAAGGTTGGAGAGAGTGTTACTGTTAGGTTTTAATATCTCTCCCTCCGTCTCTCTGCTAAAGCAGACACCTCTACCAAGGCACGCCATAAAGGTGCCTCGTCAGATGGAGGCTTTGATGGAAGCATTATGAAAAACGTTATTTTTAAATTTTAAAACGGACGAGGAATACTCGCCCCTACATAAGTGAGGTATATATGTTTAACGAACCAAAAATTAATGAAAAAATTATAGATGGACACCTTCACATTGAGGCGTGGAAGAATGACGAGGTTGGCTCTTTTATTGATGCATTTGAGCCATATCGTGATGGAATGGGTATAAACGGACTTAATCTATGTGCCCTTAACACCGGCATGAGTGGTGTTGCAAACAATATTATGATGGCACTTTATAAAATTGCTCATCCTAGTACCTTTGCACACGGTTGCTTACACCATATAAAATATCCTATCACCACTGATGTGCCAAAGGGTATGGAGCTTGTAACACAATACAAGGAAATGATGGAAATCGGCTTTGACGGAATTAAGCTGATTGAGGGTAAGCCTACCTGCTTAAAGCCACTTGGTGGCACACTGCTCTTTCCAACTCTTGACGAATTTTTTGCCGAGATAGAAAAGGACGGCACTCACATTGTATTCCACGTAAACGACCCTGAAGAGTTTTGGGATTATGATTTAGCACCAGCTTGGGCAAAGGAGACCGGTTGGTTCTATGGTGATGGTACATACCCTGATTTTAAGGTTGTGGTTAAGGAAATTGAGACAATTCTTGACAAATACCCAAAAATAAATGTTACCTTTGCACACTTTTTCTTCTACGCAAAGTATCCGGAAAAATTAGAGGCTATGTTCAAAAAATACGAGAATATGGCAGTTGATATCACCCCTGGCACAGAGATGTATTTTGCATTTGAGGACAACCACGATTTTTATGTTGATTTCTTTAAAAAATATTCAGATAGAATTATGGTGGGAACTGATGCAACCTTCCCTTGGGAGTGCAAGGGACACGCTTGGTGTATCGACCGTCTTTACCACTTTATCGCAACAGACAAGGTACAAAAGGCTTTTGATGACAGGAATTTAACCGGTCTTAACCTAAGTGGCAAGGATAAGGAAAACATCCTTTATGCTAACTTTGAACGCCGTGTTGGAAGCGATAAGCCTAAGGAAATAAACAAGGAAAAGCTACTTGCTTACTATGAAAAATACAAATGTCTTTTCAAGGATGGTGAGCTTGAGGAGCTGGAGCCATTAATCAATAAATATTTGAGATAAAAATAAAAGTATTACATAACTACTTGAGGTTGGCTAAATTGTGGCACTCCAAACGAGGGCTGTGTTTCAATTGCCGAGCTTGATTTTAAGGAGATTTAATTATGTTCTATATTGGTTCAGCATACTATCCTGAGCTTTGGGAAAAGGAAGAAATAGTAAAAGACGTACAAAGGATGAAGGAGCTTGGTCTTAACTGCGTACGCATTGGCGAATTTGCCTGGAGCACTATGGAAAAGACTGAGGGAGTGTACGATTTTGAAATTTTCAAGTACGTAATGGACACTATGTACGAAAATGGAATTTACACTGTTTTATGTACCCCCTCCTGTACTCCGCCTCGTTGGGTGTTCAAAAAATATCCTGATCTTATGAGAGTAAGATATAACAATTATGATAATATTAGGGTTGAGATTCATTCACGTGCTCACGCCTGTAAATCTCACGAGGGCATAAGAGAGCTTAACTACAAAATTGCCGAAGAAATGTCTCTTGCTCTTGGAAAGCACCCCGGTCTTATTGGTTGGCAAATTGATAACGAGCTTTACCCATACGATTTCGGTTGCTTCTGCGAAAGATGTACAAAAAAATTCCGTGAATATTTGAAGGAAAAATATGAGGATATTGAAAACCTCAATAAAAAATGGCAAATGAAGCGTTGGTCGCTTAACTACACCTCATTTGACGAGATTATGCCACCGGCACCTATGTCCTGGGAGCATCCATCTCACGCTGTTGAATGGTGGAGATTCCAATGTCAGCTTATCAATACCTACGCGTGGGAACAGGCTGATGCCATCCGTAAGCATTCAGACGCTCCTATTGGCACTGATATGATGATAGACAACGCACTTAGCTACAATAATATTAATAAAAAGCTTGATGTTGTTCAGCACAATCACTATGATAGTGAAAATGAGCTATATAGAACCTTCCTTAACTATGATTTTTATCGCACATTAAAGGATAGCCCATTCTGGGTAACCGAGACTCAGCCCGGATATAACGGCTCATATGCTGCGTACAACGGATATCGCTCTAACGGACACAACTACATAAACTCACTTGCCCCCATTGTACAAGGTGGTGAAATGAATCTATATTGGCACTTCCGTTGTCATCCGGCGGGCCACGAGATTGGCCACGGAGCTATATATTCAAGTGCAGGAGTGCCATCTCCTATTGCTCCATCAATAAAGAAAATTGCCGACACCTTAGACACGTGTGGCGACTTTTTGGAAAATACTAAGGTTAAATCAAAAATTGCACTTACCTACTCATCAACCTCGGTTAAGAACTTTATGTTTGCACCAATCATTCCTCATCTTGACGACCACGATCACTCATTTAGACCGCTTTTGGCTGACCGTTTCCACGATGCATTTAGACACTATAATGTTGATGTTATTGAAACAGACAAATGCCTTGATGAGTATGAGGTTATAGTAGCACCTCTTCTTTCCTGCTTTGACGACTGTGATTTTGGCACAAGAGTAAAAAAATGGGTTGAAAATGGCGGTACTCTTATAGCCGGTCCATATAGTGATATAATGACTGACTATGCAACTAAGCACACTAAAAGGACATATCCTATCTTAGAGGAGTTAGCCGGAGTTAAGGTTAAACACCACTTGCCTGTTGAACAAGATAATTTCAAGGCAAAATGGACACAGGGTGGCGAAATTTTTGATATTTTCCTCGGCTGTGATGCGTTTGATTGTGTAGATAGTGAATGTCTTGCAACCTACACAGGCTTTGATTTTGAGGGTATGTGTGCAATAGCTAAGCGTAAGGTTGGAAAGGGTAACGTTATCTTACTTGGTACTGCACCAAGCAAGGATGCTCTATTAAAGCTTGTTGACAAAAAGCCAATTTTAGAAGCATCTAAAAATGTATTCTTAACCAAACGCCAAGGCAAAGAAAATGGTATTGTCGCTCTTGAAATTGAAAACAAGGACGGCTACATTATGCTTGAGGGTGAATACTATGATATTCTTAACAAGAAAAATGTTAGTGGCAAGGTAGAAATTAAGCCATATGAGGCTTTATTCTTAAAAGAAATATAGTAAAAAAACACACGGAATTTCCGTGTGTTTTTTCTCTCTTTAAGAATTTTTACTGACTCCGATTATTCTTGCCACGCTTTTTTCTTGCTTAGCTTTACACAAGAGATTAGCTGAATTTTTACTTGTCATAGGTATATTCTACTCTTATACTCATACCATTTCTTGCGGTTTTAAATATTCGTCAAATTCTTTTTCTGTTAAATAACCCAGCTCGGTGGTTGCTTGTCTAAGCGTTAGTCCGTTTTCATATGCCATCTTTACCACTTTTGCTGATTTTTCATAACCGATATGTGGTGTTAATGCAGTAGCCAACATAAGTGAGTTATTTAAATTTTCGCTCATTTTTTGCTCATTCGCCTTGATACCGCTTACACAGTTTTTGTAAAATGACTCTATTGCGTCGCTAAGCAGTCTTACTGACTCAAGGTAGTTATGAATAATAACAGGCATAAACACGTTTAGCTCAAAATTGCCCTGTGAGGCAGAGATGCCTATTGTTGTATCGTTACCCATTATCTGTACGGCTACCATTGTAACAGCCTCGCATTGTGTTGGGTTTACCTTGCCCGGCATAATTGATGAGCCCGGCTCATTTGCCGGAATTGTAATCTCGGCAAGTCCAAGGCGAGGGCCTGAGGCAAGCCATCTTATATCGTTAGCTATTTTCATAAGATCGCAAGCAAGTGCTTTAAGTGCACCGTGGCTGAACACAAGCTCGTCCTTTGAGGTAAGTGCGTGAAATTTATTCTTCTCTGTTTTAAAATTAATGCCTGTTATATTGGAAATTTCCTTGGCAACAGCTACGTCAAAGCCCTTTGGTGCATTAATTCCTGTTCCAACAGCAGTTGCACCAAGTGCTAGATTTTTAAGTGGCTCAAGGGACATATCAATCATTTCAAAATCACGCTCAATTGATGCACGCCAACCACTTATCTCTTGGCTAAACGCAATAGGAGTTGCGTCCTGCAAATGAGTTCTGCCACTCTTAATAATCCCCTTGTTTTCCTCCTCAAGCTCCTCAAAGGCTTCGATTAACACTGTTAATTTTGGAAAAAGCTTTTCATATACAGCGAGTACAGCTGAGATATGCATAGCAGTTGGGAATGTGTCATTTGAGGACTGAGACATATTAATATCGTCGTTTGGATGGAGTAATTTTTTTCCTATAATTTCATTTCCACGGTTTGCAAGAACCTCATTTACGTTCATATTTGACTGTGTGCCACTGCCTGTTTGATATACAGATAGTGGAAAGTTACCATCAAGCTCTCCGCTTATTACCTCATAGCAAGCTTTTTCAATTGCGTCAAGCTTTTCGTGTGTCATACGGCTTGGCACAAGAATTGCGTTTGCTCTTGCTGAGGCGAGCTTTAATATACCAAAGGCATTTATAATTTCATTTGGCATTTTCGATGTGCCTATTTTAAAGTTCTCTAGGCTACGCTGAGTTTGTGCACCCCAATATTTGTCATTTGGCACACTAACCTCGCCCATTGAGTCGTGCTCTATACGATAATCCATAAATACCTCCCGAATAGTAATCTTATTTAAATATTTTAGCATATTAAATATTTGTTTTCAAGATAAAAATTTTCATTTACTATCTTCCTTTTTTATAATAATGATGTTATAATGAATAAAAAGGGGTGAATAATGTGAAAATTATATTGAATCCCGACAAGGAAATTGTAAAAACAATTAAAGAGGGGCTTAAAAAGAAGGACGGCTTTTGTCCTTGCAAGCTTGGTAAATTACCGGAAAACAAATGTATGTGCGAGGAATTCAAAGCACAGATAAATGATCCTGAGTTTGAGGGCTTTTGCCATTGTAGGCTCTACTTTAAGGAGAAATGAGGAAGTTATGATAGTTAACAAGCATAATTACGAAAATGAAGTAATGAACAGTGATAAAACTGTTATTGTTGATTTCTATGCTGATTGGTGTGGACCTTGCAAGATGATCGCACCTATTTTAGAGGAAATTGTGGCTGAAAATGATAGCATCAAGCTATGTAAGGTTAATGTAGACAATGATGGCGATTTGGCTATGGGCTTTGGCATTGCAAGTATCCCTACCCTGTTTATTTACAAAAATGGTGAGATTACAAGCAAGATTGTTGGCTATCGCACTAAGGATGAAATTTTAAAATTATTATAAATATTTAAAATTATTATAAATAAAGGAGAAAAAAATGAAAAAGTACACATGTAAAATTTGCAAGGCGACATTCGAGGTAGAGGACGGAGTTATCGAGCCTGTTTGTCCTATTTGTAAGGCAACAGGTGGAGCTTTGGAGGTAGTTATGGAAGACAAGAAGAACAAGTACACAGGCACTCAAACAGAAAAAAATCTAGAGGCTGCTTTTGCAGGGGAATCCCAAGCAAGAAACAAGTACACATACTTTGCATCTGTTGCAAAGAAGGAAGGCTACGAGCAAATCTCCGCTCTATTCTTAAAGACAGCTGACAACGAAAAGGAACACGCAAAAATGTGGTTCAAGGAACTAGGCGGTCTTGGCAACACAGCAGAAAACCTACTTTCCGCTGCTGAGGGTGAAAACTACGAGTGGACAGATATGTACGCTGAATTTGCAAGAGTTGCTGACGAAGAGGGATTTTCTGACCTTGCTAACAAGTTCCGTTTGGTTGCTGCTATTGAAAAGGAGCACGAGGAAAGATATCGTGCTTTGCTTAACAATGTAGAAACAAAGCAAGTATTTGAAAAGAGCGAGGTTAAGGTTTGGGAATGCCGTAACTGTGGCCATATTGTTGTTGGAACAAAGGCTCCGGAAATTTGCCCAACCTGTGCACATCCACAAGCTTACTTTGAAGTAAACGCAAAGAACTATTAATATAAAACAAAATTAATAATAAATCCCAGCAGAAAACTGCTGGGATTTTTCTTATTTAATTGTTATTTGACACATTTTCATTGCGTTTAGTGCATTTTGATGACTTTCATTTGTTACACCTGCACAAGCACCTGATATAACCTCTATTTCCACCTCCGGCAAGGTAGCCTTTAGAAGCAGTGCATTCGATATAACGCATATATCTGTGCAAAGACCTACAAGTGTTATTTTTCCTATTGGGCTTTTTTTATGCTCTGCCTTTAGTAAGTCTGCAAGGGTAGTTGAACCAAATGTTGGTTTTTCAATAACCTCGTTTGCATATTCCTTTAAGGAATCACAAATTTCCCAACCGTATGTGCCCCTTATACAGTGCTCAACGGGGAGGTTTTTGCCCTCGTTTGTTGATAAATAGTCGGGGGAGTGTGTGTCTTTTGTAAAAATCACTTTGCCATTGTGCGATAGAATTACATCCCTTACAGTAGGCACAATCAAGACAGCCTCGGGTGTACCGAGTGCACCATCTATAAAGTCGTTTTGCATATCAACTACAATTAAAATATTTTGCATTTTAACTCCTTAGATATAAAATTTAACCTTGTTAATTTTTACCTCGTTTTCAGATGAGAAGACAAGCTTTTGCTCCCATTGCATAATTGAAGTGTTTGCTTTAACAACACCCTGTGCACCATTTGTTCCCTTTGCAACAAATGTACAAGCATCCATTTTGTTTATCTTTAACGGAATCTTAATTTGTGCAAGCTCGCTTTGTGGAGTTGTAAATTCAAGCTCAACAACATATCTACCCGCCTTTTTAAAATGCATTGGTATTACAGTATCAAGCTCTACATTCTCAAGAGTTGCCTCAAGGCTCATATTAGCTGTATCAAGACTTGATGCATCATATTTAAATCCATTTGCCTTAAATCTTTCATATGCGTGAGTGTTCATTACAAACTCGCAAATTCGCTTAGCACATACTTGTAGCTCACCAACTGTTAGATATCCGCTTTCAAGACTAGCCTTTAGGTTATCGTTGTTATTCTTTGCGTTTTCCATAACCATATAAATATCGTTTTGACATTTAACCATAGTAGCAAAATCACTTGTTGAGGTTGTGCCGTCAAGATTGGTTATGTGTGCCCACCAGTCAGTCATTACAAATCCGTCATAGCCCCAGTCGTCACGCAAAATTGTCTTTGTTAAATCGTAGTTAGATGCTGCGTGGTAGCCGTTTACAGAGTTGTAAGCAGTCATTATTGACTTAACCTCGCCCTCTTTTACTGCAATTTCAAAAGGACGTGCGTAGATTTCACGAAGTGCTCTTTCGGAGATAACCGAGTCGCCTGTATGACGCTTCCACTCTTGGCTATTTGCCATAAAGTGTTTAATTGTTGCGTAAACGCCAACCTTATTTAGTCCCTTGGAAATAGCACAAGCCATCTTACCGGTTAAGTATGGGTCCTCAGAGAAATACTCAAAGTTTCTGCCATTGAGTGGGCTTCTGTGAATATTGATACCGGGACCTAGAATTACATCTATTTCATAGGCTGTCATTTCAACGCCCTCAAGTGAATATAGCTTAGAAACGAGCTCGTCATTAAATGTACAAGCAAGGCATGTGCCGTTTGGCATACTTGTTGCCGGCAAGCCACTGTCCATTCTAATGCCGGATGGTCCGTCTGTACCGCAAACAATTGGCACACCATAGGAATTTAATTCTTCAGTTACGCCACCAAACGCACAGCCTGTGCCGGGGGTAACCTTAGGAGAGTTCATTCCCTCGCCACGAACTAGACAGCAAAGCTCGTCGGTTGTTAGCTGAGCAATAAACTCATCAATTGTGTTTTTACCTGTTCTTACATCCTCCAGCTTGATTCCCTTGTCGCCTGTGAATGGGATTTCTGCCGGTAGGTTGTTATTTACTCTTTCGATTAGGTCATATTCAATAGTTGGAGCCGGCTCATATGCAATATTGCCACCCTCGTTTTTCATTCTTTCAAATGGGATTTTCGGTGCAAGAGCCTGTGTGCATTTTCTTACTACCTCAGTTTGTTCTTGCAGATATGCAAAAATAGGCTCACAGCATCTTACACATTTACCTGCGTAGATTATGTATTGACCTGCCTCAAGCACGTAGCAATTCTTGTGTCCTGTTGCACCCGAATCATCGTAGCAAGACATATCATTTATAGAAAATTCAAGGGTAAGTGTCTCACTTTCGCCCTTTTTGAGCATTTTTGTTTTAGCATAAGCGATAAGCTCACGACTTGCTTTTCCTAGCTTACCGTTAGGTGCACCAAAGTAAACCTGTACTACCTCTTTGCCATCATATTCGCCCTTGTTTTCAACAGTTGCTGTAACAACAATTTTGTCGCCGTTTACAGCAGCACTTGCATTTACATCAAAGGTTGTATATGATAGACCATAGCCAAATGGGTAAATAGCTTTTTCCTTTGCAAATGTTTCAAAATAACGGTAGCCTACATATATATCCTCTTTGTAGATATTGTTTATCTCACCACCGAAGTTTGCACTTGATGAATAGTCGCTGATATCGTAAGCAATAGAGTCAGCCAGCTTACCACACGGGGAGTAGCCCATTAAAACCTCAGCACAGGCACGACCGCCACACATACCACCCTGCCATACATAAAGCACGGATGAAATGTTGTATTTTTCTACCCACTTCATATCGATAATAGCACCAACATTAAGGATAACTATTACCTTGTCGAACACGCTTGAAACCTTGGAAAGAAGCTCCTCTTCTCCCTTGGAAAGCAAGTAGCTACCCTCACTGGCTGAGTTATCTCTGTCCTCACCTGCTGTACGACCGATTACAACAATAGCCTTGTCGCCAAACGCTCTCGCTTTTTTAACAAGCTCTATATCAACGTCCATTTCCTTTTGACACCAAGGCTCTCCGCCCCAGCCTTGTCCTTTATCAAATGGATTTTCCTTTTTCCATTCCTCATAAACGGACAAAAGCTCCTCGTTGATTTTTATATCATCATACTTTTTAAGCTCATCTACTATATTTGTAACGTATTTTACATTTACAAGTCCGCCTGAGCCTGTTCCACTCTTGTAGTATTCACGCTGAATTCTGCCAAATACAGACACGCAGTCGCCTTTTTTCAGTGGAAGAACATTATTTTTGTTTTCAAGCATTACAATGCCCTCTTTGGCACTTTCAAGCGATAGCTCCTCAAGCTCCTTTATAGAATCCTTTGGCAAATTGCCAAGGTCGTAGTCTTTGTAGTAGTTGTTTTCGTATTTCATGCTTGTCTCCTTACGGGGTAAAATTTACTATTTATAGTTTACCATTTTATATTATAAAAATCAACCAAAAAAACAAAAAACCACGCACGAATGCGTGGTTTTTATTTTTTATTAAAGTGTAACCTTTTTAAATGCCTTCTTACCACGGCGGACAACAAGTCCGTTTGCTAGCTCACCTTCGGTATATACTTTTCTTGTATCTGTTACCTTTTCGCCGTCAACAGTTACGCCGCCTTGCTCAACTGCACGTCTTGCTTCACTTCTTGATGGAGTGAGACCTGCTTTTACAAGGATTGAGAGAATATCAATTTTGCCATCGATAAAGTCAGCCTCGGAAAGTACTTCTGTCGGCATATTCTCGCTACCACCTGCACCAAAGATTGATTTAGCTGCTGACTGTGCCTTTTCTGCCTCTTCCTCTCCGTGAACAAGCTTTGTAAGCTCATATGCAAGAATCTCTTTTGCAGTATTTAATTGACTGCCCTCCCAAGTATCCATCTTGTCGATTTCCTCAAGTGGCAAGAATGTAAGCATTCTAATACATTTTAGCACGTCAGCATCGCCAACATTTCTCCAATATTGATAGAAATCATATGGTGTTGTCTTTTCGGGGTCAAGCCATACAGCACCTGACTGTGTTTTGCCCATCTTTTTGCCCTCAGAGTTAAGGAGCAATGTGATTGTCATTGCGTGTGCGTCCTTGCCAAGCTTCTTTCTTATAAGCTCAGTACCACCGAGCATATTTGACCATTGGTCATCTCCGCCAAATTGCATATTACAGCCGTAACGGTTGTAGAGCTCCAAGAAGTCGTAGGATTGCATAAGCATATAGTTAAACTCAAGGAATGAAAGTCCCTTTTCAAGTCTTTGCTCGTAGCACTTAGCTCTTAACATATTATTAACTGAGAAGCAAGCACCTATATCACGAATGAACTCGATATAGTTAAGGTCAAGTAGCCAATCAGCATTATTAACCATCATTGCCTTGCCCTCGCCAAACTCGATAAAGCGAGACATTTGCTTTTTAAAGCACTCACAGTTATGCTCGATATTTTCCTTTGTCATCATTGAACGCATATCTGTTCTGCCTGATGGGTCGCCAATGTAAGCTGTACCACCGCCGATAAGTGCGATTGGACGGTTGCCAGCCATTTGAAGTCTCTTCATTAGGCAAAGAGCCATAAAGTGACCAACGTGTAAGCTATCTGCTGTTGGGTCAAAGCCTATATAGAAAACGGCCTTACCGTTATCAATCATTTCTCTAATTTCTTCTTCATTTGTTACCTGTGCGATAAGTCCACGGGCAACTAACTCGTCATAAATCTTCATTTTATACCTCGTTATGATGTACTATAATATTGATAATTTTAGCAAACTAAAGTCTTTTTGTCAATAGTTAACGGGTTTTTAATGCCAAAATTTTGTTTCTGTATTCTCTTTTTTCGCTTATATCCTCTATAAACCAATCGGGAGGGGTGAAGGCTTGTGCCTCCTCCATACTTTCAAACTCAACCTCAGCAACAATAAGTCCCTTGAAAATGCCTTTATAAATATCAAGCTCAATTACATATTTATTATATGGAATATAATATCTCGTTTTTTCAATAAGGTTTGTTTTAACCTCCTTGAACATTTTCTCGGCAGCTTCCTTATCAATTTCCCATTCGTTTTCCTCACGAATAATCATTCCCTCGCCCTTTTCGGTGCGATAGTATTTATCATCAAGCTGACGGACTCTTATTTCTGGGGAAAAGCTGACATAGCCTTGGACAATTTCACTATGTAAATAGCCATCTAATTGGGGCAACTCACCAACTAAAAACTTTCTTTCAATTTCCATATAATCACCTCTATATTATTTTACCATTTTTTGTTGGATTTTTAAATGGTTTGTGATAAAATAGTAATATAATTTTATTTAGGAGCGTTTTATGGTTACTTTAAATCCTATTTTTGCAAGTGATATGATTATGCAGGCAAAGAAGCCTGTCAGATTTTTTGGCTGTGGCTATGGCACTGTTGCAATCACCCTTAACGGTGAAAGACGAGAAAGTGTGGCAAACGGTCAGTGGCTTATCGAATTTGAGCCATTTAACTACGGTGGCCCTTACGATATTTTAGTTGAGCTTGACAAAACGTTTTTCACCCTTAAAAACGTATATTTCGGTGACGTTATTTTACTTGGCGGTCAGTCAAATATGCAGTTTAAATTAAGAGAATCAAGCGAAGAAAAAGAAAACTATAAAGCAAACGACAACGTGCGCTTATTTACCGTTGATCGCATGGAATCGGGTGAATCATTTTCAAGCCGTGACGGATGGATTCCTCTTACAGTGAAAAATGCGCCGAATTTCAGCGCAATCGGATATTACGTAGCACAGGGACTGGCAAAGGCTGAGCGTAAAATCGGTCTTATCGCTTGCTATCAAGGTGCATCTGTTATTCAAAGCTGGATGCCACGAGTGGATGCTTTAGTTCCTGAATTTAAAATAGAAAACCGCTTTGCAGACCACGAGTGGTTCCCTATTTGGAACGATGACGGAGTTCTTTGGGAGCATATGATGGAAAAGATTATACCATTTGCATTTAATACGGTGCTTTGGTATCAAGGCGAGAGCAACGCAAGCGTTGACGAATCAAATATCTATCTTGAGTTTTTACGTGCGCTTATCTCTTCGTGGAGACGCGAGTTTAAAAACGACAATATGCGCTTTGTGATAATTCAGTTAGCGGACCATTTAGATAGAGCTGGCTATGCTTGGCAAAAAATACAAGCTGAGCAGTTACGAGCGCAAAATGAAATCCCATTTGTTGATACTGTAATTTGCCGTGATGTGTGCGATAATATCGACATACATCCAAAGGAAAAGGACGTTTTGAGCCAAAGAATTATCGATATATTAAAATAACTTAAAAAATAGGTGTTTTTTCTTTAAAATATTGCATTTATATATTGCAAACAGATTTCACTTTGTGATATAATTATGGTGGTTAAATTTTGGTTTAACTTTTATTTTGTTAATTCTATTGAAAGAGGTATATATCGAATGCTTAAATTTGAAAACAAAGCTCTTACTGATTCTAAGCTAATCCTTGACTGGATTGAGGAAATGGCTGAGATGGTTAATCCTGACAAGATTGTTTGGATTGATGGCTCTGAGGAGCAAACACAAGCTTTAAAGGACGAGGCTTGCTCAACAGGTGAGCTTGAAAAGCTAAATGAGGAAATTCTTCCTAACTGCTACCTACACCGTACAGCTATCAACGACGTTGCTCGTGTAGAGGGTAGAACATTTATTTGTACAAGAACAAAGGAAGATGCCGGAAACATCAACAACTGGATGGATCCACAAGAATGCTATGCAAAGCTTTCTAAGCTATACAAGAACTCATACAAGGGCCGTACAATGTACGTTATTCCTTACGCTATGGGTCAAGTTGGCTCTGACTTTGCTAAATACGGTATTGAGCTTACAGACTCAATCTACGTTGTACTTAATATGCTTATTATGACAAGAGCCGGCAAGGCTGTTGCTGAGGCTATGGGCGATGGCGAAGGCTTTATTAAGGGTCTACACGCAAGAAAGGATATCGACGAGGACAATCGTTATATCTGCCACTTCCCTGAGGACAACACAATCTGGTCAGTTAACTCCGGTTACGGCGGAAACGTTCTTCTTGGTAAGAAGTGCTTTGCACTTAGAATTGCCTCCTACCTTGGACGTAAAGAGGGTTGGATGGCTGAGCATATGCTTATTCTCGGTGTTGAATATCCAAATGGTGAAACAAAGTACATATCTGCTGCTTTCCCATCTGCTTGTGGTAAGACAAACCTTGCTATGCTTATTCCACCAAAGACATATACTGAAAAGGGCTACAAGGTATGGTGCGTAGGCGACGATATCGCTTGGCTCCGCGTTGGTAAGGACGGACGTCTATGGGCTATCAACCCTGAAAACGGCTTCTTCGGTGTTGCTCCCGGTACTAACGAGAAGTCAAATCCAAATGCTCTTGCTACAACAATGAGAGATACAATCTTTACAAACGTTGGTCATGTGCTTGATGATAACACAGTTTGGTGGGAAGGTCTTAACGACAATGCTCCTGACAACTGCATCAACTGGAAGGGCGAAAAGTGGGATAAGGCTAAGTATGACAAGAAGGATAAGGTTAATACTTCAGCTGCTCATCCTAACTCAAGATTTACAGCACTTGCAAAGAACTGTCCATGCATTTCTAAGGAATTTGACAATCCTGCAGGTGTTCCAATTTCTGCTATCGTATTCGGTGGTCGTCGCGCAAAGACAGCTCCACTTGTATATCAATCATTCGGTTGGCAACACGGCTCATTCGTTGGTTCAATTATGGCTTCCGAAACAACTGCTGCAGCTGCAGGTGCAGTTGGCGTAGTTCGTCGTGACCCAATGGCTATGCGTCCATTCGTTGGCTACAATATGGGAGACTACTTCCAACATTGGCTCGATATGGGTAACAAGATTCCTAACGCTCCAAAGATTTTCCACGTTAACTGGTTCCGTACAGACGACGAAGGACATTTCATTTGGCCTGGCTTTGGCGACAACATGAGAGTTCTTGACTGGATTCTCCAAAGATGCGAGGACAAGGTTGACGCAAGAGAAACAGCTATCGGTTACGTTCCATATGCTAAGGACATCAACATTGATGGTCTTGATATCGACGTTGATACAATCGAAGGACTTCTTTCCGTTGATAAGGCTTCATGGCTTGAGGATGTTGAAAACATTAAAGCATTCTATCAACAGGTTGGCGACAGAGTTCCTGCTACTATGTACAAGGAGCTTGCAGCTCTTGAGGCTAGACTCAATAAATAATCAAAATAAAAGCTCCGAGAAATCGGGGCTTTTTGTTTGCCTGTGTGTAAAATTATATTATGCTCATATGTTCATATGTTATTGAATTTAAAAAGCAGACTGTTTAGGTCTGCTTTTTTATTTTATTGTTCTTTGCTTGGAACGATAGCAACAGGTGTGCTTATCTCTGTACTTGTAGGTGAAACTGAGCTTGCAGTTTTATCTGTGTAGCTTGAAACATATGTGTGTGCACAGCCTGTACAAATCATTACTGTGTAGCCAAACTCTGTTTCTGTTGCGTCAAATTCCTCTTGCTTAACATATGTGTGGTTACAGTTGTTGAAGTACTTATCGTTACCACCCATCATAATTTTAATTTCTGTTCCTTCTTCACTAAGCTCTGTGTTGATATACACAACTCTTGTGTTAGGCTCTTTTTCAACAGTTAGGTAAATTTCCTCACCGTTTATAATTGCGTATGCTGAATCAATAAAGAATGGCATATAAATCTTTAGTGTCATTTCTTGACCGTAGTTTTTATCAACCTTTGCCATAAATGTCATTGACTCGTTATCACAAGCCTTATATTCAATTGTTGCTGTTTGATATTGTGCAACATATTTTGCAACGTCATCGTATGAGCCAAACCAAACCTTGCCATTATAGTTATTGTATAGCCACTGGCAATGTGCCTCGAAGTCAGCAGCGGGCAAGTCGGTTGAATGTGAGCTATCTCTTATATTGTGATAAAGCTCAATAAACCAATCGCCTCTGGAAATTGCATCTGCTACATTGATTTGCACCTGTGATGGCTTGTAAGCTACGTCAATTCTGGCAGCACCAAGACGATGCATATTGATGTCAGTATCGCTTGGAGCAATTATCTTTCCACCTGTTTCCAAACGGTTAGCAATGAATCCACAGTAAATTAGATAATCCTCGTATTCATCTGTAATATGAGAAAGTGGTGTTGCATATGTAAGTGGATTTTCGTTTGGAAAATATTCGTGTAAATAATCAAAGGAGTCTTTAATCTCGTGTTCCAATTGGTCAGTGGCAATTGTGCTTGGATCAAGGTGATCCCAACCGTGAGAGCCTATATCAAGAACACCTTGCTTTACAACGTTTTGCCATTGTGAAACATTACCTTGGATTGAGGCAATATTTACCATAAGAGTTCCTCTTATGCCATATTGAGCCATAATATTTGATGCAACCTGAGCTGCAGCAACATCGGCACCATCATCGAAGGTCATTGAAACGGCTGCCTCATAGTCGTTATAATATTCTGTTATTATCGGTGCTTTAACTGTGTATGAGCCGTATTTAATATTTGTTTTTTTGTTGTTTGTGTACTTAGCCTCGTACTTGATTGTATCATGGTCAAGTATTGGTGGCACGTATGTACCTGTGTTTGTAGTGGTGTTTGTTTGAGTGTTTGAGTTTGTGTTTGATTCTGTGTTGGTGTTAGATGTGCCACTATTTGTGCTTGAGCCTGTGTTTGAGCTTGTTTCCGAATTATTGTTACCACCAACAATGCCGGAAATCAAGGATGAGCAAGAGCACAATCCAAACAGCATAAATACCAACAAAAGAATTGATACGAGCTTTTTCATAGCTTACTCCTTTAATAATATTTCATAAATATATAATACCATAATTTGATAGCATAATCAAGCATAATTTTTATGTGAAAATTATGTGAAATTTAATATTAAAATATTGACATTAAAAATAGAAAGTTTTACAATAATATTATTAATTTATCATTAATTCAAAATTGCTTATTTTTTTGCATTTTTCAGAAGAAAGGAAAATCAATGCTTAAGTTAAAAAACATAACTAAGGACTATGTTAGTGGCGACTCAGTTGTACACGCACTCCGTGGTGTTTCTCTTGAGTTTAGAGAAAACGAATTTGTTTCCATTCTCGGACAAAGCGGATGTGGTAAAACAACTCTACTTAACATTATCGGTGGTCTTGACAAATACACCGATGGCGACCTTGAGATTAACGCAAAAAGCACAAAGAACTTCACCGACAGAGATTGGGACACATACAGAAACCATTCTATTGGATTTATTTTCCAAAGCTATAACCTAATCCCACACCAAACAGTTCTATCAAACGTTGAGCTTGCACTTACTCTTTCGGGCGTTTCATCAAAAGAAAGACGTGAACGTGCAAAGGAAGCACTTATCAAGGTAGGTCTTGGCGACCAAATAAATAAAAAGCCAAACCAAATGTCAGGCGGACAAATGCAGAGAGTTGCTATTGCACGTGCTCTTGTAAATGATCCTGATATTTTGTTAGCTGATGAACCAACCGGTGCTCTTGACTCTGAAACAAGCGTTCAAATTATGGAGCTTATTAAGGAGATTGCAAATGACCGTTTGGTTATTATGGTTACACACAACCCTGAGCTTGCTGAACAGTATTCAACAAGAATAATCAACCTACTTGACGGTAAGGTAGTTAGCGACTCAAATCCATACACAGCGGAAGAAAACGTCGCACCACGTGTTGAAAACAGCGAGGAAAATGCTGATTCGTCTATAATTGCCGTAGAAAATGACAAAAACAGTGAAAATACAGACACGTCCTCGGCTAAAAAGAACAAAAACGAGGGAAAGACAAAGAAAACCTCGATGTCCTTCTTCACCGCATTTTTGCTATCGCTCAACAACCTACTGACCAAAAAAGGCAGAACCATTCTAACCTCATTTGCAGGTAGCATCGGTATTATTGGTATTGCACTTATTTTTGCAGTTTCAAACGGTACAAATGCGTATATAAACCACGTACAGGAATCCACATTGTCCTCCTACCCAATAACTCTTGAGGATGAAACCGTTGACTTTTCATCACTTATCGGAGGAATTTTAGGTGCAGGTTCAAGCGACAGCTCAAATAGCAATACAAATGACCGTGTTGACGATGCAGTTTATAAGGATGCAATTATTGCAGAGATGCTCTCAGCTCTTTCCAATACTGACGTAAATGAAAATGAACTGGATAAATTCAAGGTTTATCTAGAAAACGAATTAGACAATCCAGACTCCGAGCTTTCTAAGGCCGTTACCGCAGTTCAATATAGTTACGATATGAGCTTTCCTGTTTTTACCACTAATCCAAATGGTGAAATAATAAAGGCTGACACAAACGAGCTAATGATGAAAATGATTACTAAATACGTTATGGCTCAAATGTCAGTTGGCGGAACAACCAGTGGCAGTATGTCATCTATGGGCTCCTCTTCCGGCTCCGGCGGATCATTTAACTCAATGATGACACTTCAAATGTGGCAAGAGCTCATCCCCGGAATTAAGGAAGGAAAGCCAATTAGCGATATTGTAACTGATCAATATGATCTACTCTATGGCTCATGGCCAAACAGCTACAACGAGGTTATTCTGGTTGTAAATGAAAACAACGAGCTTGACGATTTGACTCTTTACGCTCTTGGTCTATTAAGCGAAGCCGAGATTGACAAAATTATTGATTCAGCTGTTAATCAAGTGCCACTTACCGGTGATAACAAGGGTCCTTGGAAGTTTGAGGACATCTGCAAAAGAACATACAGAGTTATCATTCCTGCTCACTTCTATGTTTACGATGAGGCAAGCGGAACTTATATATACGACGAAAACAAGGTAACCTCTCTATATAATGACAAGGACAAATACATTGACCTAAGCGTTACGGGTGTTGTTAGACTAAAGGACGATGTTGACGGTGGTATTATCAAGGGCACTATTGGTTACACCTCAATGCTTACCGAAAAGGTTATTGAGCAAGCTGAAAGCTGTGAGGCTGTAAAGGCTCAAAGAGAAAACTCCGAGCTTGATGTTTTAACCGGTCTTCCATTCCAACCTGTTATCAATCCAACCTTGACCGACGAGGAAAAATCAGGTCTTACTGACGAACAAATTGCCGATCTTGTACTAAGCAAGGAAAATGGTCTTAAGAAGGATTATATTGTTAAGTATCTCAATTATTTAATTGAAAAGGGCGACAAGGAAGCACTTGCTCAGATATATGACAAAATTACAGTGTTAAATGTATACAACAGTTCAATAAAGCCCGGTTCCGATGTTGATAAGCTACTCAAGTCTACTCTTGACGAGAATGGCGAATTTGACAAGGAAAAGGCAATTGAGCTCATTCTTTCCTACAACACTAACGCGGAATACACTGAGGAATATATAAGAGATGCCTTCAAGGATGTAACATATCCTGTATTTGCTACATTTATTTATAGTGCAGTGCGTTCATCCACTGAAGCATCACTCACTCCTATGCTAAAATCAATCCCACAAGATAGCAAAATAGCTGTGCTTAAGCTCTCAAGCGATATATCAAAGACTGATATAACATCAGCTGAGGGCAAATTGGCTTTTGCTACACTAAAAAAGAACTTCGCACTTGGTATGTTCTTAGGCGTGGTTGATTTCGCAAATGCCGGTCAGCAAGACATTGTTTCAATGATGATGGGAATGACTGACTCAATCAAGCTTTCAAATGAGGAACTACTTGCAGTTCTACAAAATGCACATACACCAAGCTCATATGCAGTATACTTTAATAATGCAATAGAGTTTTCAACCTCTACAAAGAGCGACAATCTTGCTTATCTTGGCGATGTTGATTTAGCTTCTCCTTCCTCAATAAATATTTATACAGCAACCTTTGAGGACAAGGATATTGTTACTGCAATTGTAAAGGAGCAAGGCATTGACTATACTGACTATCTAAAGCTTATGATGTCAGGTATTACAACAATCATTGATGCAATCACATATGTGCTTGTTGCATTTGTAGCTACTTCACTTATCGTTTCTTCAATTATGATTGGTGTAATCACACTTATCTCAGTACAAGAAAGAACAAAGGAAATCGGTGTTCTCCGTGCTATGGGAGCATCAAAACGTGATATTTCACGTGTGTTCAACGCAGAAACGCTTATTATAGGATTTGCTTCCGGTATACTTGGTATCGGTGTTACATTGATACTAAGCGAAATAATCAATATTATTCTAAGAGCACTTACCGGAATCGAGCAGCTAAGAGCATCAGTCGGCTTCTGGCCTGCTGTAATACTAATTGCTATTAGTATGTGTCTAACACTTATTGCGGGATTAATTCCATCAAGAGTGGCGGCTAAGAAGGATCCTGTAATTGCATTACGAACCGAGTAAATAGTTGCGAGGGCGCATAAGTAGGCACAGAACAAAAAGCTCAAATATAAATAGAATTTGTGTTTTTCTGTGGTCAAAGTAAATATAATGTAGAAAAGTGTACCCAAAGTACACTTTTCTTTTTTGTGATTTGCTCCCTCAAAGCAGACTTGCTTAAAACTGAAAAAACAAACAAAGAGGTTGCGTTTGCAACCTCTTTTATTATAACTAATTAAGAAAAAACGGACACAGGAGTGTCCGTTTTTATGTTTTTATTCTTCTGCTTTATAGGTTTTATAAGCTTGGCATTCCCAAACATTTACAACCTTGCTAGCATCCCAGCCTACATAACAATCAAGATCAATTTTTGAAACTTGTTTTGCCTCACCTAGGTCTATTGTGTATTCTGTTAGATCCTTAGTAGCGATTGCTTCTGTCTTAATAATGGTTGTTCCGTCTGCTCCATATACTTTTACAGTTATTGTTGTATCTGTATTTGTATTTGAAAGCTGACCAGAGAAATGACCAACTGTTTTACCTGTTCCGTCGCCATTGAAATAAACCTTAATTGTATCAATTGTTACAGCACTTGACCAAGTTAAGCTATGTGTTGTAGTTCCTTGAGCTGTATATGTTGTCATACCTGTGGTCATATTTCCATCGTTAAGGTATGGTCTTGTATCCGTTGAACCAGTTGAACCATCAATAGCCCAACCACCTGTTGTGCCTACTACCGCATTTGCTGCCTCATTTACAAGCTTAGAAATAACCTTAGCCTCTTCAACGGTTTCACCACATTTTGTACATACCAAAGCTCCTGTTGAACCATCCTCTTCAAAGGTTGGTTCCTTTGCGCCTTGTAGCTCTGTTTCAACATGGTCGCCAGCCG
>JAGAMD010000018.1 GCA_017624905.1 Clostridia bacterium | reverse complement strand
TTGAAAATACTGTTGGTAAAGCATTGTCTGAATTAAGACGAGAGAATAGCGAAAAGCTTGATAACATTCAAAAAACCGTTGGCGAAAAGCTTGACGGCGTACAAAAGACCGTTGACGAAAAGTTGCAAAAAACAATAGATGACAGATTAAAGGAGTCCTTTGAAAATGTAGTTTCACAAATCGGCAACGTCAATAAGGCAATCGGTGAAATCAAGGGAATTGCAACAGATGTCGGATCACTTAAAAATGTACTTACAAACGTTAAAACAAAGGGTATTGTCGGCGAGGTTATTCTCGGTAATATCATCAGTGAAATTTTGACAAAGGATCAATACGAGGAAAATATTTCAACAAAAAGCAATAGTGAACGTGTTGAGTTTGCAGTTAAAATGCCTGCCTCCGATGGCGAATTTATTTACTTGCCGATTGACTCAAAATTCCCACTTGAAACCTACTACAAAATCAAGGAAGCGATTGACCTTGGCGACAAAGCAGCACTTGATCTTGCACGTAAGGAGCTTAGAGCAAAGATTAGAGCCTTTGCAAAGGATATTTCAACGAAGTATATCGATCCACCGAACACAACAGATTTTGCTATAATGTTTTTACCAACTGAGGGGCTCTATATTGAGGTCGTAGACTCAGGGCTCTTTGAGGAATGCCAAAGAGAATTTAATGTAAATATGGCAGGTCCAACAACATTGTCAGCACTTCTTAATGCGTTAAAGCAAGGCTTTAAATCACTTGCAATACAGAAAAAGAGTGCAGAGGTGTTTAAGCTGCTTGAGGCTGTCAAGACCGAGTTTGAAACATTTGCAGATGCACTCACAAAGGCTAAAAAGAAGGTCGAACAGGCAGATGCCGATCTTGCTAATCTCATTGGCACAAGAACAAATGTAATGTCAAGAAAGCTAAAGACAATAGCGACAATATCAAGCGATGAGGCACGTGAAATTTTAGAAATAGAAGAATAAGAAAAGAGCCGTTTGGCTCTTTTCTTTATATATACTTGAAATTTTTAAATCTTTATGCTATCATTATTCTATATAACTTCATAACATATCGATGGAGGTGGAATTATGACAGTAAACGAGCAGGCAGCTAAGGAAATGGTAAAGAGCTATGAAGGCTCTGAAATTACAACATTTTCTTCATCCTTAAAGCTACCCGATAAAAATGAAATAATCTCTATTTTAAAGGATATACAAGGGTTGTTTTTCCCTGCATTTTTTGCGGATTGCACAGGCGATGCTCACGACTTCGCAGGCGAGAGAATCAGCTCAATCAGCTTTAGAATTAAAAAGCAAATAGAACTTGCACTTATGGCGAACGGAGAAAAGTCATCAGCTAAGGAAGCAAAGAAAATAGCTGACGAGTTTATTCTTGGCTTACCAAGGGTACACGCACTTCTTTTAAAGGACGTTGAGGCTACCTATGAAGGAGACCCGGCGGCTGAAAGCAAGGAGGCTATTATCTTTTCATATCCAGGACTTTACGCAATTTTTGTATACAGAGTTGCCAACCTACTATATAAAAGCCACGTGCCGTTTGTACCAAGAATTATGACTGAACACGCACACTCAATGACGGGTATTGATATAAACCCGGGTGCTACAATTGGTGAGTATTTCTTTATCGACCACGGTACAGGCATAGTTATTGGTGAAACAACGGAAATTGGAGACCACGTTAAAATTTATCAGGGCGTAACTCTTGGTGCTCTTTCCCCAAGAAAGGGACAAATTTTAAGTGGTAAGAAAAGACATCCAACAGTATGCGATAATGTTACAATTTATTCCGGTGCATCGATTTTGGGTGGTGAAACCGTAATAGGCGAGGGCTCTGTTATCGGTGGTAATTCATTTATTACCGAAAGCATAGCAAAGGGCTCAAAGGTGAGTGTAAAAACACCTGAGCATATTATTAGAAACTAAGGACTGAAAATGAATTCAAAAATTAAGATAACAACAACACAAACAGAATATAAGGGCAAGTCAATCTTTGAACGTGCAGCCGAAGAGCTTATGATACAAGAAACCTTTGATAATGGCGTGGGTGAGGACAAGATAGAAACCAGCCTATACGGTGATGTATTAATCGACGGCAACACCTTTCTTGTAAAGTACGAGGAAGAGGCTGAGGGGATGGGCGGTGTCTTTACTGAAATCAAGTTTGACATAAACAAGCCAAAGGAAATTAGCATTTCACGTACAGGTGCACTTGAAACCTTTATGTACTTTGACGAGGGAAAAAGACATATCTGTGTATACAATACAGGCATAATGCCATTTGAAATTTGCATCTACTCAAAAATGGTGGACAACAGACTAATGACACACGGATATCTTGAGATATTATATCTTATCGAAATCAAGGGAGCTTGTGCACAAAAAACCGTATTTAAAATGGAAGTGGAAAAAATATGACAGAAGCCGAGTTTAAAGCCGAATTAAAATCCCTAAATGGCGGATATTTGTTTTTCGGTGGAGAGGATTACTTAAAGTATTCCTACTCAAAAATGGTTCAAAAAACGATACTTGACGGCACATTTGACGAATTTAACCACATAATCATCTATAAAGAGGACTTTACACCATCAGCACTTTCTCAAGCAATAAGTGCCTATCCGATGATGGCGGAAAAAAAGCTTGTAGAGGTAAGAGGCGTAGAGCTTAATTCTTTAAAGAAGGATATCCTTGAAGCAACAATTGATGTGCTCTCAACTCTTAGTGAAAATGAGCATACTGTTCTGATTTTTAGAGCAGACACAGGCACATTCAATCCAGGGCGATTGCCAAAGGATCCAAGTGCTCTTTATAAAGCACTCACACAATATTTAAAGCCTGTTGAGTTTGAGTTTCCAACTCCGGCAAGACTGAAGTCTTGGATTGTAAGACATTTTTCTGAGTCAGGTGTTACCTTCGATGGTGCTTTGTGTGATGGACTTGTTGAAATTTGTGGTCACGATATGTGGACACTTTCAAATGAAATAGATAAGCTAAGTGCCTATGTAAAATCACAAGGCAGAGAGACAGTTTTAAAGGATGATATTGACAGTATCACCTGTAAAACAGTTGAGTATGGTGAATTTCAGCTCACAAATGCACTCCTTGAAAAGAATAAAAAGCTCGTTTTTGAGACACTCTATCGACAAAAAAGCTCTCACGAGCCACCTTATACAATACTTGCATCAATTGTGCGTATGTACTCTGATTTGCTACTTGTTCAAAAGCTTTATGAAAAGGGACTCAATAAGGGACAAATTGCAGCTCAACTTCGAATGCACGAATTTAAGGTTGGTATGTATTTAAGATGTATATCGGGTGAAAATCCAAAGAAATTTACTCGCGCACTTGAGCTTTGCAGTGAAGCGGATGTAAAATCAAAATCACAATCAAATGCGAGTTCATATGTTGCACTTGAAAGACTAATTAGTTCTCTTTGTGCACTATTTTGTAGGTAAATTATGAAGCTAAAAATTAAATATCCAATCATTGTTGAGGGCAAATACGATAAAATTAAGCTCGACTCACTATTTGATGCAAACATAATAACGACAGGTGGATTTGAGGTTTTTAACAGCCGTGAAAAGCTTTCACTTGTTAAGCGTCTAGCCGAGAAGTCGAAAATCATTATTTTGACCGATTCGGACGGTGCAGGGCATCTAATTCGCTCTCATATAAAAACAGCTCTTTCCCCTGAGCAAATAATCAACCTATATATTCCCGAGGTTGAGGGTAAGGAAAAGAGAAAAAGAGAGCCATCTAAGGCAGGAACACTTGGTGTCGAGGGCATAGACAGTAAAAAGCTGATAGAGCTCCTTTCTCCATATAGTGAGGATGCTCCCACAAAGGAATATGGAAAAATAACAAAAGCAGATTTATATGCTTATGGTCTTAGTGGCAGAGAAAACAGTCAAGCAAAAAGGCAAGAGCTACTTAAAAAGCTCGACTTACCAACTAATATGAGCCCAAATGCAATGCTCTCGGCTATTAATATGCTGCTTTCAAAGGAAGAACTAGAAAAGATTTTGGAGTGACGGTCAAATGGAAATATTTAAGTATAGACATCTTGCACTCGGTTGCGGTGCGTTTTTAGCTAGCTTATATATTTCTTACTTTATGAGTAATCTTTTAAGAATACTCTTTTTAGTTGCCTCAATTTTAGCACTAATATCTTTAGTAATAGTATTTATAATAAGAAGAAGGAAAAGTACGCTTGATATCTTTATCAGATGTGCTTTTCTTTGCTTTTTTATTGCTCTTGCAATGATAACCTCGCTTATTGCCTTTCAAAAGAAGGAGCTAAAAGCTGCAGATGGGAATGAACACAAAATAGTTGCCACCGTTACAGAGGAAAAATACGAAGAATCTTATGAGGGAGGCTACATAGTAAGAGTAGAGAATATAGACAATGAAAAATATAGCTTTAATTCTCTTTTGATATCACCAAAATCAACCTTGAACAAGGGAGATAAAATAGAAGCGATAGCAGTTATTACACCTCTTGAAAACACTTTTGAGCATTATGAGAAAAGTGCCTATATAGATGACGGTATTTTAGTAAGCATAGGTATAGACGAATATACTTTAATTTCAAGTGGCACAGCTAAAGAGAGTGTGTTTAAAAGAATAAACACCGAGCTTTCAAATTATCTCTTTAAGTATTTAAATAACGACACAGCGTCGCTCTTTTCCTCGTTGCTTTTAGGAAATGACAATCTGCTTGATCCTAGTATAAAGCGAGATTTTTCTCGTCTTGGCATTAGCCACGTTTTGGCAGTTAGTGGTATGCATATAACAATAATTGTAACTCTAATAGGCTTAGTTATGCGATTTCTTAGAGTCAACTATTTTGCAAAAAATATAATTCTTATTTTAACTACAATATTTTTTGTTGCATTAACAGGCTTTTCCGATTCAGCCGTTCGTGCAGGAATAATGGTAACAATAGCTTATTTGATTTTACTTACAGGACGCTTTGCCGATACAATTACAGCACTGTTTTTGTCAGTTAGTATAATTTGCTTATTCTCGCCGTTTTCTATCTTTTCAGTATCGCTTAGCTTATCATTCCTTGCAATGCTAGGTTGCTTAATCGGTTATAAGCTGGCGAGAAAAATCAAAATAAAAATAAAAAACAAGGCTCTAAGATACATTGTTCACTCAATAAAAACAATAATCATAACTACACTAGTGGTTATCGGCTTTACCTTGCCGGTTACATTTTCTGCTTTCGGCTCACTTTCCTTGCTGAGTCCACTTGCAAATTTACTAATAGCACCAATCTTTAATCTTTTAATTTATTTTGCACCAATATTACTCGCTCTAATCGGCATACCTTATGTCGGCATACCGTTTGTACACCTTGCTCAAAGACTATCGTGGCTATCATTACTTATAGTAGAGCATACAGCTAATTTTAAAGGAATAGTTCTTCCAACATTTTCGCACCTTCAATATGGTGGTATGATTCTCATTATTGTATCGTTTATTGTTTTGATGTTTATTAAGAAAAAACATCTCCGCTATGGCTTAATTCTTACACTTGTCGGCGTGTTTACCTTTTTCGGTGGTTCGTTAATTAACTTTATCGACAAGCAAAGCAATGTATATATCACCACTTACAGCAGAGGCACAAACGATTTTATATTTTTGGAATCTGAAAATGATTTAAATGTTATTGATATTTCAAAAACGAGCACCACCTCAGCAAGACAGGCAAGTAGTGTAATATCAAGTCTAAACTACTCGGAAATAGAAAACTATATTATAACGGATTATTCGCATCTTACTTATGCCTGTGTCAACAATTTAGCGAACAACTACAAGCTAAAAACACTATATCTGCCCGAGCCAATTACGGAAAAGGAAAAAGAGGTCTATGACGAGATATTGGAGATTACCGAGAACGAAAATGTAGAATTAAGGATGCTTGAAAAATCAATGGAGCTTTCCGGCTTTAAGCTGAAAATAGCAAAGCTTGACACGCTCGATCGTTCTGAGAGAAAAAGCGTTACCTTGAGTATAAAATCAAACAACTGTGAGCTATTATATTTGGGAGCCGGTAGCTATGAGCTTTTTGATTATTTCAGTGAAGAAAAAGCACAAACTGCCGATATAGTTGTGTTTGGCTCATACGGACCAACCTACAAGGTAAAGTATTCTTATGATATGCCATATCTTGACAAAGCAATCTTTTATGGCAACAGCTATGATTATGCCAAGGACAAGCTAAAGGAAAAGCTTGATAACAAGGCAATAATAACACCGTGTATGCCACTGAAATTCAGACTGAAAGATAACTCTTGACTTTTAAAGGTAATAATTATAAAATAATATTAGAACCTTAAAGGAGGTATATATGCAATCCTTACGTGAGCTTTATAAAATCGGCAGAGGGCCGTCCAGCTCCCACACAATGGGACCTGAAAAAGCTATGAAAATTATAAAAAGCAAATACGCCTCGGCAGATTTTTTCAAAATTGACCTTTTTGGCTCACTTGCTTTAACAGGCAAGGGGCATGGCACTGACCGTATAATAAAAGAAACAATTTCACCAATAAAATGTGAAATTAACTTCGATAAAAAATCACCCTGCGATTTTCATCCAAACACAATGGATGTATATGCCTATTGTGGAGATGAGCTTCTTGGCAAGGAAAGAGTATATAGCGTTGGTGGAGGAAGTGTCCTTTTTTACGGTGAAGAGAGCACTAAGCTAAACGAGGTTTACCCACACAACTCATTTGCTGAGATTTCCGAGTATTGTGCAAAGCACAACATTCGCATTTGGCAATATGTAAAAGAGTTTGAGGGCGAGGAGATATTCAAATATCTTGCTGATGTTTGGGAATGTATGAAGAACTCGATTAGAGAGGGCTTGACAACAGTCGGCACACTCCCGGGTGGCCTTGGCACACAGAGAAAATCACAATTTTTATATAACCAAAGGCACATCGATGAGTCAGCCCAAACAAGAGAAAATCGTCTTGTTTGCTCGTATGCATTTGCAGTAAGTGAGCAAAATGCATCGGGTGGTACAATAGTAACTGCTCCAACCTGTGGCTCTTGCGGGGTTGTACCATCTGTTCTTATGTATTATCAAGAAAAGAATAGCTTCGATGATGAAAAAATCATAAAAGCTCTTGCAACAGGCGGAATTATTGGCAACCTTATCAAGAAAAATGCCTCAATTAGCGGTGCAGAGTGTGGTTGCCAAGCAGAAATCGGCTCAGCCTGTTCAATGGCTGCCGCTGCTTTAGGTGAGCTGTTTGAAATGGGACTTTCTCAAATTGAATATGCAGCCGAGGTAGCAATGGAGCATCACCTAGGTCTTACCTGTGATCCAATCGGCGGACTTGTGCAAATCCCTTGCATAGAAAGAAACGCGGTCGCCGCTATGCGTGCAATTAATGCGTTATCTCTTGCTAACTTCTTAACCGACTCGCGTAAAATCAGCTTCGATATGGTAGTCAAGGTTATGTATGAAACGGGTAAAAATCTACTCAGCGACTATCGTGAAACATCATCCGGTGGTCTTGCTAAGCACTATAAATATCACGAATAAAAAAAGCACTCAAACGAGTGCTTTTTCTTTTGCTTATGTTTAAGGTGCTGACCCTTATTTCATCATTTCAATAAGCTCGGGAATACATTCCTCAAACTTTACACCATATGAGTGGGTTTCCTTGTCGGGCAGTGTCTTTTGTATTGCTAAAACAGTAAAGTCAACAGCAATTTGTATAGCTTTCTCTATTGAGTAGCCCTTGGTAAGTCCCGCACACAAAACGCTTGAAAATGTGTCGCCTGTGCCGTGGAATGCGACATCAATTGTATCACGATCGTAGTAGTATGTTTTTTCAGTCTCACCATCATAAAAATAAGCACCCTGTGTTGTATTACCAAAGTGAATACCTGTTAAAATTACCTTTTTTGCACCCATCTTTGTAAGCTTTTTGCAAACATCAAGTATGTAAGCCTCGTCATATTCCTCGGTGTAAGGAATATCAAGCAAAAATGAAGCCTCGGTAATGTTAGGCACAATTATGTCAGCCAAGGAGCATAATCTAGCCATATGAGAAGGAAATTCTTTATCAAATCCGGCATACATTTTACCATTGTCAGCCATAGCGGGGTCGACAAAAACAAGAGTCTTTTCATCTCTGAATTTTGAAATAAAATCGATTACATAATCAATTTGCTTTTTGTTTCCAAGATAGCCTGTATAGATTGAATCAAATTTTATATTATATTCTTGCCAATGGTTAGCAATTAAAGGAATGTCCTCGTTTAAATCTCTAAATGTGAAGTTTTTAAATCCACCGGTGTGGGTAGATAGCACGGAGGTAGGTATAATAGCACACTCTACACCCATAGAACTGATAAGTGGCAAGGCAACAGTTATTGAGCATTTGCCAAAGCACGAAATATCTTGAATTGTTACAAGCCTTTTCATAAAAAAGCCTCCTTTTTTTTAGATATTTCCAATTATACGCTTACTTTTGTCTGTTGTCAATACAAAAATTGTCGCATACGCAAAAAAATTGCTCGAAATTCTTGACAGTATAAATATTTATTGTTATAATGATGTATATTACTTTAGTAAACTAAAGTTATTTTATTCTTAAAGGCAGGTGCTTATTATGAAAAAGACATTATTTGAAGGCGTTGCAACAGCCCTTGTTACACCAATGAATAGCGATGGTAGTGTAGACTACGTAGCTCTTGATAAATTAGTTGATTGGCAAATTAAAGAAGGAGTTAGTGCACTTGTTGCCTGTGGCACAACAGGTGAGGCATCAACTCTAACTGACGAGGAGCACAGACAGGTTATAGCAAGAGTAGTAGAAAAGGCGGACAAGCGTGTTCCTGTAATAGCAGGTACAGGCTCAAATGACCTTGACTATGCACTTTCCTTAACAAAATATGCTTGCGATGCAGGAGCTGACGCAGTTTTAACAGTTACTCCATACTACAATAAAGCAACACAAGCAGGACTTATTAAAATGTACAACATTTTAGCAGATGCGTCTAAAGCACCTGTTATCCTATATAACGTACCATCTCGTACAGGCGTAAATATCGAGCCATCAACATACAAGGCTCTTGCCGACCACGAGAATATTATCGCTATTAAGGAGGCGAATGGTAACATCAGCAAAATAGTTGAAACTATGTCTTATGTTAACGGTAAGCTCGACCTATATAGTGGTAATGACGACCAAATTGTTCCTATTATGTCTCTCGGTGGCAAGGGTGTTATCTCTGTTGTTTCTAACATTTTGCCAAGAAAGACATCTGAGCTTTGCGCTAGATTCTTAAAGGGTGATGTAAAGGGTGCAGCTGAGCTTCAATTCAATATGCACGCAGTAATTGATTCACTATTTTCAGAGGTTAACCCAATTCCTGCTAAGGCTGCAACAGCAAAAATGGGCTTTGGTACAAACACATTAAGACTACCACTTACACCAATGAGTGAAGCAAAATATGAGGTTATGCTTAACCTTATGAGAGAGCAGGGACTTGACGTATGATTAAGGTTTTAGTCCACGGCTCTAATGGAAAAATGGGTGGACACGTAATGGCTGAAATTGCAAAAAGCGAAGATATGGAGCTGTTTTGCGGTGTTGACCTAAAATCCACAGGATGCGAAAATTACAAATATTATGATAGCTTTGACAAGGTAGAGGGCAAGCCTGACGTTATTATCGACTTTTCCTTTCACACACTTGTTAAAAGCGTTCTTGACTATGCAGTAAAGGTAGAGTGTCCGGTGCTTATTGCTACAACAGCACTTGATGACGAGGACAAAAAGGCAGTAGCACACGCATCACAAAAGGTGCCTGTATTCCTCGCTGCCAATATGTCAATAGGCGTCGCTCTTCTTGCTGATTTTGCAAAGAGAGCAGCAGAAATGTTCCCGGATGCTGATATCGAAATCGTTGAAGCACACCACAACCGTAAGGTTGATGCTCCAAGCGGAACAGCTATTATGCTTGCTAACTCAATCAAAGAGGTTCGCCCTGAGGCAGAATATGTCTATGGCAGAGGCGGAGAGGCTAAGAGAACAAAGAACGAGATTGGTATTCACGCACTAAGAATGGCAAATATCGTTGGTGAGCACGAGGTTTATATCACAACTGAATCTCAACAGCTTGTATTAAGACACAACGCATATGACCGTTCACTCTTTGCCGATGGAGCAATCAAGGCAGCAAGATTCCTTGTAGGTATGGGCAAGGGACTCTATACAATGAATGATATGTTCAAAAAATAAATCGAAAGGAGAAGTATTATGAACTGTCAAGAAACTAAATTACTACACGACAATTTAAGTGTTAAAGACGGCACATTGTACTTCGCCGACTATAACACAACCGAGCTTGCAAAGAAATACGGAACTCCTCTTATGCTTCTTGATGAAAAGAAGATAAGAAATACAATGCGTATATATAAAAACGCAATGGAGAAGTATTTTGGCATTGGCTCACGTCCTCTTTATGCATCAAAGGCACTTTCCTTTGTTGGTATTTACCAAATTGCTAAGGAAGAGGGCATAAATACAGATATTGTTTCAATTGGTGAGCTATATACAGCTATAAAGGCGGGCTTCCCACTTGAAAACGCATTTTTCCACGGCAACGCAAAGAGTGATGGCGATATTAGATTTGCAATCGAAAATGGAATTGGCTATTTTATAGTTGATACCTATGACGAGCTTTATGCAATTGATAAAATTGCAGGTGAGCTTGGCAAAACACAAAAGATACTCTTAAGGCTCACCCCCGGCATTGACCCACATACACATTCAGCTATTGCAACAGGCAAGGTTGATAGTAAGTTTGGCACAGCTATTGAAACAGGACAAGCTTTAAAGATAGTTAAGGAAGCACTTTCCTTAAAGAATATTGACTTGCGTGGCTATCATAGTCATATCGGCTCACAAATCTTTGATATTAAGCCATTTTGCGACTCTGCCGATATAATGATTAGATTTGTCGGTGAGGTTAAGGACGAGCTCGGCTTTGAGGCTGAAATACTAAACCTCGGCGGTGGCTTTGGCGTAAGATATGTTGAGAGCGATCCTGTAATCGATTATGCAGAGAATATTAGACTTATTTCCGAGCATATTAAGGACTACTGCGAGGAAAACGATATTAAAATGCCAACCATTTTAATGGAGCCGGGCAGAAGTGTCGTTGCCGATGGCGGTATGACACTATATACAGCACTTTCTATTAAGGAAATAGATGGCTATAAAAATTATGTTGCAATTGACGGCGGTATGACAGATAACCCTCGCTATGCATTATATCAGTCAAGCTATACGGTTTTAACATCAAATAAGATGGATAAGATAGCCGACTATGAATGTACAATAGCCGGTAGAAACTGTGAAAGCGGAGACTTAATCCAAGAAAATGTCAAGATTGCAAAGCCACAAAGAGGCGATAATATAGCAGTTTTGGTAACAGGCGCGTATAACTACTCAATGGCATCAAATTATAACCGTGTCCCACGCCCCGCAGTCGTTATGCTTGGCGACACCGACAGAGTAGTAATCAATCGCGAAACACCTGAGGATGTGTCACGACTTGATGTTTTATTATAAAACAAAAAAGCAGGAGTTTACTCCTGCTTTTTTACTGTCATTCTGAAGCAACGCGATAGAATCTATCGCTACCTAACAACAATATAGTCATCAAATAAGAAAAGCCACGGGACCCCGTATTCAGTTTATTGTCAATATTTTACTGTTTAATAATATAAGTGTGGAAACATGTTGTTGAAATTTTTGTCGAAAAATCTTTTTAGATATTTACATTTTAGGAAAAGTGTGCTAATATAATATACGGAAAAAATATTAAGGAGATATAAATTATGAATAACAAGGTTTTAGTTGAAACAAGCGCACGTCACGTGCATCTTTCACGTGAGCACATCGACATCCTTTTCGGCAAGGATTATCAGCTCACAAATATTAAGGATCTCAGCCAACCGGGTCAATTCGCTTGTCAAGAGAGAGTTACTGTTGTAGGCCCTAAGAAGTCTATTGAGAGAGTAAGTATTCTTGGCCCTGAAAGAAAGGCTTCACAGGTTGAGGTTTCATTTACAGATGCTCGTACACTTGGTGTTACAGCTCCTGTAAGAGAGAGCGGAGATGTTGCAAATTCAGCTCCATGTAAGCTCGTTGGCCCATGTGGTGAGGTTGAGCTTAGCGAGGGCGTTATTATCGCAAAGAGACATATCCACTTCACACCAGACGAGGCAGCTGAGGCGGGCGTTAGCGATAAGGAAATCGTAAAGGTTAAGGTTGTATCAGACAGAACAACAATCTTTGATGATGTTGTTGTAAGAGTACATCCAAACTTCGCAGCAGCAATGCACATTGACACAGACGAGGCTAATGCTTCTTGTGCATTTGGCGTTGTTTACGGCGAAATCATTAAATAATTTAAATACATAAAAAGAGATTTTGCAAACGCAAAATCTCTTTTTTTATCTCAAAAAACAAGAATGAAAACAAAAAAATATAAATTGTAGGGACAGGCGTCCTCGACCGTCCGTGCGAAAGTAATCGAAAAGACATTTCACAATAACACAATAAAAGCACCATATGTAAGTAAAAATCACAATATTTTGTGTCCTGATATGGCAAAAAAATCCACAGGTTGACAAAATTCAAAATCTATGGTATAATTATAATGCAGAAAAATTTACCAAAGGCGAAAAATATGATTAAGTATGAGAAAAGTGCTTCATATGGTATTGAAGCAAAGCAGCTAAACTACATTTTAACAGCTCCAAGTGATATAAAAGAGGGTGAAAAATTACCTCTTATTGTGTTCTTGCACGGTGCTGGTGAGCGTGGCGACGATATTGAAAAATTAAAGGTATATTGCATACCAAAGCTCTTTACAGCTAACGAGGAGTATGAAGGTGTACGTGCTTATACTCTTAGTCCACAATGCCCGGCTTGGCCATTTACTTGGTATGATTTTAAAAACGAGGTTATGGCGTTAATCGACGAGGTTATTTCAAACAACCAAATTGACCCTAAAAGAGTTTCACTCTGTGGCATTTCTATGGGAGGCTTTGGCACTTGGGAGTTAGCTATGACTTATCCTGAGCGATTTGCAAAGATAGCTCCACTTTGCTCAGGTGGAATGAGCTGGCGTGCTTGGATGATTAAAATGCCTGTGCGCGTTTATCACGGCAAGCGTGATGACGTTGTTCCGTTTGCATATTCTGAGCTTATGGTAAATGCGGTTAGAGCTAGTGGTGGTAACGTAGAATTTGTTGCCTTCGATGACTTGAGTCATAACTGTTGGGATAGAGCTTTTGAGGAAACAGACCTAATTAAATGGTTAGCAGATGTTTAATGCTATAAAAAATCAAGGTAGGATTTATAATGGAAGGAATTAAAACTTCATTTGGTCGCAAAATTAAAAGGATTTTGCACATTTTGAACCCACTTGCAGGAAAAGGCACAGCAAAAAGAGTTCGTAAGCACATACGCGAAACTGATGAGACATACATGTCTGTTTCTCCGGTTGAAACCAGCGAGTTTATAAGAAAATCCTGTGAGGTTGAGCCAGATACCTGCTTTACGGTTTATGGTGGAGATGGCACAATACATAGAGCCGTTAATGCTGTTATGGAAAGCGGATGTGCCGATGAGGCAATGCTCAAAATCGTGCCAATTGGCTCAGGCAATGACTTTATCCGTTCATTTGATGATATGCCTGACGAGTTTGTCTCAGACATAATGAAATTTAATGATAAATATGCGGCTAATATAGTAAATATGGGCTTTGACTGTGGCGTTGTCAAACGTGCAGATAAGCTTAAAAAGCTCCCGTTTGTAAACGGCCCAATGGCATATATTCTTGGTGTTGTTGGTGAGCTGCTTCACAAAAAGCCTCTTAAGGCGAAGGTTACCTTTACCTACGAGGATGGCACAACCGAGGAGATGGATGATAAATTCCTTCTTATTGCAATCGGTAATGGCAGATGGTATGGTGGTGGCTTTAAGGCTATCCCCGGTGCCAAGCTAGACTCCGGAATACTTGATGTAACAATAATTAAAAATATCAGTGCACTTAGATTTTTAACTCTTGTCGGCCCATTTAAAAAAGGCAAGCACATAAAGGATCCGGATAACTGTATTGTTAAAAAAGGAACGGAAAAATTCCTAATGTATAAAAAATGTGTAGGTGTTAAGGTTGAGGGCTGTGAGCTTATCTCAGCCGACGGTGAGCTATATGAAAACAATGTAGCTGATGTAAAAGTCCTACCAAAGGCAGTTAGCATAATTCAACATAAATTATAAAAAACGGCTCCCTTTAAATAAGGGAGCTCGCTTTATATAAGGAATGATATAAAAATAAAAAACGAAAAAACGTTCCAAATTAAAGAAAAAATTTCGACATATATAAAAAAGAGCAATTTAGAAAGGAGGACAAGCTGATGGGGGAAAAGCAAATTCTTGACGATGAGCAGATTATCGAGCTGTATTGGCAAAGAGAAGAAAAAGCTATTGAAGAAACCGACAATAAATATGGAGAGCTATTATTTAGAATTGCTTATAATGTGTTAAACGACAAAAGCGACAGCGAGGAATGTCAAAACGACACTTATCTTGCAGTATGGAATGCAATTCCACCAACTCGTCCTCGCGTTTTTCCTGCCTTTATAGTGCAGATTATACGTAGAATATCAATAGATTTTTACAGAAGAAAAAACAGAAAAAGATCTATCCCATCGGAATTTAAGACTACGATAGACGATTTGAGTTATCTTTTACATAGTAAAGAGGAAATAGACGCAGGCTTAAACGCAAAGGAATTAGGAAAGCTGATAAGCGACTATGTGAAAAGCTTGTCTAAAAAACAACAATATATTTTTGTAAGTAGATTTTATATGTCAAATCCAATAGAATATATTGCAAATGAAATGGACGTAACCGCTTCAAGCATTTATAAATCAATTGATAAAATAAAAAAAGGATTAAAGGAATATCTAACGAAAAGAGGGGTGAGCTTGTGAATAATCTGCTAGTTGAAGCTATTAGTAATATTGACAATGATATAATTGAGCAATATTTTAAAACCAAGCAAGAATTAAAAACAAAGCGTAAAAAGCCAAACATTACCCTCTCTTTTAAAAGATGGATTGCTATTGCAGCCTGCTTTGCCGTGATTTTTGTAAGCACACTTGTTATTATTAGAAATAATATGATAAATCAAGGCAAAGCACCACCGAGCACCAATTCAAGCTTTTTGCCAAACACTAATATAACAGATAGTATTAATGGCGAGGAGTGGAATGGTCTAAAGGTTTCTTCGGCGCTATATGAATCACTCTTGAACGGAAACGATGAGGATTCCTTTGATATAGTTGCTACTGTTAGCATTTCAATCCCGAGTGATTATTTATACAACGGAAAGAAATACAGCGAATATTTAAAGGAATTAAAGGAAGCAAAAGACTTTTTATCAAAGGCAAAATATCTCGTAGATGAAGGCGATTTGTTAAAATACGGAGAATTACTTTATACAGATGGTACGCCAAATGGTGTAAAATGGACTAAAACAAAATATGACAAAGTAATTGATTATTATGGCGAAAGCATACTAAACACCTATATAGTTGATGGTGAATTTTTAAAGGAAAAGCTACTTAATGATACAGAAAGCACAAAAAACAAAATAAATCTGCTAAATCTAACTCTTGACGAGGCAAAGAATCATATTCGCAATGAAGCGTTAGAAAAAAGCGTAAGTGATTTTGAAAAAGCAGGTCAAAATGCAACTATTGAGGATGGAGAAATACAAATGACTATAACCAAAAAAGACTTTTCCTGCCTCTTTGTTGAAAATAGCGAAAAATACAGCTTCTCGCTTTATTCGGAAAAATAATACAAATTATTAAAAACATTCCAAAGTTGACAAAAAATCTCGACATATATTTATGAAAGGACATTTTATATGAAGGGAGAATGATTTTAATATGAAAGAAAATAAAGGTTGCTTATCTTGGAAGAAATATGTATTGGTCTTAGTATGTCTTGCCTTAATTGCTTTATGTATATTTGCTATAGTAAAAGCAAATATTGACAACGATGCAGACGACATCAAAATCCCGGGAGATGATAAAAACTATCAAGTTACAGTCCCGGTTTTATATGAGGAATGGAACGGGATAAGTGTTTCTCCCGAGCTTTATAAAGAGCTATTAAATGCAAAAGATACGGATAGCCTTGAGATAGCTGTTTCGCTTTATCATACAATCCCTGATGACTATGTGTACAACGGAAGGCTATTTGATGAATACATTGCAGAGCTAAAGGAAGCAGAATCATTTTTAAAAAAGGCAGAGTATCTATTAGATGAGGGTGAACTACTAAAGTATGGTGAGGTACTGTATACTGATGGTACTCCAAACGGGATAAAGTGGAAAAAGACAATGTATGAAAAAACAATTTTATACTATGGTGAAGACTTTTTAAACATCTATATAGTAAATGGTGAATTTTTTAAGGAAAAGCTATCTTGCGATGTAGAAGATACCAAAAATAAAATAGACAGTCTAAAAACGACCATTGAAGATGCAAAGAAAGCTCTTGTAGTTAGCAACATAAACGAAGGACTAAAAGTATTTAAAAAAATAAACTCAAGTGCAGTAATCAAAGAAGAACAAATATGTTTAACCTTAACTAAAGAACAGCTTTCCAATATAAGCATTGAAAACAAGGAAAAATATACATTTTATCTTGCTTCCGAATACTGACGCAAACAAAATAAAAGCCTTGCAAAACGCAAGGCTTTTAATATTCAACTAACATATGAACATATTAGCATATTTTGATAAGTGCCGTGTTTATTGGCTTTGTAGCACTTAAGCATCAATTCTAAATGTAAATTTGTCCTTTGGCTCGTTTACATCAATGCTGATAAGGTATACTGTTTGTCCCTTGGTTATTTCACCGTTTATATCAAGCTCAAGTGCGTGTGTTTCGGTTTCGTATCTTGCCTTAGCTTGATTTTTATCAAATGTAACAGTAACACCGTCAACGGTAATTTTGCCGTCATCAATAGTTGGCTCTACCAATGTAACAAGTCTTTCAGTAAATTCCTTGGCACCTATAAACTCGTCAGTTACGGTAACACCATTTTCGTCGGGCATATAGCTACGCACAAGCTTGGTTAGTTCTTCTTGATGATAGATACAAGCAAAGTCCATTTTGATAGTGCCGTTTTCAAAGGTTGTTGTTGCACGTTCACCACCATTGCCTTGATACTTGCCGTTTATAATTGGTACATTGTGTCCTCTTGATGAGGTTTCAAGAAATGTGTATCTTATAGGATGCTCAAAATATTGTCTTGTATATGGGCGTCCGCCAATATCACAAAATACCTGTCTATCATTTTTTGAGAAAATGAATGAGCCAACGTCGTTATGGTTATGGCTTTCACCATTTGAGCCACCACGACAAGCAAAGCCGTATTTTGGAGTACGCTTTACATACCAGCCTTGGTTAGCCATAAAATATTCAGCATTTTTAGATAGCTTAGCAGATTTATAAGATGGATCATAAAAACGAAATGTGTTTAAGAAATATGTAAAGTAGTGCACTTCATATGCAAATGTGTTTTCCGGTGGTAATTCTACATCGTCAGGGAATAGTGTTTTCAAAAGATATAAATATCCTGCCGGCATAGTTACCTTGTTGCCAATGCCACAGTCGCCATAGTTTACTATAACATTCTCATCAAGAAATAGCTTTTGTAAAAACATAGCAATATTTCTAACCTTTTCGCCCTTGGTTAAGTCAACTCTGCCGTTTGTGTAGGTCTTTAGCATTTCTGCATATGTTAGGTAATAACCGAAGCCGTAGCTCCAATATCCTGCACCCTCAGTACAAACGCCATCATCTTGATAGCCAAAATCAATATATGTTTGCATATTGTGATTGATTCTGTCTTGAACAAGGTCAAAAACCTCAGGACGGTTAAGCATAAGAGTACAACCGACAGCACCGGAGCATACAGTTGTCCAGTTATTTTCTCTAAATTCCCAGTGCCATCTTTTGCTAAGAAATGGCTTAACTATACGTCTGTCTAGCTCAGCATCGATTCTTGCTTTGATTAAATCGTGCAAGCGGTCGCCAAGCATAGCCTTTATAAGGGCTAAAGCATAACCAATTGTTGTTGAGTCAAGGTCAAGCTCACAGTTGTTGTTTTCAGTGATGTTAGGCATATGAGCAGGGAGTGCCCAAACATATTGGTCGCAAAGCTCCCAAATTGTGTCCTGTAGCAGCTCAAGATATTTTGGCTCGTTTTCATAGATAAGAGTCATAGCGGTTAAAATAAATAATCTGTGCTGACGCTTAAAGAAATCAACCTGATAAACCGAACGGTCGCCTATGTCGTTGAAAAGACGAAATTTTGAAAACTTAGTGCAAGGGATCTCACCCATACCGTCATTTTCATAATCTCTAATCAACAAGTCGAGCATATGCTTAAATTCAGGTTTGTTTTTTATTTCAGCCCAAAATTTTGGATCTGATGCTTTTCCGATTAAGTTCATTTTCTTTCACCACCTAATAAAGAGTTTAAAGCGTTAGCCTCACAAGGAAGAGAGGTAAGCTCTCCGTCAGGCATAAACTCAAGAAAACAGATACGTCCCTCAGCATTTTCGTCATTTAGAACCTCTAAATACTTGTTCCAATCACCTGTTCCTTCACATAAAGGATACTTTTTTGCATCCTTGTCCCAATTGAAAACGTGAACATTTGTCACCCAAGGCAAAAGAGCCTTTAATGCCTCTAAATTGTACTCAAAGCCTTTTGAATGGTTTGGTTGCCAATATAGTCTTAAATTGTCCTTGTTTACATCATTTATAAATTTTAATGTGTCGTGATAGTCATCGGTTAAGGTTGCAAAATGACATTCGATTGAAAGAGTAAGGTTAGGATCAAATTTCTTTGTTTGGTCGCAAAGATCCTTTGTAATTCTTACTGCACGATTGTAGCCGTTATTACATACATATTGATCACAGCCCTTCTTACAGCCACAGCGTGGCCAACCAAGCCAAACTCTAACAGTTTTAGCACCAAGAGCCTTAGCAGTTTTTAATACCTTTTTAAATGGCATAGGGAAGTGCTCATCACAATGATACATAAGACCGAAATAAGAGCCGTAGGAAGCACATTTAAGACCTGCACCGTGCATAAGCTTACGTACACGACGTGCAAGCTTGACATTTCCCATAGGGATGTGGACATCGCCACCCCATTCAATATACTCAAGACCGCTTTCCTTTGTGGCTCTAATAAGCTCTTTTATTCCTTTTTTTCTAAACGAAACAGAAACAAGTCCACTTTTCATAATATCTCCTTATTTCTTGTGCGATTCTGTAAAAATCGCACCCTGTGGATAAAATACCACATAAATTGCTAAATGTTAAATGGCTCAGGCTCTTCAGCCTGAGCCATACTGTTAATAAATGTTCTTCGTTTCGCGATAGTCACGCCAAACGTTTTCAAAGAAACCGCCGCCCTCAGGTAATGGTCTTACAGGACGCGCACCACCACCGATACCACCTTCGAGATCGGAATGGTAAGTTATTTCAAATACTCTGTCATTAAGAGCACCATCATCAAGCTCAAAACGGAAAACATCCTCCATTTTCTCTGGTGCTGTGCCATTTTCAGATGTGTAAATAGCAGAGCCACGGGATTTTCCACCGGCTAATACATATGATTTCATAGAGTAGATATACATCATTTCACCAAGAAGAGCATCGCGTAAGCGATATGCTTGCCACAGCTTTGTTGGCTTGTCAACCTTAACGAGCTTGTCAAAATCAGAAAAAGCATTTGCAAATTCCTTGCTTACTTCATCAAATCTTGATGCATTACGTATAGGACCCGCTACCTCGTCCATTAGCTTTTGATATTTTTCGGTAAGGGCGAGAACATTGTCCTCGCTATCAATAATAGCACGTGTAATATTTATATGCTTGTTTACAGCGTTTTTAGACACTTGGTCGAAGATTTCCGCGTCTGCCTTGATATTTTCTTGATGCTTTGAAATATATTGTGCTGCACGTGTAGAGCCAACCTGACCGGCATTAAGAGCACTGCCACCGGGACGATAAACACCATGGCTACCGGCAACCTCACCACAAGCAAATAGGTTAGGCACGTTTGTTTGCCACCACATATCAATATCAAGTCCACCATTGTTGTGTTGAGCACAAAGAGCTATTTCGAGCATTTCCTTTTCAAGGTCAACACCTTTAGATAGATATAGGTCATAAGCCGGCATATTCATAAATTGAAGTCTTGCTAAAGGAGTGCCAAAGCAAGCATGTGCGTTTTCCAAATATTCACGAGCCTCACTGTCAAGTGCGTCGTAAGGAAGCTCGTCAAGACCATATGGGTTCTTTCTAAAGTCAAGATAAACACGGCGTCCCTTCATTACATTCTCACGGAAAACAAGTAGATCAATAATTGATGAGCCATTTAATACCTTTTTGCAGTCAAAAGGCCACTCATAGCCCTTTTTGAATATCTTGGACAGGCAAGTGCCAATATCGTCGAAATAGTCGTTCAAAAATTCATATTCATTGCCGTTTTCATCAACGGATACAAAACGAGGAAGCACCTGCATATATGTACCGGACACATTCCAACGAGGATTGGTAGAAGCAAGACCATATTGCCATTCCGTTAGGTTTTTACCCTTAACCCCCGCCTCGAATGCAACACCGGTTGCACCGTGATGACCAATAGGATAAACAGTATTTGAGTAAATACCGGCAGGGCCACCGGTTGCCAAAATTGTATTCTTTGCGTTAAAGAGAACAAAACGACTGTTTTCATCACTTGAAGCCTTGTTTAAACACAAAATCCCGACACAGGTGTCGCCATTTTTGATTATTTCAACAACTTGTAGCTTGTCATAAATTTTGATATTACGCTTGTTAACCTCTTTTTCAAGGCATTCGGTCATCATCTTTGAGGTGAGAGGACCAACGCTTGTTGCACGAGCACGTGGATCGTGGTCGGTCTTATAACCGACGTATTCACCATATCTGTTTACAGGAAACTCAACACCTAATTCGCATAGGTGTAAAAATGACATAACAGAGAGTGCAGCCTCTGCATACGCAATATCTCCATCAACGCATTTTCCGTTGAAAAAGTCCTGCGCCATTGCCTTTGGTGAGTCAGGGTAGTCGGCACATAGATTCATTTTGTAGTATGTTTGCTTGTCGGAGCCTGTGTTACGTGAGGTGCCCATTTTAACTCCTTCAGTAACAATTGCCACGTCCTTGACACCATAGTCATCAAGTCTTAGTGCGGCATTGTAGCCGGCAGCACCGGTGCCGACAACAAGAGCATCAAGAGTAATCTTTTTTACAGTAACTCCGTTAAAAATAGTAGTTGTTTCTTTCATTTTCTATTCCTTTTTGAGGGATAATTATAGTCTTTGAATATGCATACCACCGTCAACTATAATTGATTGACCGGTTGTATAGCCAAGAGCTCCGCTAGATAGAGCATAAATTGCGTTAGCACAGTCCTCCGGTAGTCCCCATCTGCCAAGTGGAACAAGACCACCGGCGATAAGGTTGTCATATTTTTCCTTAACCTTTTCTGTCATACCGGTAGCGATAATACCTGGACAAATCTCATTAACTGTAATGCCCTCACTAGCCAAACGGTCAGCGAAAAGCTTTGTAATCATAGTAGCACCAGCCTTGGAAATGCAGTATTCACCACGGCTAGTGGATGAGGTGTAAGCGGAGCATGAGGAAACATTTACAATGTAACCCTTAGCACCGTCAACCTTTTCTTGCTTAATCATTTCGTTAGCAACAAGCTGTGTTAGGAAAAGTGTACCCTTTGTGTTGATGCCCATAACGAAATCGTAGCTTTCCTCAGTCATTTCAAGAATGTCGTTTCTTACTCTTGGAGCAACACCGGCAACATTAACAAGCACATCAATTCTGCCGTATTTGTCAAGGGCTGTCTTAACAAGATTAGCTCTGTCTTCACCCAAGGCTAGGTTTCCACTAACATAAACGCAATCCTTAATGTTGGCTAGCTTTTCATTACCAGCCTCTGTTGGTACAATATCCATAGCTACAATAGCGTAGCCCTCTTTGTCAAATTTTTCAACTGTTGCGTAGCCAATGCCACCAACAGCACCTGTGATTATAGCAACCTTTTTCATTTTTATCTCCTTATTTACCAAGAACTAGTTTCTTATAAAGAGGCATATAAACCTCACCATCACGGATAACACAACCCGGTGTGCCTCCCGGCTTTCTCATAATTTCAGTACACTTGCTACAGCAAATACAAAGCTTCTTAGGATCAAGATTTTCACCTGAAGTAATAGCATTTGCACAAGATGGGTATGCAAGGGTTTCACGACCGTAGCCTGCAAAATCGAATTTACCCTCGTTAATATAACCCGCACAAACATTGGCACTAACAGCACCGAGGAATGAAATGCCGGAGGAGATAACAGGCGTACCCTTAATCTCACTTGCAATTTCAGAAATACCATCAAGCATTCTCTGTACGCCCTGCATTGGATGCTCAGGCGGAATATATCCACCCTGTGAATATGGGCGGTTAACGTGTGGATTGAAATATGGGTTACCCATAGTCATATCAATCATATCAATGCCATTTGCAACCAGGTTCTTAACAAGCATCTTTGATTCCGTGAAGTCAGGCACAATTCCATTGCCTTCTTTAACTGCAAAGCCATAAGGATACTCAAATCCATCATACACATTTAAGCGAGAGGTGATGATAAAATCCTTACCTGTAAGAATCTTCGATTCTTTAACAGCGGTAGTTAGTAGGCGTGTACGATTTTCAAAGCTACCACCATATCTGCCTTCACGATTGTAGGCTGACAAAATTTCACTAAGTAGGTATCTATGACAGCTCTTAATATCAGCACCATCAAAGCCAAGCTTCTTTGCCCAAACAGCACCATTTATAAGCTTTTCAGTAAGGGTGTCGAGATAATCATCACTGACAATTCTTGACTTATCAATAGGGTTGTCCTTTTCAAAGATAGGATTGTTGTAAGCGATGAGAGGAGCAGGAGTGCCCTCAGGCTTGGAATATCTGCCTGAGTGTGTAAGCTGAACAATAACAATAGGCTCAAAGCCGTTTTCCTTTATACAGGTTTCTTTGATATCGTTTACTATTTTCTTGAATTCATCTTCTGTTTTTTCTGTAAGGTACATTTGGCGTGGATTAGCACGTCCCTCACCCATAACAGCAGTAGCCTCAAACCAAATGATACCGGCACCACCACGTGCAAAACGTAAATATCTTCTATATGTAAGCTCGTCAGGCGCACCATCATATGTACCATCACAGCCCTCCATAGCTTGATATACAATTCTGTTATTAACTTTTTTACCAGCAATCTCTATGCCCTTTGAAAGACAAGAAATGTCCTCGGAGTATGGGAAGGATGTGCCAGACTCATCACAAAGCTTCAAAAAAGCTTCTTTGTTTAATGGAATATTAGCCATAAAAGGTCTCCTCTTATATAATATATACTATATTGATGATACCATAATATTACAAATTTGTCAAGAAAAACGGCTAAGGAATGAGCTTAAAACCGAAAAAAATTTAACATAGTTAAAAAGGTAAAAAATATTTAAGAAAAAACCTCAAAACGCTTGACAAAAGTGGTAATTTGTGAGAAAATACAGTTGTATGCTTTTATTAAGTAAAATGTCAAGGAGAGAATACAATATGAAAGCAATATTTTTAGCAAACAGAGCAGCATCGGTTGATTATGTGTATTCAGCTGAAGCAAAGGAAAGATTAAAAAAGTTAGTTGATATAAATGTTGATAAGGTTTATTGCCAAGAGGATCTTGAGGCTAACCCTGATGAGTTCAAGGATGTAGAATATATTTTTTCTACTTGGTCAATGCCGGGCGGTACTGAGGACAAGGATGATTTCGCGAGATTTTTTCCAAGCTTAAAGGCATTGTTTTATGCAGCGGGCTCGGTAAAATATTTTGGTCAACACTATCTTGATAAGGGAATTAGACTGTTCAGCGCATTTGCCGCTAACGCAATTCCGGTAGCTGAGTTTACAATGGCACAAATCTTACTTGCCAACAAGGGATATTTCCAATCAATGCGTATGGTTAGACGCGGCCATTATGATAGAGCTGTTGAATATTCAAAGGCACATACAGGTAACTACGATTCAAAGGTTGGTATTATCGGTGCCGGTATGATAGGTCGCAAGGTAATTCAGCTTCTTAAAAAATTCTCATTGCAATTCTATGTATATGACGAGTTTTTACCGAAGAGTGCTGTAAAAGCTTTGGGTGCTAAGAAGGCGACACTTGAGGAAATTTTTTCGGAGTGCGATGTTGTATCAAACCACTTAGCAAATGTTCCTGCAACAGTGGGTATTTTAAAGGAAGAGCACTTTAGACTTATGAAGCCAAACACAGTGTTCATTAACACAGGACGTGGCGCACAGGTTGATGAGCCTGGAATGCTAAAGGTATTGCGTGAAAGACGTGATATTTGTGCACTACTCGATGTTACAATAGATGAGCCACCTGTTGAGGGTAGCGATTTTTACAAGCTTGATAATATATTCTTAACACCTCATATTGCAGGTAGCCAAGCTAACGAGGTTGGTAGAATGGCAGAGTATATGATTGACGAGTTTGAAAGAGTTTTAGCCGATAAAGCAACACAGTATGAGATAACTCAAGAAAAGTTTGAGAAAATGGCATAACATTGTAAAAAACGCCGACACGTGTAAGAATTAAATAAAAATGAAGGACAAAATCGCCAATTTAACGATTTTGTCCTTTTTTCTTTATTTTAGATACGTGTCAGCCGATTTTTATAAAAAAGCACAGCCGTATGTAGGCTGTGCGTTCTTTATTTTTCTTCTTCATTTTCGGCTACTACGTTTACTGTTTTGTAAATTTCAAGCCACTTGGATAGTGAATAAATTGCAAGTGAGATTGAGACGATAACCTCAAAGAGACTAAGTGAAAGCTCGTTTATGCTTAGCTCACTGTTTGCAATAAGTCCTACTACTGTGCCGACGGAAATAACGGATGCGAATATGAAGGTTATAAGTGTTAATGCTGAGTAAATTCTAATGCTTGAATCAAAATATATCCATTTGAAATCAAACAACAGAAACAGAGTGAAAAGAATAAACATAATAGAAAATGTTATTCTAAAATATTCAGGAATTGGTGGAGTGCCGGAGTAAAAATAAATTATAATTGGTGTCATCATACACCACAAAATTGCAGTACAATGGAAAAATGCTTTAACTAGTGGCGAAACAGATGACTTTGGCAAAAATCCAAAAACAAGATGAACTATGAATGGAATTGTTAATACAGCTCTAAAGAGTCTCCATAATTCAAAGTGTTGCTTCAAGGCTTCTGAAAATGACATAGTGTAGCCTTGGATGTCAGCGGCATAAGCTATCTCTTGAAATAAAATCACAACATCATATCCCAAAAGTGCTAGTAGGCTAAGGATAACAATTGAAGATGCGATTTTTTCAAATATAGTATTTTTAACTGTTCTTGTAATTATGCTTGTTTCCTTAGTCAAAAATCCCAAAACAATAGGAGCTATAAAGCAAAGTGAAACAAAGACTATAAACAATATAGACAATGGTGAGCCAATCCCAATGTTACTTGTGAAGCTATTATAGGTGAGAGATAAGGAGAGAGAATTGAAAATGGTAGCCAACACCAAAAGCAATAACGCTATCGGCAGAAAAATTTTATATATAAGCTGCGACTGTTTCATTTTTTCTCCTTTCAATCATTAATTCATATTGAGTTTATCATATACTCAAGACAAAATCAAGCATTTTAATAAAAAGTAACTTAAATTTAAAAATAGTATTGACTAAAAATGAAAATTTTGATACTATAAAAGTGTAATTTTTATCTTTAGGAGAAATAAAATGCTGGAACAACTTAAAAAAGAAGTTTATGAAGCAAATATGATGCTTGTAAAATACAATTTAATCACATTCACTTGGGGAAATGTAAGCGGTATTGACAGAGAAAAGGGATTAGTTGTAATTAAGCCATCGGGTGTTGAATATGATGATTTAACTCCTGATATGCTCCCTGTTGTTGACCTCGATGGTAATGTAATAGAGGGAACATTAAAGCCGTCATCTGATACACCAACTCACTTAGAGCTATACAAGGCGTATCCGGAAATCGGTGGTGTTACCCATACTCACTCACCTTGGGCTACAATATATGCACAGGTTGGCAGAGGTATTACTCCATATGGCACAACTCACGCAGATTATTTTGGCACAACAATTCCTTGCACAAGAAAAATGACTGATGCTGAGATAAAGGGTGAATACGAAAAGGAAACAGGCACAGTAATCCTTGAGGCACTAAAGGAAACAGGCGTTCAAAGGATGCACGCAGCTCTTGTTCACTCGCACGGACCATTTACTTGGGGAGATGATGCAAAAGCGTCAGTTGAAGCAGCGGTTGTTCTTGAACAGGTGGCTATGATGTCATACAATACAGAGATGCTGATGTATCAAGCAAACGGCAATGTTGAGAGAATGCAAGAGACTCTATTACGTAAGCATTATGATAGAAAGCATGGTCCAAACGCATATTATGGACAGAAAAAATAATAAAAAATGATAAACAAATCGGATTTTTTGCGATAAATTAAGAAAAAAATCGCTCAAAATCCGATTTTTTTCTTTAGCAAAAATCAAATGCGTTGTTAGACGGAGAAGAAAAAAGCCCTATATAATAGTAACTATATATAAATAAGGAAGAGAAAAATCAAAATGCTAAAAGTGCTGATTTGTGCAATCATACGAAATTTTAAGAAAATATCAAGGAAAATTGCAGTATTTTATCTTTAAAAAGCTTTAAAAAGCACAAAAACGCACAAAAAATTCGTCAACTTGCACAAAAACGCCTTTATTTTTTACGTTTGACAAAAATTCAAATTACCAAATTTTTAAAAAAATGTTGACAAATTACTATATATATGATAAAATAACAAGGCTTAACGTGTGGAGAAGCGAAAGGTTGCTTCAAATGTCCTACTGCTATGGCGTTTGAAGGGAATTTTCGTGGAGCGCGTTCGATTCACAAAGCAGCGAAATGCAGCAAAGTGTATCTCCTGTCAGCAAAGGTCTGACAAGCACCGGCTTGCATTTGTACCGAACCATCTCACGGTTCGGATTTGTTAAGCAGGTGGAGGAAACACACGGGACGGTGTAAGAGCAAAAGTCCCCGTCAAATTTCTAATTTAAGGAGGAAAGCAAAATGGCAGTAAATGAAAAGATCAGAGTAAGAATTAAGGGCTACGACCACAAGCTCGTTGACCTAGCTTCTGAAAAGATTGTTGATGCGGCAAAGAGAAATGGCGCGACAGTATCCGGTCCAATTCCACTTCCAACCGAGAAAGAGATTGTTACAATCCTTCGTGCGGTTCACAAGTATAAGGACAGTCGTGAGCAATTCGAGCAACGCACACACAAGAGACTCATTGAAATCGTTAAGCCATCTAAGAAGGCTCTTGACGCTATCATGACTCTCGAATTACCAGCTGGCGTAGAAATCGAAGTTAAGCTTTAATTCTCGCTAAGCAAAAAGCCATACCCCACCGAGCAGTAGCAGTTCAAAGTTACTCACGAACGTAAGTCTATGATGACGGTCAGGTCAAGTTGGCGTGTCGAAGGCTACGACAAAAACAAACGTCAACCAATAACCAAATAATATGGAGGAAAGCAAAATGAAAAAAGGAATTATCGGTAAGAAGCTCGGTATGACACAGATCTTCGCTGAAAACGGCGCAGTAATCCCTGTAACAGTTATCGAGGCCGGTCCTTGTGTGGTTACACAAAAGAAGACCACAGAAACAGACGGATACGATGCTATCCAAGTAGGATATGAAGACGTATCACCAAAGCACGTAAACAAACCAGCTAAGGGTCATTTTGAAAAAGCAGGTGTTCAAGCAAAGAAACACCTAAAGGAATTCAGACTCGAAAACGCAGCTGACTACAACGTAGGCGACGTAATAGCAGTCGATACCTTCGCTCAAGGCGAGAAGGTCGACATTACAGGCATTACAAAGGGCCATGGTTATTCAGGCGCAGTTAAGAGATGGGGCCACCACATGCTTCAAGCAACACACGGTACAGGTCCAATCCACCGTCAAGTTGGTTCAATGGGTGCTAACTCAACACCATCTAGAGTGTTCAAAAACAAGAAAATGGCAGGTCAATACGGTAACGAGCAAGTTACAGTATTAAACCTTGAAGTAGTAAAAGTTGACGCAGAGAAGAATCTTATCGCTGTTAAGGGCGCAGTTCCAGGTGCAAAGAACAGCATTGTAGTTCTTCGCAACAGCGTAAAAGCATAATCAAAGGAGGAATAAACAATGCCAAGTATTAAAGTTGTAAATATGACTGGCGCTGAGGTAGGCGAAATCGCACTATCTGATGTAATCTTCGGCGCAGAAGTAAACAAGGCTGTCCTCCATGCTGCAGTGAGAACATACCTTCTCAACCAAAGACAGGGTACACAGTCAACACTCACAAGAAGTGAGGTTTCCGGTGGTGGTAGAAAGCCATGGAGACAAAAGGGAACAGGTAGAGCAAGACAAGGTTCAACACGTTCACCACAATGGACACACGGTGGAATCGCTCTTGGTCCAAAGCCACGTTCTTATACAAAGAAGCTTAATAAGAAGGTTAAGCAAATCGCTATGTTCAGTGCTCTAAGCGCTAAGGTAGCAAACAATGAAATGGTAGTTGTAGATTCAATCGTTGCTGAAAGCTACAAGACAAAGGTAATGGCAAGCATGCTAACAGCAATCGGCGCTGGCAAGAAGGCTCTCGTAGTTCTCGATGCTAAGAACGATATGGTTGTTAAGTCCCTTGCAAACATTCCTGGTGTTAAGGTTGCTTACACAAATACACTTAATGTATACGATATCCTCAACTGCAACACAATCGTATTTGCACAAGCTGCAGTACAAAAATTAGAGGAGGTATATGCGTAATGAAATTCGCTCAGGACATAATCCTCAAACCAATAATTACTGAAAAGTCAATGGATGGTATCGCAAACAAGAGATACACATTCAAGGTAGCAACAGACGCAACAAAGCCAGAAATTGCAAAAGCAGTTGAAGAACTATTCGGCGTAGAGGTTGCTAAGGTTAATACAATAAATATGAAGAAAAAGCCAAAGAGACTTGGATACCACTTCGGTTATACAGCTGAATGGAAGAAAGCTATTGTAACACTAACAGCTTCTTCAAAGGAAATCGAGTTCTTTAACGGCTTGAACTAATGTGGGAGGTAAAGTATAATGGCAACAATGAAATATAAGCCAACCACACCTTCAAGAAGACATATGTCTGTGGCTTCATTTGAAGAGGTTACAAAGTTTACTCCTGAAAAGAGCTTGATCGAAACAAAGAAAAAGCACGCAGGACGTAACAGCTATGGTAAAATCACAGTTCGTCATCAAGGTGGCGGAAACAAGCAAAAATACAGAATTATCGACTTCAAGAGAGAAGACGGTAAGAACACAGTTATCGGTATTGAATACGACCCTAACAGAACATCTTACATCGCACTTCTCCAAAACGAAGAAGGTAAGAAGAGCTACGTTCTTGCTCCGGCAGGTGTAACAGACGGCGACGTTCTTTACTCCGGTGCAGACGCAGATATCAAGCCAGGTAACACACTTCCTATTGAAAATATTCCAGTAGGTACAATCATTCATAACATTGAGCTTTATCCTGGTAAGGGTGGTCAGCTTGCTCGTACAGCTGGTGCTCAAGCTCAACTTATGGCTAAAGAAAACGGCATGGCACAAGTTCGTCTTCCTTCAGGTGAGGTAAGACTTGTAAGACTTGATTGCAAGGCTACAATCGGTCAAATCGGTAACATCGAGCATGATACTATTAAGATCGGTAAAGCAGGTAAGACACGTCATATGGGTATCCGCCCAACAGTACGTGGTTCAGTAATGAACCCATGCGATCACCCTCACGGTGGTGGTGAAGGTAAGTCTCCAGTTGGTAGACCAGGCCCAGTAACTCCTTGGGGTAAACCTGCTCTTGGTTACAAGACCAGAAACAAGAAGGCAAGAACCAACAAATACATCGTTAAGAGAAGAAACGGTAGATAAGGGAGGAAGAAATAATGAGCAGAAGTTCGAAAAAGATGCCTTACGTAGAAGAAAAGCTCTTCAATCGTGTAGTAGCTATGAACGAAAAAGGCGAAAAGAAAGTTTTGAAGACCTGGTCACGTTCTTCAACAATTTTCCCAGAGTTTGTTGGACATACAATCGCTGTTCATGACGGCAGAAAACATGTTCCAGTATATGTAACCGAAGATATGGTAGGTCACAAGCTCGGCGAGTTTGCACTTACAAGAACATTCAAAGGTCACGCAGGATCAAAAACATCTAATAACGGTAAGAAATAAGGAGGCTAACATCACATGGAAGCAAAAGCATATCTATATGATGTTCGCATCGCTCCTCGCAAAGTTCAAATAGTTCTTGACCTTATTCGTGGCAAGGATGTTGAAATGGCAGCAGCTATTCTTAAGAACACACCAAAAAGAGGTGCTGAGATTCTTGAGAAGGTACTAGCTAGCGCAGTAGCGAATGCTGAGAACAATCATAATATGGACAAATCAAAACTTTATGTTTCAAAGTGCTTTGTAACACCAGGCAGCCATATGCTCAAGAGAGTAATGCCTAGAGGTAAGGGAAGCGCAAACAGAATATTAAAAAGAACAAGCCACATCACAGTAGAAGTGGCAGAGAAAGAGTAAAGGAGAGTCGACTATGGGACAAAAGGTTAATCCTCATGGATTACGCGTTGGCGTAATTAAGAATTGGGATTCAAGATGGTACGCATCTGACGAAAAGTTCGGCGACATCCTTGTATCTGACTATAACTTAAGAGAACATCTTAAGAACAAGCTTTTATCAGCTGGTATTTCAAAGATCGAAATCGAAAGAGATGCTAAGGAAACAGTTAAGGTATTTATCCACTGTGCAAAGCCTGGTATGATCATCGGTAAGGGTGGTTCTGAAATCGATAAGATCAGAGAAGACGTTGAAAAGCTCACCGGCAAGAAGGCAGTTGTTAACGTAGTTGAGGTTAAGCCAATCGATCTTGACGCACAACTCGTTGCAGAAAGCATTTGTAGCCAACTTGAAAGACGTATCGCATTCCGTCGTGCAATGAAACAAGCAATCGGCAGAACAATGCGTCTCGGCGCTAAGGGTATCAAGATCGCATGTAGCGGTCGTCTTGCAGGCGCTGAAATCGCTCGTACAGAGCAATACCACGAGGGTACAATTCCTCTACAAACAATCAGAGCTGACATTGACTATGGTTTTTGGGAGGCTAACACAACTTACGGTAAGATAGGCGTTAAGGTTTGGATCTACAAGGGTGAAATCCTTTCTGAAGTTAACAAAACAACAGAGGAAAAGAAGGACAGACCAAGAAGAAAGTTCAACAAGGACGCTAAAGAAGGCCGTAACAATACACGCAGAGCACCACGTGCTCCTAAGAATACCGAAGGAGGCGAGCGCTAATGTTAATGCCAAAGAGAGTAAAATACAGACGTGTTCAAAGAGGTCGCCTTAAGGGTAAGGCTTCACGTGGAAATAAGGTTACAAACGGACAATATGGTCTCGTTGCTACTGAACCAGCTTGGATCACAGCAAACCAAATTGAAGCAGCACGTATTGCTATGACAAGATATATTCGTCGTGGCGGTCAGGTTTGGATTAAGATATTCCCTGACAAACCAATCACTGAAAAGCCAGCTGAAACTCGTATGGGTTCCGGTAAGGGTTCACCAGAGTATTGGGTAGCCGTTGTTAAACCAGGCAGAGTATTGTTTGAGATGGACGGCGTTTCCGAGGAGATTGCTAGAGAGGCTATGCGTCTTGCTATGCACAAGCTCCCAATCAAATGTAAATTTGTAACAAAAGAGCAAAACGAAGCAGAGGAGGAATAAGGCTGTGAAAACAACTGAAATTAGAAATTTGAGTGTACAAGAGCTTGAAAAGAAACTTAAAGAACTCAAAGAAGAACTCTTTAATCTTCGTTTCCAACATGCGATCAACCAGCTCGAAAATCCTCACAAGATTGCTGATGTTAAGAAAGACATCGCAAGAGTAAAAACCATTCTCAATGAGAAGAATGCGTAATGGAGGAAAATGAGTTATGACAGAAACACGTAACCTCAGAAAAACAAGAGTTGGCATTGTTGTTAGCGACAAGATGGACAAGACAATTGTAGTTGCTATTAAGGACAATGTTAAGCATCCTGTATACAGCAAAATTATCAAAAGAACAACAAAGATTCACGCTCATGACGAAAAGAATGAATGTGGCATCGGCGACAAGGTAGAAGTAATGGAGACCAGACCTCTTTCAAAGACAAAGAGATGGCGCCTTGTTCAAATCATAGAAAAAGCAAAATAATCTAATCCTTTATGAGGGTACATCAAAAAAATAATGTGCCGAAGTTTAGGGAAACCTTATTAGGAGGATAAAGAAAGTGATTCAGCAAGAAAGCAGAATGAAAGTTGCCGATAACACAGGCGCTAAGGAGCTTCTTTGCATTAGAGTACTCGGCGGTACTGGTAGAAGATATGCTAATATCGGTGACGTTGTAGTTTGCTCAGTTAAGAAGGCTGCTCCTGGTGGCATTGTTAAGAAGGGCGACGTTGTTAAGGCTGTTATCGTAAGAAGCGCTAAGGGCGTACGTCGTGCAGACGGTTCTTACATTAAGTTCGATGAGAACGCAGCAGTAATTATTAAAGAAGATAAAACACCAAGAGGAACACGTATCTTTGGCCCAGTGGCTAGAGAGCTTCGTGAAAAGGAATACACAAAGATTCTTTCTCTTGCACCAGAAGTACTTTAATTGGAGGTAAATAATAATGAAGAAAATGCACGTAAGACGCGATGACACAGTTATTGTTATCTCCGGTGACGATAAGGGTGTTAAGGGCAAGGTAATCGCTGTTAGCCCAGAAGAAGGCAAGGTAATCGTTGAGGGAGCAAACATTGTTTCCAAGCACCAAAAGCCAAGAAGACAAGGCGAAACAGGTGGTATTCTTAAGGTAGAAGGCGCTATGTACGCATCAAAGGTACAACTAGTTTGCCAAAACTCAAAATGCGAAAAGTACAACAAGGGCACAAGAGTTAAGCATGTCGTTGTTGACGGTAAGAAAATCCGCGTTTGCGCAAAATGCGGCAAAGAGCTTTAATGGAGGTAACTGAAAATGGCTAGATTTAAGGACATATATAATAATGAAGTTGCTCCAGCTCTTATGAAAAAGTTCGCATACAAGAGCACAATGCAAATCCCACGCTTCAACAAGATCGTAATCAACGTTGGTGCTGGTGATGCAAAAGACAACTCAAAGGTTATTGACAAGATTATTGAGGAACTCTCACTAATCTCCGGTCAAAAGGCAGTTCCTACTTACGCAAGAAAGTCAGTAGCGAACTTCAAGCTCCGTGAGGGCGTAAAGATCGGTGCGAAGGTTACACTTCGTGGCGAAAGAATGTATGAATTTATGGATAGACTCTTCACATTTGCTCTTCCAAGAGTACGTGACTTCAAGGGTATCAATCCAAACGGCTTTGATGGTCGTGGTAACTACTCAATGGGTCTTAAGGAGCAACTCATATTCCCAGAAATCGAATATGATAAGGTTGACAAGATCCGTGGTATGGATATTACATTCGTAACAACAGCAACAAATGACGAAGAAGCAAAAGAGCTACTCACACTTATGGGTGCTCCATTTGCGAAATAATTAGGAGGGTTTGCAAAGATGGCTAAGAAAGCTATGGTGCTTAAACAGCAAAAAACACAAAAGTATTCAACAAGAGAATACAACCGTTGCAAGATCTGTGGCAGACCTCACGGTTATCTCCGCAAATATGGCGTTTGCCGTATCTGCTTCCGTGAACTTGCTTATGCTGGCGAAATTCCAGGCGTAAGAAAAGCAAGCTGGTAATTTAAAAATAAAAATAACGAACACAAAGAGTGTTCACTCCAATCTAACCGGAAGGAAACGAAAGTTTAACCATCGGTAAGCGGCCGATGAAATACTCGGCAGCAAAGCTTGGTGCCTTGCATAATTAGGAGGAAAATAAAATGCAAATTTCAGACGTAATTGCAGATATGCTTACAAGAATTAGAAATGCAAGCAATGCAAAACACGAAACAGTTGATGTTCCTGCTTCAAATATGAAGAAGGCAATCGCTGACATCCTTCTCGAAGAGGGATACATTAAGGCAGTTTCCGTTATCGAAGACGGCAAACAAGGCGTAATCAGAATCACACTTAAGTATGATGGTAAAGCAAAGGTTATTCACGGTATTAAGAGAGTTTCTAAGCCAGGTCTTAGAATTTACTCAAACTGTGAGGATATGCCAAAGGTTATGAACGGCCTCGGCATTGCTATTATCTCTACTTCAAAGGGCATTATGACAGACAAAAAGGCTAGACGTGAAAACGTTGGCGGCGAAGTTCTCGCATTTGTTTGGTAATACGGGAGGTAACGAATATGTCAAGAATAGGAAGAGCTCCAATCAATGTTCCTGCTGGCGTAACTGTTACTGTTGATGCAGCTAACTCAGTTGTTACCGTAAAGGGCCCAAAGGGTACATTAGATTTAAATTACAACAGCAGAATGAACGTTGTTTGCGAAAATAACGTAGTTACTGTTACTCGTCCAAGCGACGAAAAGGAAGATCGTGCACTTCACGGTCTTACAAGAACACTTATCTACAATATGGTAGTAGGTGTAACTGAGGGCTACCAAAAGAAGCTCGAGGTTAATGGTGTAGGTTACAGAGTTGCAATGCAAGGCAAATCACTTAACCTAACACTTGGTTACTCACACCCGGTTATCGTTGACGCTCCGGAAGGAATCACTTTTGAAACTCCAGATGCTAACACAATTATCATCAAGGGTATCAACAAGCAAGTTGTTGGTGAAACAGCAGCATTCGTTCGTTCAAGAAGAGCTCCGGAACCATATAAGGGTAAGGGTATCAAATACGAAGGCGAAAAGATTCGTCGTAAATCCGGTAAGACCGGCAAATAATGAAAGGAGAGGAAAAAGATGGTATCAAGAAAAGATAAGAACGCTCAAAGACTTAAGAGACATGCAAGAGTTCGTGGTAAGATTTCAGGAACAGCTAGCCGTCCACGTCTATGCGTTTATCGTTCAAACAAAAATATCTCTTGCCAAATCATTGACGATGAGGCAGGCGTAACACTCGTTTCCGCTTCTACAATGGAGGCCGGATTTGAAGGTATCGGCAGCAACAAGGAGGCAGCTAAGAAGGTTGGCCTTATGATTGCTGAAAAAGCACTCGCAAAAGGAATCGACACAGTTGTATTTGACCGTGGCGGTTATGTATATCACGGACGTGTATCAGAGCTTGCAGAAGGCGCAAGAGAAGGCGGCTTGAAGTTCTAATTGAACTTTGCTAAGCTTCTGGTTTGTACACTGTTTAAGTTAATTAAACAAATAGAGGAGAAATTAAAATGTCTATTAAAATCGACGCAGCTACTCTTGATCTTCAAGAGAAAATGGTTGCACTCAACCGTGTTTCAAAGACAGTAAAGGGTGGTCGTATCGCTCGTTTCACAGCTCTTATGGTTGTAGGCGACGGTAACGGACACGTAGGTTACGGTCTTGGTAAAGCAGCTGAGGTTCCTGACGCAATCCGTAAGGGTATCGAAGATGCTAAAAAGAACATGATAGAAGTATCAATTAAGGATACAACAATCCCACACGAGGTAATTGGTAAGTTCGGTGCAGGTACTGTACTTCTAAAGCCAGCTTCCCTCGGTACAGGTATTATCGCAGGTCAAACAGTTCGTGCTGTTCTTGAACTTGCAGGTATTAAGAATATCAGAGCTAAGAGCCTCCGTTCAAACAACAAGACAAACGTAGTTAAGGCTACATTTGAAGGTTTGAAGCAGCTCCGTAGCGTAGAAGAAGTTGCAAAGACTCGTGGCATTGCCGCTGAGAAAGTGCTAGGTTAAGGAGGTCTATAAGATGGAAAACGTAAAGGTAACTCTCGTAAAGAGTCTTATAGCTTGCAAGCCTAACCAAATTGCAACTGCAAAATCTCTTGGCCTTACCAAGATTGGTAACAGCATCGTTTGTAAGAACGATCAGGTTTTGGCAGGCAAAATCAAAGTTATTTCTCACCTTGTAAAGGTAGAAAACGCATAACTTAAAGCTGCCAAAGGGCAGAAATTGGTTGGAAAACAATCAATCCTAAAAATCAATTTCAAAAGGAGGAAAAAATATGAAGCTCCACGAACTTTCTCCAGCTGCAGGCTCAGCTAAGGCAGCATGGCGTAAAGGTAGAGGTCCAGGTTCTGGTAATGGTAAAACAGCTGGTAAGGGACACAAAGGCCAAAATGCACGTTCAGGCGGCGGAGTTAGACCAGGCTTTGAAGGCGGTCAACTTCCACTATATAGAAAACTTCCAAAGAGAGGTTTCAATAACAAGTTTGCAAAGGTTTATGCAACAATCAATGTTAGCGATCTAAACAAATTTGAAGACGGCGCAACAGTAACTCTTGAGTCACTTGTAAACTGCGGTATCGTACGTAAAGAATATGACGGACTTAAAGTGCTTGGCAACGGCGAACTCACAAAGAAGCTCACCGTTGAAGCTAAGGTTTTCACAGCATCAGCTAAAGAGAAAATCGAAGCAGCGGGCGGAAATGCTGAGGTGAAATAATTATGTTTAAAACCTTAGCTAACGCTTGGAGAGTTGAAGATTTAAGAAAAAAGCTTATCTTCACAATATTAATTATATTACTATATAGATTGGGATCTGCTATTCCGGTTCCATTTGCCAGCTCAATTATGATTGCAGATGGTTCCACATTCCAATTTATCAACACACTATCAGGTGGTGCATTTGAACAAGCATCCTTGTTCGCACTTGGTGTATCTCCATACATCACAGCGTCAATCGTTATTCAACTTTTGACAGTTGCACTCCCACCTCTTGAAAGACTTGCAAAGCAAGGCGAAGAGGGAAAGAAGAAAATCACACAAATCACAAGATACATTACAATCGGTATCGCACTTGTAACAGGTATAGGCTACTACTTCTTGCTTCAATCACAGGGTGGTATTCAAAACCCATTTGCTGTAACAAGCGAGGGTGGTCAAGTTGCACTTAACTGGTTAGTTGGTGTTACAGTTGTAGCTTGCTACTGTGCAGGTTCATCAATCGTAATGTGGCTCGCAGAAAGAATTAACGAGCATGGTATCGGCAACGGTATCTCCGTAATCTTGTTTGCTAACATCGTATCTCGTGCACTTCCACTTGTTCTCAAGTTTATAAATATGTTTAAACTTGAAATGAATGGTATGGACGCAGCTACAGGTGCAAATGATGCACTCGATATGCAAATCAAGAAGGGACTAGCTCAATTCTTCCCTAAGTATGAGTTATTTGGCAACAAGGTTCCAGTAGGTTCAATAATCTTTACTGTACTTGTTCTTGCCGGCTTGCTAGCAATGATGTGGTTTATTATCTTTATTTCAGATAGTGAACGCAGAATTCCGGTTCAATATGCAAAGAGAGTAGTTGGAAGAAAAATGTATGGTGGTCAAAACTCCAACATTCCACTAAAGCTCAATATGGCAGGTGTTATGCCTGTAATCTTTGCAAATGCAATTATTACAATTCCAACAATGGTAGCACAATTTATACCGGTAACAGAGATTGGTTCAGATGGCCAAGTAGAAGTTAAAAACGCTACATGGGCAGCAATCGTTCAATTCTTCTCTGATACATCTTGGTTCTACTGCATCCTAACATTTGGTCTAATTTTAGCATTTGCATACTTCTATGTAGCAATTTCCTTTAACCCTAATGAGGTTTCCGGAAACCTACAAAAGCAAGGTGGCGCTATCCCTGGTATTCGTCCGGGTAAGGCAACATCTACATTCATTCAAAAGGTTCTTTCAAAGATTACCTTCATCGGTGCTCTTGCACTTTCTCTAATCTCTGTAGTGCCACTAATTATTCACTGCATCCTAGATGTATTGAGACACGCAGAGTTTATTCACGATTCTGTTCCGGCAATCGAAACAGCTCTTTGGTCATTCACATACCTATCAGAGCTTGCGACAATTGGTACATCAATTATCATCGTTGTTGGCGTAATCCTTGAAATCGTAAGAGATATCGAGGCTCAAATGACAATGCGTCATTACAAGGGCTTCCTTGGTTAATAAGGAGTTAATATGACAAAGAATCTAAAAATGATTTTCCTTGGTGCACCGGGTGCAGGTAAGGGAACACAATCAGACATAGTCGCTGAGAAGTATGGTATTCCTACCATTTCTACCGGCGTTATGATAAGAGAAGCAATTAAAAACAATACAGAAATGGGACTAGCTGCTAAGGCTTACACCGAGAAGGGTGCACTCGTTCCTGACGAGGTAGTTATCGGTATTATCGGCGAAAGACTTAAGAAGGAAGATTGTCAAAACGGCTTTATTCTAGATGGCTTTCCAAGAACTGTTCCACAAGCAGAGGCTCTTGACGCAATGGGTGTTGACATCAACTGCGTTGTTAGCTTAGAGGTTGCGGACACAAAGATTGTTGAACGTATGAGCGGCAGACGTGTCTGTGCAAAGTGCGGTGCTTCTTACCACATTATTTATAATCCTTCTGAAAATGGTACAAGCTGCGATAAATGTGGCGAACCACTTTCAATCCGTAAGGATGACGCTCCAGAGGTTGTTCTTGATAGACTTAATGTTTATCACAACCAAACAGAGCCACTCAAGGATTTCTACGGCAAAAAGGGCGTACTCGTGCTCGTTGAGGGACAAGAGGAAGTTAAAGATACAACTGCTCTTACACTCAGTGCTATTGAGAACGCAATTAAGTAATTATGATTCAGTTAAAAACACCTGAGCAAATCAAGATAATGCAAATAGCTGGTAGAATTACCGGTGAAGCACTACTTGTTGCAAAGGAAATGATTAAAGAAGGAATCACAACTAAAGAAATCGATGACAAGATACGTACGTACATCAAGAAATGTGGTGCAAAACCAACATTTCTTGGATACGGCGGATTTCCCGGAAGTGCTTGTATAAGTATAAACGACGAGGTAATACATGGTATTCCATCGCACAGTAAAATACTTAAGAATGGCGACATTGTTAAAATTGATGTTGGCGCATTTTATAAGGGCTTTACAGGAGATAGTGCTGCTACATTTGCAGTAGGCGAAATTTCCGAGGCTGCTCAAAAGTTAATTGACGTAACTAAGGAAAGCTTCTTCAAGGGCATAGAGGCTATTGAAAATACTCCAAATCCTCGCTTAGGCGACCTTGGCTTTGCAATAGCTAACCATGCAAGAAGCAACGGCTTCTCAGTAGTTGAGGAGTATACAGGACACGGTGTTGGTGCCGAGCTTCACGAGGATCCAAATGTACCAAACTATGGCACACAGGGACGTGGAGTAAGGATTTACCCGGGTATGACATTGGCTGTTGAGCCAATGATTAATGAGGGTACACGCCACATAAGAGTCTTAGGCGACAAGTGGACTGTTGTTACAGCTGACGGTAAGCTATCAGCTCATTACGAGCATAGCATTGCAGTAACCGATAATGGTGTCATTCTTTTAACAAAGGTTGATTAATTCCAAATAAAAGTCCTTTAGCGGCTGATTTTGAAAGGACTGAATATTCCGTTGACTTGCACGTTACTTCGAGTCACGGCTGAACCAAAATACCCGAGAAATTTATGAGAGGATTATATGGGAAAAGAAAACGTAATGGAATTTGAGGGCGTAGTAACGGAAGCACTTCCAAACGCGACCTTCAAGGTAAAATTGCCTAACGGGCACATAATTACTGCCCATATTTCAGGCAAACTAAGATTAAATTATATAAGAATACTGCCAGGTGACAAGGTTACCGTAGAGGTTTCAGTATATGACCTCACAAAGGGACGCATCACATGGCGTGCTAAATAAGAAAGGTGGTTTTATAATGAAAGTAAAGCCTTCCGTAAAGAAAATCTGTGATAAGTGCAAGATTATAAAGAGAAAAGGTACCGTAATGGTTATCTGCGAAAATCCTAAG